>NZ_DJTD01000025.1:607-90935 GCF_002440385.1 Sphingobacterium sp. UBA6317 | reverse complement strand
GATATATCCTTTTTGTTTACACTATAAATATATGAAAATCAAACAGTTAAGACAAATAATAAACCTTAGATAATGCAAAAAAAGAGACTGCATTTTGAGACAGCCTCTTTTAGTTGCTAATCCGGTAATTTTATAATTTACTTTCTCTTTTTTTCTTTTTCTTAACGACTTTAGGCATTTGAGCTTGCTTTGCTTCATATTGTCTCTCAATATATTGTATAATTTCTGAGGCAATATCTTTTTTTGTCGCTTTCTCGATGCCTTCCAAACCAGGAGATGAGTTTACTTCCAGTACTAAAGGGCCTCTGTCAGAAGGAATCATATCTACACCACAAACCGTAAGTCCTAGCTGTGCCGCAGCCGCAATTGCTGTTTCTCTTTCAGCTTTACTTAACCGGATAATCTGAGCGGTGCCACCCCGATGGATATTTGATCTAAACTCACCCTCTTTCGCCGTGCGTTTCATCGCTCCAACAACTTTGCCGTCAACCACGAATGCACGAATATCAGAGCCTTTAGACTCTTTGATGAACTCTTGGATCAGGATGTTATTGCCCAGGCCGTAGAACGCTTCTATAACAGAAGAGGCCGCTTTTTTGGTTTCGGCAAGTACAACACCAATACCTTGGGTTCCCTCGAGTAGTTTAATGACTAAAGGAGCACCACCTACCATACTGATGAGATCGTCCACATCGGAGGCTGTGCGTGCAAATCCTGTAATCGGGAGTCCGATACCTGCCCCGGATAAAATCTGTAGGCATCTCAATTTGTCTCGGGAACGCGTAATGGCTTGACTGGGATTCGCGGAAATGACATCCATCACCTCAAATTGTCTAACGATAGCAGATCCATAGAATGTTACCGATGCTCCTATCCGGGGAATAATGGCATCAATATCACTGAGATCCTGTCCTTTATAATGAATACTGGGTTTACCTTGTTGAATGCCTACATAACATTTGCTGTGATCGATGACAACACATTCGTGTCCTCTTTGTTGTGCGGCTTCTACGAGACGACGAGTTGAGTATAAACTCTTTACTGTCGATAATACGGCAATTTTCACGATTTGTATATTGAATATATTTTGTGCTAAGATAACAAAATAGCTTGGCTAATTGTTTTATTTTACCAGGGTCTTCGTCGACAGATTTTCTTTGGAAACATCGACCAAAAATCTTTTGTTTAAGAAATTTTTACCCAACAGCATAGGATAGGTCATTTGTGATCTATTTCTAAAGGAGATCTTAATGCTAAATACCTGGTTATATAATGTTGCTGTTGTGCGGATATAGTAACGCTTTTCTTCTTGGCCAAAAGAACTTTTCACTAGTTTTGTCCTATAGAGTTTTAACTTCAGTGTTTTTGTTTCTTTTGTCCCAAAATTTGTTATAAGTTCACAGATAATCCAATCCTGACCATCTTCCTTAACGATCTCGTACGAATTGCAATGTAGTACCGATGAAGCAGCACCGGTATCGACTTTTGCTTCTATACCATATATTCCCAATTCAGGTAAATCAAGGGTCTCTTTCCAGCCCACAAGAAGTTTCTCTTTCATTTATACCAAATTGAAAAAATAGCCCTGTCGCCTGTATAAGCAGGGGACAGGGATGAAAATCTTTTATTCGTAGATAAATTCTCCGTAAGGAGAGGTTATAGTAACTTTTTTAGCAGTAGATTCTTCCACGCGACCTATGATTTGAGCCGGAATGCCAAACGACTCTGAAATAGCAATGATATCCGATGCAATTGATTCCGGTACATATAATTCCATACGATGTCCCATATTAAATACTTTGTACATTTCTTTCCAGTCTGTATTGGATTCTTTCTGTATTAATTCAAAAAGAGGTGGGATCGGGAAAAGATTATCTTTGATGACATGCACATTATCAACGAAGTGTAAAACCTTTGTTTGCGCTCCACCTGAGCAATGCACCATTCCGTCGATTTGTGAACGATACTTGTCCAGTATTTGTTTGATAACAGGCGCATAAGTACGCGTCGCCGAAAGAACAAGCTTACCCGCAGTTATTTTTTCTCCTGTTTCAACTTCGATTTCATTGGTGAGGTCCTGGCTTCCAGCGAAAACTAGTTCGTAAGGAACAGCTGGATCATACGCTTCAGGATATTTTTCAGCTACTTTTTTGTTAAATACATCATGACGTGCAGAAGTTAGTCCATTGGAACCCATTCCGCCATTGTACGTCTGTTCATAGGTTGCTTTTCCATTCGATGCCAATCCAACAATTACATTGCCACCTTTGATGCGATGATTTGAAATGACGTCTTCACGTTTCATACGACAGGTCACCGTACTATCAACAATGATGGTGCGAACAAGGTCGCCAACGTCGGCCGTTTCACCTCCTGTAGAATAGATGCCAATTCCCAAATCCCGAAGTTCAGATAGAATCTCTTCTGTGCCATTGATGATTTCTGCGATCACCTCTCCAGGAATAAGATTTTTATTTCTGCCAATCGTTGAGGATAAAAGAATGTTATCGATGGCTCCCACGCAAAGCAAGTCGTCAATATTCATGATAATTGCATCCTGTGCTATACCTTTCCACACTGAAATATCACCGGTTTCCTTCCAGTATACATAAGCCAATGAAGATTTGGTACCAGCACCATCCGCATGCATAATATTACACCAGTCTGGATCTCCACCCAAAATATCTGGAATTATTTTGCAAAATGCTTTGGGAAACAGACCCTTATCTATATTTTTTATCGCATTGTGCACATCCTCTTTCCCTGCGGATACGCCTCGTTGATTGTATTTTAAATCTGACATCTTAGGGCAAAAATAAGCAATAGGACTGAATTAAAGAACCTTATTCGTGTAATTTAATCACTTATTATTATGCGCCAATGTTGAATTAGATTTTCGAGATTACTTTTCGCATTGGCCGGACTTGTGCTGGGTAAGCATCTGTACATAATGTCTTCTCGTTTGTTGAAATGCTTTAAATACAAACTGTACGCTTTTTGTCCGTTAAAAATAATTTGTGTGATTGTGGGAAAGGTTTGCAGCAGCTCGTCAATCGGATTCGGAACTTCATTTTGTATGGCTAAATCCATACTGCCGGGACGAGAGGCTTCCGCACAAACATCCCAAAGACCAATGTTGTTTTTGAGTAATAAATCTATCTTCTCCGTATAATTTGTTTGTTCCGGTGCATTGAACAAATTGGTGATTACTTTCCAAAAGCGATTTTGTGGATGTGCATAATATTCATTTTCTGCCAGAGATTTATCTCCGGGCAACGAGCCAAGGATGAGTATTTCTGTCGTCGAATTGACTAAGGGTAGAAAGGATTTTTTGCGCATGATCAAAAATAGCAATTTTAAATTTTCCTTTGAAATATGAAAATTATTGTAGTATATTTATGATATTAAAATGATATCAAATATATATTAACAATTATGGAAAAACTAATTAAACCAATGTCAGGCTATTTAGCTTTATTGATAGCTGTTGTCTCGTTTGTGGCAGCTATATTTTCATTTGCGAGCGTAGAAGAAAGTTCGCTGTATGTTGTATTGGGAGTGGTATTAATGATTGCTACTTTTTTTATTTTAAAGGGATTGATGATTATTAATCCAAATCATTCACGTGTGCTGAATTTCTTCGGAAAATATGTAGGTACCGTTAAGGAAAATGGTTTGTTTTTTGTCAATCCGTTGTATTCGACGATTAAAATAAGTCTTCGTTCGGATAATCTGCAAGGACAGACGCTGAAAGTAAATGACAAGATGGGAAACCCAATTGAGATTGGGGCAGTGATCGTGTGGCAAGTGGGTGACACGTATAAAGCTGCTTATGATGTCAGTAATTATACATCTTATGTACGCACGCAGAGTGAAGCAGCAGTAAGACATTTGGCTGGAAGCTTTCCGTATGATAACTTGGAAGATGAAGGTGCTGAAATAACCTTACGGGAGGGAGGAGATACCGTAAACCATATTCTTGAGCAGGAGTTGTCGGATCGTTTGGCGCCAGCTGGCGTTATTATTAAGGAAGCAAGAATCAGCCATTTGGCCTACGCGTCAGAAATCGCTGGTGCGATGCTTCAAAGACAACAGGCGGCAGCAATTGTGGCCGCAAGGGCAAAGATCGTAGATGGTGCAGTTGGGATGGTGGAAATGGCCTTGCATAAATTGTCTGAGAAAGATATTGTAGAGTTGGATAACGAGAAAAAAGCAGCAATGGTCAGCAATTTAATGGTTGTACTCTGTGGAGAGAAAGCAGCGACACCAATTGTAAATACAGGTACTTTGTACCAATAAACGAAATGAAATGGCGGATAAGAAAAACTTTATGCTACGCTTAGACGACCAAATGTACAAAGCATTGGAAAAATGGGCTGCAGATGAGTTTAGAAGTGTTAATGGGCAGATAGAATATCTTTTACATAAGGCACTGCAAGAAAATAAAAGATTGGGTGCAGAAAAAAAGCCTGCTGATAAGAAATAGCCTATAGTAAGGAACGAAAACTGTACCTTTGGCCTCGCAATTAATAAAGCCAAAGGTACTTTTTATTTAATGTTTTAACGATAGAAGATGAAGATTAATCCAGCGTACAAGTTATTGGTCGTAAGTACAAGCACGATCCATGGGAGTGAGTTTTTAGCTTATATTAAGCACGATTTTGTCGAATTTATTCAGTCAGACGAATTGCTGTTTGTCCCTTTTGCGAGACCTTCAGGAATTTCCTTTGATGCTTATACCGCTAAGGTACAAGATGCCCTGAAAGATGAGGGCGTGACGGTTAGGGGGCTCCATGAGTTTGACAATATGAAGAAGGCTATTCAGGATGCTAAAGCTATTTTTATTGGTGGAGGAAATACATTTTTACTCTTAAAAACGCTGTATGATCTGGATTTGGTTCCGCAACTGCGCGTACAAGTAGCAAAGGGGATTCCATATGTGGGCACATCCGCGGGGTCCAATTTGACCGGATTAACAATTGGAACCACGAATGATATGCCTATTGTTTATCCGCCTAGTTTTAACGCACTTGGTTTCTTACCTTTTAATATCAATCCACATTATTTGGATCCAGATCCAAATTCTACACATAAAGGAGAGACGAGGGAAACGCGAATTCAGGAATTTCATCAATTGAACAGCCAACCTGTTATAGGCTTGCGTGAAGGTAGCTGGCTACACGTAAATGACGGGACCATTGTACTGCAAGGTGGTTTAAAAGCACGGTTGTTTAAGGCGGGGCTTGAACCTGTAGAGCTTGCACCTGGATTAATTAATTTTTAAGCTATTGTAAATTCAATGGGCATGGGAAGTCAAATGGACCGTTCAGCGCAGTGGTAGACGATTTTATGAAAAGCTGGCCCTAATTCCCATTGGAAAAAATAGTTTTTCAGATTGTTGAAAATAATACAAAATAAGCTACTTTTGCGCTAAATCCATTAAAATTTTCTTCCAATGGAACAAAATTCAGCATTACACCCGGCCGATATCGCGGAAGAAATATCGCGTTTAAGTAAAGGGGAGCAACATCAAGAGTTTATGGACTATCCTTTGGAGGATAGATTGGAGATCTTTTCTTTTTTTGAAATGGATGTTCAATATACGTTGATCAAATCCATGACGGAGCATGAGCTGTCCGAATTGCTGAATAATTTGAAGCCGGATACCCGGAATGAATTATTGTCGGAATTGCCGGATGATCTGATTAAATATCTGATCAATCTATTGAATGAGCGTGAGAAGCAAATGGCTTTGGAGCTGATCGGATATAAAGAGGATAGTATAGCCCGACTTATGACACCAATGTATGTGCAAGTTCGTCCTTATTATACTGTTGATGATGTCTTTCGGCATATTAAAGTTTTTGGAAGGAAAGCTGAAACGCTCAATTTTATTTATGTAGTTGATGAGAAAAACGTATTGATCGATGACTTGAAAATTGGTCAATTACTACTATCGGATTCTTCTACTAAGATTTCCGACTTAATTGACTACAATTTTGCCGCGATTAAAGCCTCTACACCCATGGAAGAGGCCTTCGAGATTTTTCAAAAATATGACCGCAGTGCTTTGCCTATCGTTACAGAAGCAGGGGTGTTGGTTGGAATTGTGACATTTGATGATGTGTTGGACCGAATTGAAGATCGCGATACAGAAGATATCCAGCGATTTGGAGGGATGGAAGAATTGGATCTGGCTTATACCAAAACCCCCTTGTTGCAATTGATTCAAAAAAGAGCTGGCTGGTTAATCATTTTGTTTTTTAGCGAAATGCTTACAGCCTCAGCAATGGGCTTTTTTGAGGGGGAATTGGAAAAAGCGGTTGTGCTTGCTTTGTTTGTTCCTTTAATTATATCCAGTGGAGGTAATTCGGGGTCGCAGGCGGCATCTTTAATTATTCGTGCCATGGCGCTCGGAGAGTTAAAGCTTAAAGATTGGTGGTATGTGATGAAGCGCGAAGTTTCTTCCGGTTTAATTTTAGGTGGGATATTAGGTTCGATCGGATTTCTACGGATATTGGCCTGGCATTTTCTTGGTCTATATGACTATGGTCCTTATTGGATTTCAATTGGCTTTACGGTTGCGGTTTCCTTATTGTTTATTGTTTTATGGGGAACTTTGTCGGGATCGTTTATTCCATTTATCCTACGTCGGTTCGGTTTGGATCCAGCGACAGCATCAGCGCCGTTTGTTGCAACGTTGGTGGATGTCTCCGGATTGATTATCTATTTTACTGTTGCAGCATTCTTTCTGCACGGAAAACTACTGTAGTTCAGATGTCATCTATCCATTCTTGTAATCTGCACTCTTCTTTTTAGCATGTTTTTTTGTCCGATCTTGTGTTTATTTGAAGTAGTCCATAATGGAACACAAGGAGATAGACAAAGAAGCTGAAAGCGTATTGCTTGTTTATAAATTGAGTCTGCGGTATAATTTTTCCTTTAAACCGCCTTTTTGTGCAATATAAATTCCTTTTTTTCCGGAAAATAAAAAAGCGACTATACACGCTATCGCTATAAATAAGATAGGTTGAATCCCAAATAATTCATAACCCATTACAATACAGGCGAGCGGGGTGTTTGTAGCGCCTGAAAATACGGCTACAAAGCCCATGGCAGCCAGCAGGCTGATGGGAAGTGGAATAACGGTGCTTAATGCACTCCCCAAGGTTGCCCCAATAAAAAATAGCGGGGTGACTTCTCCGCCTTTAAATCCGGCAGAAAGGGTAAAAGTCGTTAAAAGCAATTTAATGATAAAGTCATAATAATTCGACTGATCGACAAATGCATTCTGAATCATTGGTATGCCAAGTCCAATATAGCTGTTGCTGTGAAATAACGTAATGATAAGTACCAAAATAATACCGCCAATCGCCGGTCTAAGCAGAGGATATTTAATTCGTTTGAATTGAAGGCTAAAGAAATCGCTGGCAAATGTAAAAAGCCATGCTGTAACGCCAAATAGAATGCCTGCGGCAAGGCTAAATCCAATATTGGTTAAGGACAGCATTGGAATAACATCATGAAGTGGATAATGGGTGTGTGGAATATTCCATAATTGACAGCTGAAGTTTGCAAAAAAGGCGGTAAATAAACAGGGCAGGATACCGAAATATCTTTTTTTGCCAATCAATAGTACTTCCAGGCCGAATATCGTTCCGGCGAGCGGGGTGCCAAACACAGCGGCGAATCCTGCAGTGATGCCGATCGAAATTAAGATGCGACGTTCAGTTTTATCGAAGTCAAACCAGCGATTAAGCTGATCGGAAACTGCTCCACCGATCTGTACAGCAGTTCCTTCACGGCCTGCCGAACCCCCAAACAGATGTGTAAGTAAAGTTCCGAATAAGACAAGCGGCGCCATGATAAGCGGAATGCGGCGTTGGGGATGAAGGTATTCTTCAATCAGCAGGTTATTTCCTTTGCTTGATGGATCGCCCCAATACTTATAGGACAACGCTATGGCAAATCCCGCTAGGGGAAGTCCATAAATTATCCAAGGATGAGCCTCCCGGTACTGCGTTACCCAATTGAGGGAAAAGAGAAAAAACGCACAAATAGATCCGACAATGAAACCTATCGCACTACAGGAGATAAGCCATTTAAGAAAAAAATGAAGATTGCTTTGATTTGAATGTGTTATAGCCATAAGTCTACACTTTATATAAAATTGTTGTTTTATACTAAAATAGTAGACGTCATCAGCTTATCAGGGCGGTTCAGGGCAGACATCATTGCCATATTTATTTCAAATCTACAAAAAACGAACGATAACAGCAACCCAGCCTGCGATCATAAGCAATCCGCCGAGCGGGGTAATTGGGCCAAGAAACTTTAGATTCTTTTTCCAGTATTCAGCAAACGATAGAAAATATATACTTACAGAGAATAAAATAGTTCCTAGTGTGATCAGATAAAATGCCACTCGTTCAGACTGAAGCTCAAACCGAAAATTGAATCCTAGAATCAATAGGGTTAGTGCAGCATACATTTGATATCGCACGCCGACCTCAAAGGATTCCAGTTTTTCAGCGGATAGGATTTTTTTGAACGCATGGGCTCCAAATGCACCTAGGATAATAGCGAGGCCGCCAAATAGAGCGGCCGTGATGATGACAACGTTTTGCATGCCTGAATTTACTAAATTGTGGGTTTAATCATATCAATATGAAGGATTCCGTAATCAGGGTAGGGCTCGGAGATTTGTTTAAACCCTAATTTTTCATAAAAGGATTTTAAATGAAATTGTGCGCCTATTTGTATCTCGCCTTCACCAAATTCTTTATAGAGAGATTCGATGGAATGAATCATTAATTGTTGACTCAAACCGGTTCCGCGAGCTTGCTCAGCGACAATGACCCGACCGATGGAAGCCTGCGGATAGGAGAGACCAGGGGGAACTAATCTCGTGTATGCAATGATATCATCATTGTGTTCCGCCCAAAGATGGAGACAAGCAAAGTCCTTATCGTCCAATTCAGGATATAAGCATTCTTGTTCCAAAACAAAAACTTCCATTCGAAGCTTTAAGATACGATACAGTTCTTTATTGTTGAGTTCATCAAACTTCTTGAGGTTCCACTGAAAATCCATCATTAAAATAAAAAAAAGAGTCAAATTAAATCGATATATCAGGGAAGACATACCCGATTTAATTTGACTCGAGTGATTTGAAAACTTTTATGCGAGAAGACTTTTAACGACTTCAGAGATTGTTTTGCCATCAGCTTGTCCTGCAAGCTTTTGATTTGTCGCGCCCATTACTTTACCCATATCTTTAATGGAAGAAGCCCCTGTTTCAGCGATAATTGCTTTGACGACGGTCTCAACTTCTTCTTTACTTAACTGTTTGGGTAGGTAAGCCTCAATTACTTTTTCTTCCTCGACTTCAATTTCATACAGATCTTCACGGTTTTGAGTCTTATAAATTTCAGCAGATTCGCGACGTTGTTTGACAAGTTTTTGTAACACTTTAATCTCCGCCTCCTGGCTAAGATCTTCTGCATGACCTTTTTCTGTTTTCGCTAAGAGGATAGCTGCTTTAATGGCACGTAAACCACGTAATTTTGCCGTGTCTTTTGCGATCATTGCTGCCTTAATGTCTTGATTTATTTGTATTTCTAATGACATGATATTTAAATTATTTTCGATTGACAAGTGTGCCTGTAGCCTGCGCTGTAGGCATGATTAAGAGATCGTTTATATTGACGTGTGCAGGTCTGGTAATGACGAAAAGAATCGTTTCGGCAATATCTTTACCTGTTAGAGGTTGTACACCATTGTAAACATTTTTAGCTCTTTCTCGATCTCCATGAAAACGAACTTCCGAAAACTCAGTCTCTACCATTCCGGGGTCAATAGAGGTTACCTTAACGCCTTGCGTTAGCAAATCAATACGCATCGCTTTAGTCAACGCGTCGACAGCATGTTTGGTCGCACAGTACACATTTCCATTCGGATACACCTCTTTCCCTGCAATAGATCCTAAATTAACAATATGAGCGCCGTTGTCAGTATCCATAAGGGGTATCACAGCTTTAGTTACATACAATAAGCCTTTGATATTGGTATCAATCATTCTGTCCCAATCGCCGATATCACCATCTTGAATAGGATCTAATCCCTGGCTCAACCCAGCATTGTTGATGAGAACATTTATTTTTTTCCATTCGGGGGGCAAACCTTCAATTTGGTTTGCAACTTGCTCAGCATCTCGGACATCGAGCTCAAATATATGGATCTGAATAGTCGGGTAGGCCGCAAGTAGTGTATCTCTTAATGTTTCTAAACGGTTTAACCTGCGCGCGCAAAGTAAAAGATTATACCCCTCTTTCGCTAAAACTTCGGCACAAGCCTGACCGATGCCGGAACTTGCTCCTGTAATAAAAACTGTTTTAGTCATATATTGTAACTAGTTGGTATTTAAAATTTAATCAGATTTTCCCTAAAAAAAAGCGCCTCGGCCACCCTATTTTGTAGCAATATAGATGGTACAGATGCCAAACGTCTGTGGTCTAACAATAGTTTCATTAAAACCAGCTTTTTTGTTTATGGCCACGAACTTTTGGCCGTCCGGAAATTGAGCAACGGATTCCGGTAAATATTCATATGCACTGGAATCTTTTGAAAAGAATTTTCCAATGGTTGGTGTGATAAACTTGAAATAAAAATTATACAATTGTTTAATGGGGAACTTTTTCGGATTAGAAAATTCTAAAATAACAGCTTTCCCACCAGGCTTTAATACGCGGTATATATCAGATAAGCCCTTTTCCAGATTTTCAAAATTGCGGACACCAAATGCTACAGTAACTGCGTCGAAGGTATTATCTTCGAATTGAAGCCGCTCAGAATCTCCTAACTGAACTTCAAATTGATTCGCTAATCCCTTGCTTGCAATCTTTTTCTTGGCGACTTCAAGCATGCCTTGGGAGATATCGACACCAATAATCTTTTTTGGATTCAAGATTTTAATTGATTCCAGTGCAAAATCACCAGTTCCTGTCGCTACATCCAACATCAGTTGCGGTTTTATGGACTTTAAGGAATTGATGGCTTTTTTACGCCATATAATGTCAATACCCAAAGACATGAAATGGTTCAAAAAATCATAGGAATGCGAGATATTGTCAAACATATCTGCTACCTGTTTCTTCTTCCCATCGTTGGTATCTTTGTAGGGCTTTAGTGTTGAGGAATCGTGCGTCATTTTACAAAGATACAATATATGAATATTTTTCGGTGCTAAAAAAGGGATTTGTTTTCATATCAAAGTCAGTTTATTTTGATGGTAGTGGAGGATATTAATTTGTTTTTGACCATTTTGCTTGTTCACAATAGTTTAAGTTATTAACATTTTTTAAAGTATTGATTTTGAGTGGTAAATTTTTATTTTCAACATCTTTTCAACAGTATGTGTTGAAAACTAATCCTGTAAATCTGTGTCCATCAAAGCTTTTTGGGGGTTCGGATCTGATCGTCGAATTTCCCTGTTTGTAAATCCTCATGGTGGTGAATTTTATTTTTTATACATTTGTTATCCTATCTAAAATTTATAAGGATAGCAAAGCTATATTTCTGATATAATATCATGATGAACGACAGTAATTTTGAAGCGAATAACACGGATAATAACAAACGGGGTAATTATGGCGAACGTCGTACCAAATTAAATAATTTGGTGAGCGGTTTGGGTAAGCTTCCGCCGCAGGCAGTGGACCTTGAAGAAGCTGTTTTGGGGGCTTTGATGCTGGAGAAAAATGCGCTGAGTGAAATTATTGATATTCTAAAACCAGAATCGTTTTACAAAGAATCACATCAAAAGATCTTTGAAGCAATTTTTGGCCTTTTTCAAAAGACTTCTCCAATTGATATATTGACAGTTACCTCGGAACTTCGACGGATGGGGGCTCTTGAAATGGTCGGCGGTGCCTACTATATTACGCAATTGACAGATCGCGTGGTTTCTGCAGCTAATATTGAGTATCATGCCCGTATTATTTCTCAAAAATATATTCAGCGTGAGCTTATTAAGGTTTCTACCGAAATTATCAATAGTTCATATGATGAAACATCAGATATCTTCGATCTTTTGGATCATGCCGAAAAAAGCTTGTTTGATATCGCGCAAAATAACTTGCGAAGAGATTCAAGAAAGATGGATGATATTATGCGTGAGGCGATTTCTAACCTTGAAATGCTCCGGGATCGCACAGATGGCCTAACAGGTGTGCCTTCGGGTTTAACAGCCTTGGATCGTATGACTTCAGGTTGGCAGCCTTCTGATCTTGTTATTATTGCAGCACGTCCAGCGATGGGAAAAACTGCATTTGTACTTTCTGTCGCGCGTAATGCCGCTGTGGAACACGGTAAAGCAGTCGCCGTATTCTCGCTGGAGATGTCATCTGTTCAGCTCGTCAATCGTCTAATCGCTGGTGAAACCGAAATTGAGCAAGAGAAATTGAAAAAAGGAAATCTTGCTGATCATGAATGGCAGCAATTACATTCGAGAATTGGTCGATTAACTGATGCGCCTATTATTATTGATGATACGCCGGCGTTGAACGTGTTCGAATTTAGAGCAAAATGTAGGCGTCTAAAAGCACAATACGATATCCAAATGGTGATCGTCGATTACTTGCAGTTAATGCACGGTAAAGCAGACGGTAAAGGCGGGGGTAACCGGGAACAAGAGATTGGTAGTATTTCGCGCGCGTTGAAGTCTGTAGCTAAGGAATTAAATATCCCCGTGCTTGCATTGTCGCAATTGAGCCGTGCAGTAGAGTCAAGACCGGGCAATAGTAAGCGTCCTATGTTGTCCGATTTACGGGAGTCTGGTTCTATTGAACAGGATGCTGATATGGTTCTTTTCTTATATCGACCTGAATATTATGGTTTGACAGAAGATGAAGAGGGACGTCCTACTGCCGGTGTCGGTGAAGTTATTATTGCAAAACACCGTAATGGTGAGACCGGAATTGTTCCACTTCGCTTTGTGGGTAAATTTGTGAAGTTTGTGGATTTAGAAGATGAGTTTTCGGGTATGGGTAGTGGAGATGGATTCGGTGATGCGCCGGCTACATTTTCTGCTTCGGCCTTGAATCCGTCGCCAAACTTTGCAGATGATTTTAGTGCTGGAGGTTTTAGTGGAGGTATTACTATGCCCTCCCGAATGAACGATATGCCTGATGATGCGCCATTTTAGTGGTTAATTTTACATAAGTATTCCTAAATAACAGAAAAAAACCGAATGATTTAAATTCGTTTTTTTCGTTTACCGCGTCCGGCTTGTTTTCGCTAGTAAAACAAGGTTATTATCCATTTTCAACGTGATGTATTAAGGGTGTACGCAAAAATAAATGTTTTAAAACTAAATGAACAAATGGGGTTAATGTTTTTTTGTCGTTTTGATTGTTTTTATTTTAAATAAAATCGGAACTTTGTGCGCCTTTGGGTTTATTAGAATGGTAGCTTTTAGACTTAGTATAACAGGTCTTAGACAAAAGTTGGTGAACAGTTTTTCGACAATGACAGGAAGCTAATGGATATTCATTATTTTGGATCGAGCAAGTTAGCTTTTATTTGGCTATTGATGGCAAAAACAAATAATATATTTCGATGAAAATAACATTACTTTGTATAGGTAAGACGGATGACAAATACCTAATTGAAGGTATTGAAAAGTACATTAAGCGATTAAAGTTTTATGTGAACTTCAGTATTGTCGTTATTCCCGATATCAAGAATGTCAAGAATCTTTCTGCTGAACAGCAAAAAGATAAAGAGGCTTTGCTGATTTTGAAACAGCTACAACCACAAGATCTAGTAGTTCTGCTAGACGAACATGGAAAAGAATTTCGCTCCTTGGAGTTTTCAGCTTATTTGGAAAAAATGATGGTACAAAGTGTTCAGCATTTGGTATTTATTATAGGAGGCCCCTATGGGTTTGATCAAAAAATTTACGATCGGGCAACATCAAAAATCGCTTTATCGAAGATGACGTTTTCGCACCAAATGATTCGTTTGTTTTTTACAGAGCAGCTTTATCGTGCTTTTTCCATCATGAAGGGGGAACCTTATCATCACGAATAATATGGAAAAAAGTCCGTAACTTCATCATGAATAAAAACAAGCTTATGAATTTGCCCAACAAACGAGATTATCACTATAAAAGTGACGAAGGAGAGAAAAATAGGCAATTGAATAAATACATTATGATTGCTTGTATTATTATCGTGATCTTATTGGCCTATTTTTTCGCATAGCTTCATATCCTCCAAACGGATTAAGTAAAAGAAATAAATCTCTTACTTAATATCCGTATGGAGGATATCAGCAGATGATTTTAATAAATTTTAATTGAATTGTTTAAGCAAGAACGCTTAATTTTTGGGAGAAGATTGGCAGGTTTTGCGCGTTCTTTTTGGGGCGGTGTTGTTTACGAATCCCCAGTTGGTCATATAGAATGACAAGGGATTAATTTCTAACAATTTTTTCATTTTTTCTTTTTTTACCATATAATAATTTATTGATTCGCTAATAGATGGTCAATAATCGAGCCAAACTATGGTATTTGTCATGTTCGAAAAGAAATATAGAAAATAAGGTCAATAAAAGTAGTTGAAAGTGTGTTTTTGAGGGCCAAGTCAAAATAAAACGCAGCCCATTTGAGAGGGGCTGCGTCGAATCAAGGAATTTATTTTTTATCAATTTTATATAATTTTCCGATATCTGTGATAGCGTACAGCGCGCCATCTTTTCCCTGCGTGATATCTCTAAATCGTTGTCCTTCACTACCTAATAGACGCTCTTCTCCAACCACCTTGTTATCCTTCAGTATAATTCTGGCAATGTGCATGCTGCTCAAACCGCAAATAAAGAGATTATTCTTCCATTCTGGAATATTCTGTCCGGTATAGAATGTAATTCCACTAGGAGAGAGGACCGGATCCCAATAATAGACAGGTTGTTCCAGACCGTCTTTTTGTTGTATACCCGCACCAACTTTATCGCCTTTATACTCTATACCATACGTAATCGTTGGCCATCCATAATTCTTGCCAGCTTCAATTCTGTTCAGCTCGTCGCCGCCCCGTGGACCAAATTCGGTTTCCCAAAGATCGCCAGTTTCCGGGTGTAAGGCAAGCCCTTGAGGATTGCGATGTCCATAACTGTAAATTTCCGGACGGACATTTGACTTGCCTATAAATGGATTTCCTGGAGCAGGCTGTCCATCAGTAGTGATCCGTAAGATCTTGCCTAATGCAGCATTTAGATCTTGCGCTAATGGTCTTGTAACCAAATCAGATCTTTCACCCGTACTTAAAATAATGTTTCCTTCTTTATCAAAGATAATACGGCCACCATAATGCAGATTCCCTTTATGAGCCGGAGTAGCTTGATAGATCACCTTAGCACCTTCTATCGATTTCTCGTCTGCAGACAGTTTTCCTTTTGCAACAGCCGTTAACGTCCCAGCAGCGGTATTATCAGAGAAAACCCAATAAATCATACAGTTTGATTCGAATTTTGGATCAAGTCGTAATCCCAAAAGTCCACCTTGCCCACTGCTATTGACTTGAGGTAAACCTTTTATTGGGTCACTTAATTTACCGTCCGCCGTTGCAATGCGAAAATTCCCCTCTTTTTCTGAGATTAATAATCGGCCATCAGGCAGCGCGGTTATGCCCCACGGAGATTTTAATCCCTCAGCAATTACTTTACCTTCGAACGGCGTGCTTGTCTTTGTACCCCGAATTCTCGTTTGTCCAGCAAATGCTGGTTTATAACTTGTGTTTGCCTTCTGTGTTTCTACCGGTGGGTAACTTGTTGTATCAGTTGCAGCATTTGAACTGCTATCCGAACTCGAATTTGAATTCGCATGGTTGGAATTACATGCGGTTAATCCTAAAGATACTGTTAAGAGGCTTATTGTCAGTTTGGTTTTCATTATCTGTGACTTGTTTTTGGTCTGATTATCTGCTTGAAGATATTAAAAATTAATGAAATATTATTTTACAGAATGTAATAATATAAATATATAACTCTATTAATAAGAAAGTGAGGATGCTAGCCAGCCAATAGATTTTAAATATTAAAAGAGTTATTTTTCCGCCAGGCAGTGTTTTACGATTTGGTGGAGTTCAGTTTCCTTGTTTACATAATAATCACTTATATCTAGAATCGTATTTGTGTTTAAATTGTAGATACACACCGGTACATAGTTAGGCTGGGCAGATGTCTCGAAAGTTTTAAAATAATCTGCACTTTCCTGAATACTTGAAAATCCTTTGGATTCACAATGTTGTGTATCCTGATTGTAAGCAATGGTTATAAAGTTCTTTTTCATTGTACTAGCCTTTTTATCAACATAACGAAGACCAGGAAGTAAAAGTTTTAAAAATCATTGCCTTTTATTTGTTAAACACTTATGTGGCTTGCGGCTATCGGCTTTCCAAAAAATATTTTTGCTTTACTTTCAAAGTCTCTTGGATCATCTGTCGTATAGAAGGCCAATTGTCCATTTTGGGAACAAATAGTTTCAATCTCCTGATGACGATGGAGATAGTCCCTTAAGCTATTTGCAACAATTGGACCCTGAGAAATGATATTGATATTGCTTGGTGTATATTTTTTGATTACGGGCAGCAATAATGGATAGTGGGTACAGGCAAGCACAATAGCGTCGATCTGATCGGACTGTTGTAAAAGTTCCCGTATATCTTTTTCTACAAAGTAATGAGCGCCTTCTGTATTGATTTCGTTATTTTCTACTAAAGGGACCCAAAAAGGACAGTCATGTTGAAAAACTTCTATTTCTGGATTAAATTTATGTATTTCTATTTTATAGGATTCAGATTTTACCGTTCCCGTAGTAGCTAAAATCCCGATCTTATTAGTTTTCGTAAAATTGTGTACAATTTCGGTAGTGGGTCTGATGACGCCGAGGACTCTCTTTCCCGGCGGTAGATCATGTTGTTGTATGGTTCTTAATGCTTTTGCTGAAGCTGTATTACATGCCAGAATAACAAGGTTACAGCCTAGATCAAAAAGTTTAAAGACACATTGTTTGGTATAGTTATAAACGGTTTCAAAAGACCGTGTACCATAAGGGACCCGAGCATTGTCCCCTAAATAGATATAATCGTACTGAGGTAAAAGATGTTGAATTTCCTTAAATACGGAGAGTCCTCCGTAACCGGAATCAAAAATGCCAATCGGACCTGGTTTTGATAAATTATCCATAACACAATGTTATAAGTTCTTCCACTTATAACATTGTGTTACAAGTTTCAGCTTTATTGAAGCAAAGATGGTTTCTCTTTGTATATTTTCCAAATTAATTCGCCAAATAATGTATTTGTCCAAGCAAACCAATGTCTTGTGAATTTTTTAGGATCGTTTTTATGAAAAGACTCATGCATAAATCCAGTTCCGCCATGCGTATTGACCAGCGTTTTGATGCAATTGCGAATCTCATCATCATTTGTCGAAGTTTGTGCTCGCATAATAATGGACATCGGCCAGATCATATCTCTTCCTATGTGAGGTCCGCCAATGCCTTCCGCTGCTGTTCCCTTAAAAAAGAATGGATTTTTATCAGACAAAACAAAGTTACGTGTACGTTGATAAACTTCGTTATTTAGATCGACAGCCCCTAAATAAGGTAGAGCCAATAAGCTCGGAATATTTGCATCATCCATCATAAGATGGCTCGAAAAACCGTCTACTTCAAAGGCATATATCCGGCCTATTGTCGGATGGTCGATGATACCATATGTATTGACTGCTGTTTCGACCTCATTCGCAAGAGCTTCCATTTTGACAGCTAGTTCATGTTCATTTTTAACCTTTTTCAAAATTTCGGCAGATTGTCTAAGGCTAACGATCGCAAATAAATTGGATGGAATAAGAAAGGAGAAAATGGTAGAATCGTCTGACGGTCGAAAACTGGAGCAGATCAAACCAACTGGATTTACAGGATATCCGTAGCCATCTACTTGTAATGTATCGGAGCCTCTGGAGGTTGTACGTTCAAATTTGTACGGGCCTAGACTATCTTTACGCTGTTGCTCAACAAAAGTCTGATATATTTTATGTTGCGCTTCTAACCATTCTTCATTAAACGGGCTATTGTCATTCGTTTCTTTCCAATAATGATAAGCTAATCGAATTGGATAACACAATGAATCGATTTCCCATTTTCGTTCATGGATTCCAGGTTTCATATTTGTGTGATCACTGAACCATTCGCCTTTTTTGGTCGGATCGTTATAAAATGCATTGGCATAGGGATCAATGTTGATGCATTTACTCTGCTTTTGGATTAAGCCAACAATAAGATCCTGTAGTTTTTTGTCCTTTTTCATAAAAGGAAGGTATGGCCATACCTGTGCACTGCTGTCACGCAACCACATGGCATCAATATCCCCTGTAATTACATAGGTATAATTTCTTCCGTTTTGAACATAGGGAAATACCGTAGTATCTAAGGTATTAGGAAAGCAGTTGTTAAATAACCAAGCCAGTTCCTTATTTTTAACATTTTTCTGAAATTCTACAATTGCATCTTCGATGACCTTGCTCGAGAAAAGTCTTTTCTCTTTACTTGTTCGTACAGTGGGAAAAGAATGTTCTTGAGCAAATGAAAATTTGCTTGTAAGTGCACCCGCGGTTAACAGGCTTGCGTTTTGGATAAATGTTCTGCGTTTCATGCTTGCTAGGACTGATTTTAATGTTATAAGGTTATTTACTAAAATGCAAGATATAAATATTTTTGAATAAAAGGAATAGCAAATACGATTTAGCATTATAAAATTGACTGAACATAGGAATAAAGTCATTTTTATTCGGTTAATTTGCGTTTAGGAATGCATTTTGCTAGAAAAAATAATCTTTGAAATAATTTTATGAGGCTTAATATAACAAAAAATAATAATTTACTCCGAATTGTGCTGGCAAGCATGGGGGTAGGTATTTCCTTCGGCGGTTTTGCCCAGATCAAGAGTCAGCCTTATTCGTATCATTTTTATCAAAAAATGAACGATGCGGTTTATTCTACTGAGACGAGGATGCACACTGCTGCTAAACCATTCGTCATCAAAGACTCTTTATTGTTAGCCAAGTTTGATTCAATCCAATCCAATAAGCCTGTTTCTTCGTCCAATTGGTTTATGCGTAAGATTTTTAATGAACATCTGGTGCAGGTTGAGAAAGAAGATTATACATTCTATGCTGATTTTTTACCGGATCTTTATATTGGAAAGGATATGTTAGGCGACAAGCGTCGGACATGGATGAATAGTAGAGGATTTCAGGTAGGATTGAACGTGGGTAATAAATTTACATTCAATACTTCCGCATTTGAAAGTCAGGCGGTATTTCCCAAATATTTGGATGACTATATCGTTGCCAATAAAGTTATCCCTGGTCAAGGAAATACAAAATTTCAGTCCAAAAATAAAATGGACTGGATGTATGCGACAGCCAGTATGACCTATGACGCACATAAGTATATTCAAGCGACGTTGGCCTATGACAAGAACTTTATTGGGGATGGGTATAGATCCATGCTGTTATCGGATTTTTCTTCAAACTATGCACATTTGAAATTGACCGGCACGATAGGAAACGTTCAATATACGTCGATCTGGGCCTACATGAATGATCCGACGCATCCGAGACAGGATTTGACCGGTACAACTCCTATGGAAGGGCAGAATAATACACGTTTGGGGGATGGTAAAAAATGGGGGGCTTTTCAATATTTGGATTGGAATGTGACCAATAAATTATCGATAGGATTTTTTCAGTCTGTTGTTTGGGCTGCGCAGGATGAAGCTGGAAAAAGAGGTTTTGATTTTAGTTATCTGAGTCCAATTATCTTTATTCGTCCTGTCGAAAGTAATAACTCAACTTCACCTGATAAAATGTTTTTGGGGTTAACTTCCAAATATAAACTACCCTATAATTTGACGGCATATGGTCAGTTCTTATTGGGGGAGTTTACCGCGAAAGAGTTTTTTGCCGGGAATGGATATGCGCATAACAAATGGGGAGCACAACTTGGTGTTAGGGGATATGATATGTTTGGTGTGAAAAACCTGAACTTTTTAGCCGAGTATAATACAGCCAGACCATATACTTACGCACACTTTAAGTCGTATTCAAACTATAGTAACAATGCCGAGCCATTGGCTCATCCGAAAGGGGCAAACTTTAGAGAGCTTGTTGGCCTTGTGAATTATGCATGGGATAGATGGGACTTTTCGTTACAGGGTATGTTTACCCAAAATGGACTTGATCTGCCTGATGGAAGTAATATGGGCGGTAACATCTTCCAATCCTATAATACAATACCAAATCTATATGGAAATCATATTGCCCAAGGAATAAAGAATAATATCTATTATGCGGATGCTAAGGCTGCCTATGTGCTTAATCCCAAGTATAACCTCCGTTTAGAACTTGGTTATACCCAACGTTACGCAAAAGCACAATATGAAACACCTGTAGTCAATAAATCTGGCGTAGTGTCATTTGGACTTCGTTCAAGTTTCCGGGCAATTTATAACGATTTATAGAAATTTTTATAAACCGATCTATAATAAAAATAAACTATATTGTTTTGGCGATAAATGCTGTAAAACCAATATAGTTTATTTTTAAATTTAGTTTTAGCACAAATTGACAATTAGGGAAGACAGCTTGGATACAATTAGAATAAATATCCGATCGTGGACGATCCCTTCTTATGATGTGTTAGGGCTTAAAAACGATTTGCTTAAACAGAAAATGGCATGGGTTCGCTTAGTTAGCCAATGGACCAGCACAAAACTAATGTTATTCCAATGAAAAAAATCCTCGTACTGAATGGCCCAAATTTAAATTTGTTGGGTGTAAGGGAGAAATCAATTTATGGTAGCCAGGACTTCCTGAGCTATTTTGAAGAACTAAAACAACAATTTGAAACAGTGGAATTAGCCTATTTTCAAAGCAATTCTGAAGGAGGATTAATCGATAAGATACACGAAGTCGGTTTTGAATTTGATGGAATTGTGTTGAATGCCGGAGCGTATACTCACACTTCAGTCGCGATTGGGGATGCAATCGCAGCAATCACAACACCTGTTATCGAAGTTCACATAAGCAATGTCCATCAAAGAGAGGAATTTCGTCATCATTCTTTCCTCGCAAAGAATTGTAAAGGGGTGATCTGTGGTTTTGGCCTGGATAGTTACAGATTGGGTATAGAGGCGTTTATTAAATAATATCTTCTTTTGCAAGGAAGAGAAAAAATAGCTATAAAACAAAAAAGCGGGAATTCCCGCTTTTTTGTTTTATAGCTAACAGACTTGTTCTAACCAATAAGACTTCTGATTTCGACTTCGTCTGCTTTGATCTGAGCTTTCATTTCTTCAAGTGAGTCAAATCGTTCATCGTGTCGGATAAAATGAAGGAACTTTACACGCAGTGTCTTGCCATAAATATCCTGATCGAAATCGAATAGGCTGATTTCAATAGCCCGATTCATGCCATCGACGGTGGGCCTGGTTCCTATATAGCCCATGCCTTTCGCAATGGATACTGGACTTTCCTCTTTATACTCTCCCGTAGTGATGTTTTGGATATGATTATAGATGTATACCTCTACAGCATAAATACCATAGGCTGGTATTAGTTTATGAGGTTCGTGAACCTGAAGGTTGGCTGTTGGAAATCCGATGGTACGACCAATTTGGTCGCCTCTAATCACCGTTCCCGTTAATTCAAAAGGATAACCTAAATAGAGATTAGCCGTTCTTATATCGCCTTTTATAAGCGCTTCACGTACGCGCGTGGAGGACACTGCAATATCATTGATGTCTTGCTCTGGAATTTCGTCAACGCTGTAGTCAAATATAGATGCAAACTGCTCCAAATCGCCCATCGAACCCTTTCGATCTTTGCCAAAATGGTGATCATAGCCTATCACAATCTTTTTTGTGCCCAATTTGCCAACAAGAACATTGCTAATATATTCTTCCGGAGTCTGATTGGAAAAATCACGGGAAAAAGGAATGATAATTAAGTGGTCAATTCCCACTTTGCTTAATTGACTGACCTTTTCTTCGATATCGTTGATCAGGCGTAAACTATCATCGTCTGGATTGATAATCAATCGTGGATGTGGAAAAAAAGTAAGCAAAATTGTCTCACCATTAATTTTATGAGCTGCTTCCTTTAGGTGAGCCAATATTTTTTGATGGCCAATATGAACTCCATCGAAAGTACCGATGGTTACAACTGCATTTTCAACTGGTGAGAAATCATCTAAACTTCTGTAGATTTTCATTTATAGGAGTTTTTGCAAAAATAAGATAAAGAATCAATAAAATGGGACGGTAAAGTTATTTAATGATTTCTTTATGACGTTTTATTTCAGCGATAAGTTGTTCAAGGTTCCAAGCATTTTCTACGCGATAATCTCCACTTTTGGTGCGTCGCAAGGAACTCAGATGTGATCCACTCTGTAAGAATTTTCCAAAATCGTAGGCCAACGATCTGATGTAAGTTCCTTTTGAACAGGATATACGAAAATATACGTTGGGGAGCTCGATTTTTTCAATGATAAAGCTATTGATACGTACCTGGCGGGACTTTATTTCAACCTCCTCGCCACGACGGGCCTTTTCATAGACACGTTCGCCATTAATTTTTATGGCTGAATGGGCAGGGGGAAATTGCTGAATATCGCCTTCAAAGGATTTTGCCGCTTCGAAGATCATGTCCTCCGTGATGTGATCGATTGAAAAGGTTTGGTCAATTTCTGTTTCCAGATCGTAAGAAGGCGTCGTCGCTCCTAAGGTGATCGAACCCGTGTATTCTTTGTCCTCAGCTTGGTAGCTGTCTATTTTTTTTGTTAGTTTTCCGGTGCATACAATGAGTAGCCCCGTTGCCAGTGGATCTAAAGTTCCTGCGTGACCGACTTTTAATTTTAATGGTTTGATTGAGTTTCTAACTTTACCAACCACGTCAAAACTTGTCCATGTTAAAGGTTTATCGATCAACAACATTTCTCCTTCAGCAAAGTTGAATTTTGCTGAGTTTTCACTAACCTCTATATTTTCCATCCAAAGATTTTAGATAATTTGTAAACTATGACCCGAAAGTAGGAGGGCAAGAATAATTACACCAACGATGATTCGGTACCAACCAAATGCTTTAAAACCATATTTGGTTAAAAAGCCGATAAAAGACTTAATGGCGACGATTGCAACAACGAAACCAATTAGATTTCCGATAATAAGCAAATTAAGTTCTTCTCCCGTGAAGGTGTTACCTTCTTTAAAGAACTTTAAAAGCTTTACGGCAGAAGCGCCAAACATCATAGGCAAAGCAAGGAAAAAGGAGAATTCCGCAGCAGCTTTACGTGTTAGTTTCTCGGCCATACCACCAATAATTGTGCTTGCAGATCTTGAGGTACCCGGAATTAATGCAAGACATTGGTATACCCCGATCATAAAAGCTTGTTTGTAGGAAACCTTGTCCGAATCTTCAACAGTTGGTTTGTTGAACCACTTGTCAACAAAAAGTAAAACGAGACCGCCGACAACCAACATCACGGCGACCATTAATGGACTCTCCAGTAATGCATCAATATAATCGTTGAATAACAAGCCCAACACAGAGGCGGGGATAGCTGCAATGATCAATTTGTAGTAAAATGATAGTGTTTTAAAGAAACGCTTGTAGTATAACACCAATACGGATAATATCGTTCCTAACTGGATGACAATTGTAAATAATTTGACAAAAGCCGATGGTTGAATACCCATTAGGGCAGTAGCAATGATCATATGACCTGTCGAAGACACAGGCAAAAACTCCGTTAATCCTTCAATGATAGCAAGGATGATAGCTTCAATAATAGACATCTGTTTGAGGTAAGATTACGCTTTAATTTGATTTGTTTTTGGGACGATATAGGATTGCCGCGAATCCGATCGCAAATCCAAGAACAACAACAATAGGGGCCAAGGTGATCTTGGTAAAGCTATAAATGTCAGTTTCACCAGACATCAATGTAAAGCCAATGACTACAATAGCTAAGCTCGCTATAAACAGTTGGTAATTTACTTTGGAGAATACAAATGAACCTTTATTGACTGATTCAGTAGATTTCTTTATTTGAGCCATTTTTATCTGTATAAATCGTTAGATTGTGCCTTTAAATATTTTGTTACTGCGAAATAGGTGCTAAGTCCCGAAATGAGAATTCCAATCAGGATTACGCCTAAAAAGATCACTGCAAATTCAAACCAGTTGCGTAAAAAAACCAGTTCCGGTATTTGCTGTTGTGCAAATTTAAGCGTTAGAATGAGCAGTAAAATCGCTATCAAAGATCCCAATAAACCATGAATGATGCCATATGTTATAAATGGTTTACGAATAAAGTTTTTAGTCGCCCCAATCAATTGCATACTTTTAATTAAGAAACGCTGGGAATAGATCGCAAGACGTATCGTATTATTGATTAAAGCTACGGCGATAATAAGTAAGATAACCGCAAAAGCAAGAACAATCATTCCGATGATGCGTACGTTTTTGTTGACCATGTCAATTAATGACTCTTGGTATACAACTTCTTTAATTTTATTGTTTTTGGAAATCTTTTCAATAAAAGTTTTAATGCTATCTGTATTGGCATAATTCTCTTTCATGTAAACATCTAAAGAAGGCAATAGTGGGTTATGCCCCAGATATTGTACGAAATCTTCACCAAGATCTTCTTTCAAGTTTTTTGCAGCCAATTCTTTACTGATATATTCGGTGCGAAGTACGTAAGGATCTTTTTCAAGGTCTTTTTGTAGTGAAAGGACATCACCTTCACTTGTGCCATCATTTACGATGACATTTAAGACGATATTTTCCTTAACGTATTTCGAAAGATTTTTAGCGTGCACCAAGAGTAACCCCAACATACCTGTTACCAGCAACACGAGCGCGATACTGATAACCGTAGATACATATACAGATTTTGTTTTTCTTTTTTGTGTGCTTAATTCGTATTCTGACATAATAAGCAAAAATTTATTTGCGAAAGTAACTATTTGAGTGGAAGATTTCGAATTAATCTTGTAATTACTTTGATAAAATCTATTCGAACGCTGTTTTCTTCCTATGTTTAATTAACTTTTCAATACTATAATTTATTGTTCAAACTACAAAACTTTTATCACATTTCAGTATTAAAATCGTAATTTCGCAAGTCATAAAAATTCCTTACGAATAAAAATGGAGTATAATCACAAATCATTAGAGAAAAAGTGGCAAAAATTTTGGGCGGATCATCAAACGTATAAAACGTCCGATACGCATCAAAAGCCAAAATACTATGTATTGGATATGTTTCCTTATCCTTCCGGAGCGGGGCTGCACGTTGGTCACCCGCTGGGATATATTGCTTCGGACATCTTTTCAAGATATAAACGTTTGAAAGGTTTCAATGTATTGCATCCGATGGGATATGATTCTTTTGGACTTCCTGCAGAGCAATATGCCATTCAAACTGGTCAGCATCCTGCTGTTACGACTGAGGTAAATATCAATCGTTATCGTGAGCAAATGGATAATATTGGGTTCTCTTATGACTGGAGTAGAGAAGTACGTACTTCTGATCCGTCATACTACAAATGGACACAGTGGATTTTTATGAGATTGTTTGATTCTTGGTATAATAAAGAGTCAGATAAAGCTGAACCGATCGAAACATTAATCGCTAGGTTTGTTGCAAGTGGCTCTGCTGGCATTTTAGCAGTTTCCGATGAAGATGTCTTGGAATTCAGCGCTGATGAATGGAAATCTTTTGACGAAGAAAAACAACAACGGGAATTGTTGAAATATCGGATTGCTTATTTGCGTGAAAGTACAGTAAACTGGTGTGCCGCTTTAGGTACAGTGTTAGCGAACGACGAGGTAATCAACGGTGTCTCTGAACGTGGCGGTTATCCTGTGGAGCAAAAGAAGATGATGCAGTGGTCTATGCGTATTACGGCCTATGCGGATCGTTTGTTGAAAGGTTTAGATACAATTGATTGGCCAGAGCCTTTGGTTGAAATGCAACGGAACTGGATCGGGAAATCTGTAGGTGCCTCCGTGAAATTTCCCGTGCCACAATTAAATACAAACATAGAGGTATTCACTACACGTGTAGATACCCTATTTGGCGTTTCGTTCATCGTATTGGCTCCAGAGCATGAATTGGTGGCTGCATTGACTACACCTGAGCAGCAAGCTGAAGTGGATGCCTATATCGAGAAAACGGCGAAAAAATCTGAATTGGATCGTATGGCCGATACGAAAACAGTTTCTGGTGCTTTTACAGGTTCTTATGCTAAACATCCTGTTTCAGGACAAGATGTACAAATTTGGATTGCAGATTATGTACTTGCCGGTTATGGTACAGGTGCTGTAATGGCTGTTCCGAGTGGCGATCAACGTGACTATGTGTTTGCTAAACATTTTGCTCTTCCTATTATTCCTATTTCGGATACCCAACATATTGAAGAAGAAGCTGATCCTAATAAAGACGGGAAATACATCAATTCCGATTTTATCAATGGTATGACTTACCAAGAGGCGGTCCCTGCGTTGATTGCTAAATTGGAAGAATTAAAATTAGGTAAAGCAAAAATAAACTTCCGTATGCGTGACGCTATTTTTGGTCGTCAGCGCTATTGGGGAGAACCCGTTCCTGTCTACTTTAAAAATGGATTACCTTATTTAATTAAAGAAGAAGAATTACCGCTCTTATTGCCCGAAGTTGATAAATATTTACCGACAGAATCAGGAGAACCTCCTTTAGGAAGGGCAAAAGATTGGAAATATGAAGATCAATATGAGTATGAATTGAGTACGATGCCAGGATGGGCGGGCTCTTCATGGTATTGGTTTAGATATATGGATCCAAAAAATGAAGGTAATTTTGCGTCTAAAGAAGCAGTGGATTATTGGAAAGCTGTAGATTTATACATCGGTGGCTCTGAGCATGCTACTGGACACTTGTTATATTCGCGTTTTTGGAACAAGTTTTTGAAAGATTTGGGCTATCAAAATGAGGAAGAGCCATTCCGCAAATTGATTAATCAGGGCATGATTCAAGGGCGCTCTAATTTTGTGTATCGTGTGTTGGATGAAGAGGGTAGAGGTACAAATCAATTTGTATCCTATGGGTTGAGAAACGAATATAAAACAATTCCATTACATGTCGATGTAAATATAGTCTATAATGATCAGTTGGATTTGGAAAAATTCAAAGCTTTCAGACCTGACTTTGCCAACGCCGAATTTGTGTTGGAAAATGGTAAGTATATCTGCGGCAGCGAAGTGGAGAAAATGTCAAAATCCAAATTCAATGTGGTTAATCCGGACGATATTATCGAATCCTATGGAGCAGATACATTACGACTATATGAAATGTTTTTGGGGCCTTTGGAGCAAGCTAAGCCTTGGAATACAAATGGGATTGAAGGGGTTTATAAGTTTTTACGTAAAGTATGGCGACTGTTCCACGATGCTGAGGGTAGTTTCACTGTTTCCGATGAAGATCCATCCAAAGCAGAGTTTAAAGCCTTACATAAAATTATCAAAAAGGTGGAAGATGATATTGAGCGTTTTTCATTCAATACTTCAGTTTCAGCCTTTATGATCTGTGTCAATGAATTGACCGAGTTGAAATGCAATAAAAGACAAATATTGGAACAGCTTGTCATTATTCTTCAGCCTTATGCACCACATATTACGGAAGAGTTGTGGGCGCTGTTGGGTAATGAAGCTGGTACACTATCTTACGCTTCATATCCTGTATTTAAACCAGAATATTTAGTTGAATCGGAATTTGCTTATCCGGTGTCTTTCAATGGTAAGATGAAATTTAATCTGTCATTGGCACTTGATTTAGATCAAAAAGCAGTAGAAGATACGATTAAAGCCCATGCTGATGTACAACGGCATTTAGATGGGAAGGAAATCAAAAAGATTATCTTTGTCAAAGGAAAAATAATCAATATCGTCATTTAATCCACTCAATACAGTATAAAGGCCGTTTTATCGATAGGATAAAACGGCTTTTTTATGCCAATACATCTTGAAAAGCTATTGTTTTATCGAAGATAGCTTTCGCATAGGGACAATTTGGGATAATTTTGGCGTCATTCTTTCGGGCGTAGTCAACAGCCTCCAGTACCAATTTTTTTCCCACGCTCATTCCCTGATACTCGTCGTAGACTTCTGTATGATCAATGGAGAACTCATGATCGTTTTGCCAGGTATACTCTAAAATTCCGGCTTCATTATTTTCAACTTCTGCAATAAAATTGCCTCTTTCGTCCCTTTCGATGTTTCTTATTTCCATAGTTTTTTTTAAAAGTAACGTCTAAATGATCTTTTTGTTTTATGGAATTTCTCAATTTTAGTATTGCAATTGGGTTTATATATTTGCGAAAGGATGCGAGAGTATAGGCTCTTATTCACAATTGAAGGTTAAACTCACCGCTAGTCAAACTATCGTTTGCTCTAGGGGCGTTCACAAAAACATACGCATAAAACTATTACCTATAGATCGAGCTTAAAATCAATAACGATGAACTCACGCTAAGTTGATATCAGTATGAATACAAACGCTTAATAGACATTTTCTGAAGAATTTTTCTTATCTTTGCAAATATCTCCTTAGTATACCTCGCATTTTTATCTTTTCAATGAAGCTCTAAAGGTCCGTAACCTCTTCGGGAACATTTTATTTTAATCCATATTGAATGAGCAAAAGCCAAATTACATTTAACAAAAAAGAA
This sequence comes from Sphingobacterium sp. UBA6317, assembly GCF_002440385.1. Lineage (NCBI taxonomy): Bacteria > Pseudomonadati > Bacteroidota > Sphingobacteriia > Sphingobacteriales > Sphingobacteriaceae > Sphingobacterium > Sphingobacterium sp. UBA6317. The sequence continues at coordinate 62,103 of NZ_DJTD01000025.1, read as the reverse complement.
CGAGAAAAAAAGAAGCTACTTAAAAAGCAACAAAAAAATGAGAAAAAAGAATTCAACAAAACAAACAATGACAAGGGAAAGTCATTAGAAGAATTGTTTGCCTATGTTGATGAATACGGAAATATCTCAGACAAACCGCCGGTAAAATTGAAAGAAGGTGAAACTCCGACATATAACGCTTCTCCTCAAGAAGACTATTCTTTTGGAAAGGTTGTTCATTATAATACCGAGTCCAATTACGGTTTTATTAGGGACAACGAAACGCAGCAATCAATATATTTCAATGATCGTCTCGTCGGTCAGAAATTAAACCTCAACCAAAAGGTGAAGTTTAAATTCAAAAGTGCAAAACAAGGTGCGCAAGTAACCGAGGTTTTGATTGAATATTAGCACGAAAGAAAACACTTGGCATGTCAGGTGTTGATCATAAGCTCCTTTGTTTGATATCATCGTGGTTGGCGTCAAACAAAGGTTTTTTTATGCTTTAAATTGACGGTTTTTGATTTATGTTCCGTCGAGATATTCCATTGTCGAATTTAAAAAGCTTTGTGCGTCAGCTTTTCATCGTTTCGGATTTTTGGAGTTCAAGCTATGCTGTTTTGGGTAGACAGCAAGGAATAGATCCTTTAGACGATTATAGGCAAACTATTTATACCGCATTTTATCCATACCTTCTTTAAAAGGTTGGATCGAACCTAATGGATTTCATTTTGTGATTCCTTTTTCAAGGTGAAAATTGTAACCTCGGGTCTGGCGTTGAATCTGATAGGAATACTGTGTCCCAGTCCTCGATTGATATATAATATTCTGTTTCCGCTTATTTTTTTTATTCCTTGATCATATTTTTTGTTTCGTACAGGTATGATCGGGGAGCCCCAAAATGGAATTCGTATCTGACCCGCGTGCGTATGTCCTGCCAGAATCCAGCCAGTGTAACCATTCCAGACATTGAGGTCTGCGGCATCTGGATTATGGCATAAGACCAAACTGGCTTGCGATTGGTTATACTCCTTCATAGCTTTGATAGGGTTAAAATTCGTTCCCCAAAGGTCATCTATGCCGAATATTCTTAACCCATGAATTGTTACACTTTCATTTCTCAATACGCTGATGTTATATCCTTTGAGTAGGCTCACGATTGAGTCTGCTGCAGCACTGTCCCTAAAATTCGTTCCATAATCATGATTTCCTAGGATCGCCAATGTCTGAAGCTTGCCTTTTGGTGCAACTTGCATGACTTTATCAAGCTCAGCTAAGGGTATTTTATGATTAACGAGCCGTACAAAATCGCCGGTGTACACAATGATATCCGGTTTTAATGCTGCGATTTCTCGGAAGGTTCTTTTTATAAAATCTTTATCCACATAGTTTCCGATGTGGATGTCAGAAATCTGGACCAATGATTTTCCGTTCAATACCTCGGGTAAATGTTTTATAGGTAGATCGATCTGTTCATATTTTACCCAATGCGGCTCGATTTTCCAGCTATAAAAACCGATCAATGTACCCATAATAAGTAAGTATAGGGTGATATGCTTTAATTTTCGCTTGTTTTTCATCGCGCTAAATTAGCTTTCCATGTTGATTTATTGATTTGCATATTGAGGCTTTTCCAGGTTTCATCTCCAATTGCTACTGTTGAAATAATATTTTCGTTGATCCGGAAGCCTACGGTTTCATAGCACCGAATTGCATTGTAGTTCCAGTCATAAACGTTTAGATCAGCTATATCATAGTTTCCTTCGATGAAAAGTAGTTTTAGCAGTGCATTTATGGTGCTTTTGCCATAGCCTTTATTTCGTTCGGAACTTTTTGCAATCAAAATGCGGCAGAGTCTTGGGATGTCTCGTTCGAAGTTTAATTCACAGTGACCAATAGTTTCTGTGGTTGTTGTATCTGTTATTTTAAAAGCGCGGCGCTTTGGGTTTTGTATATATTGTTCAAGTTGCTGATCGCTAAGAGGAAACGAAAAATAAGGTCCTGCAAATTGCAATAGTTCCTCTGCTGATCCAATCCAGGATTTAAAAAGGGGGAAATCTGATCTTTCGAATGGAAGGAGTGTTATCATGCTTATTGTCTATGTTGCTGTTTGGATAGAATACACTCAATTTATAAAATTCTAATGCTGAATCCTAAAGAAGTTACCGAATTTTACGAAATTCGTGTGAAAATTTTTAAGCGTATATTATGCCGCAGCTTATTTTAGATACAGTTATAGAGGCTCCTTTGCCTGTTGTTTTTGACCTGGCGCGTAGTATTGATTTGCATATGTATTCGACAAAGAAAACAAGGGAGAAAGCGATTGATGGAGTGACGACGGGTTTGATCGAAGCAGGACAAAAGGTTCGGTGGCTCGCAAGACATCTCGGCATTACGCAAACATTGACCGTGCAGATAACGGCGATGGAAAAGCCTCATTTTTTTGAAGATCAAATGACCCAGGGGGTATTTCATACCATGGATCACAAGCACATTTTCAAGCAACTTGAAAATGGAAAAGTAGTCATGCGTGATATATTTAATTTCAAGGCGCCGCTCGGAGTTTTGGGGAGATTTGCAGAATGGCTTTTTTTAACGCGCTATATGCGATGCTTTCTCGAGGAGCGCAATCAAGTGATCAAAGAAGTTGCGGAATCAGGAAAATATGGCTCGTATATTCAAGAGTAGCTTTGTTGGAAAAAGAATAAAGGATTGATCGGCTCAGCTTAGGCGTCCTTAACAACCGTATGAATGTTCTTCGCTAGAAGGTTATAGATTTGTTCGTATCGTGTGTTTAGTGAGAAGGTCATCGATTCGCTGTTGGCTGGATTAAAATCCGATATTGACTTTGAGGTAGCATTGCTTCTTTGTACTTTTTTCGACAGTATCCGTAAAACCTTTTTATTAATGATTTCTTGCTAAAATAACCAAATCCGGTTTTTTTCTTCCAAAGCTCTTCCTGTAAAAACTCAAAAGCTCCTTTTTGATTCATGGTAACCTGATGAATTTTGTTGAATTCATTGTAGAAATAGATACGATAGCTGTTAGGTCCCCGGTAATTTCTGATAATTTTTGTTTCAATACGATGGATTTGATGAATAGCGATCCGTTTGTTTCCGATCAACGGAAAGAATAAAATCTCATTTTCACAAAAAAGATAAGGAGCGGCAACGGCAAAAAAGTGCATGAGTCGTCTATTGTACTCCTGGTAGACTGCTATATCATGATCGTTTAGTCGCTGTAGCGCATTGATGAATTTTTGATTTTTAATGTAAGCCATCCAGCACAATATACCGAACGCAAAACCTAAATAAATAAAAAGAACAGATAGGGTAGGGAGTGACTTATAGAAAAACGAGAGCTTATATTCACTGGCTGACCATTTCGAAAAAAAGGCAAATAAGAAAAAACCGTAACAAAAAGCAAACATAACCAAGAAAATTCCAATAATGACATTACGGGCTTTCTTCATCTTTATCCGTTCTGCTTTTAAGAATGATCTCACTAAGGTGTCTTTATTCATGGTCTTTTTGAAAAATTTAAAGATAATAAAAGCGTTTGTTATGTTCTTTCCGAATTTGATTTTAACGGTCTAGGGTAGTTTTTTTATGATGTATAGCTTTATATAATCCATTTTACTTATTTATTTTAAAGGTTTTTATTCTCATTTTTTTTATGAATTTGCGACCCTTCAACTCCTGAAGTTTTTTACTGGGTCCATAAAGTTCTAGCGCAGATAAGATGTTGTTTGAGTCGTTTTAAGCCCCACTGTGCTCTTCTTTTTTTGTAGAGGTGAATGTGGTGTTTTGCAGAAAGTTGTTATCTTAAATCGATTAAGAGGAGGGTAGAATTGGATAGCATGACTCAGAATGGTGATATAGAAATAGAGTGTCCCGTCGACTGCAAGTCAAGTACTCCTCATGGGTACTTCGGCAGCTGTGTTTTTAAGGTTTACCCATAGTTAGGCGGGAAAGATGTTATTATCCGTTTTAAGCGATTTTGTAAAGATTATATGTATATTTGGTTGGTTATGGATAGATATTCTCTTATATCGCATAAAAAGCTTGTTATATCGCGTGTTTGCTTGCGTTCATGAGACGGGGTGCGCAAGTGGGGCTTACGCTGGTCAATTGAACCCTGCTCAGGCGCCCATTTGTTTCGAGGCCTTTTTTGTCTGCGGTTATCATTGACATATGTCTTGTCGCACATGTTATTTTTAGCCTGCATAAATCAAGCGCGAAGATACAACGATATTTACCTGTTTGACTTTTGTGTAAACCGGGGCTGTATGGTTCTTCACATTGTGGCTGTACTTGAGTAAGAAAAAGGTGTGGATAAAATTTTATCCACACCTTTTTTTATTTAAAATAGCCCGTTAATGGTGTTATTTAATGTTATTTTTTTTTATATATAAATTACATAATTTATTGTTAATTAGAGTTTAGAATGCTATTATTTTTAATAGTATGATTCTTCCAGTAAAAATACGAAAAGATGGTGTTGTAGTCAGAGAATAATCCTCATTTTTTAAATTTAACCCAAAGGAAAGCTATGCAAAGAGGGCAATTATTGCCCAGTGATCGGTTAAATAGATGCCTGATTGCTGCGCTCAATAGGACTGTTTAATTAGGAAATGAGCATTATTTACAACAGGTTATATCGAGGCGGTCGAGCCTCTGCCAGATCGGTTTTCCTATAAGCGTAGTTTCACCCTAAAAGGTCGAATTTAGGGCGATTTTAGGTCTTCTGTGGAAACGAATGTTAAGATGTCTAAAATTCTTTTTTTTACATTTTTATTTTTTTTTATAAACCTATCTTTCAGGTGTTTATTGTGTGTTATATGGATTTAATATTTATATATTGAAAAATGGGATTTATGCGCACTTCTTTACTTTTTGTAAAGGGGCACAGCTGGAAAATAGCAGGAAGAAGCGGAAGATTTGGCCTATTAATCTGAGGAATTTGTCCTGGTTTTATCGGGTTCGATATGGCTTTTCGTTAATAGGATTTTTCCCTTGATAAGATCATCATTGAATTGGCCGACTGTTGTTTTTTGAAGCATTTCTGAAAGGTTATTGCGTATGCTTTTGAACTCATGATGCAAGGGACAGGGATATTGTTCGGAGCAGAATTCAAGCCCCATGCCGCAGCCGACAAATAGACTTTCACCGTCGATTGCTTTAACGACCTCGGATAGTGGTGTGGACATATCTCCGCTGTCGAGGTAAAACCCCCCGCCAGGTCCCTTCATGGATCGAATGATACCTGCTCGGCTTAGATTCTGTAGTATCTTGCCTAGAAAAGCCTCTGGAGAATGGATACTCTCTGCTATTTCTTTTATGCTCACGCGTTTATTTTCTTGGGAGCTTTGTGCAATAAAAAAAACTGCCCTTAGTCCATATTCACATGTTTTAGAAAAAATACCCATAATCTCTTTTTTGCTTTTTGCAAATGTACAAAATCAAAAATAGCCATCCGCAACGATTAAAAATTAGGGATGACTATTTCATGAAATAGGGCAGTGCAATTAATTTAATTGCAAAGATGCCGGACCAAATTCTTCAAAATGAATGTTCTCAGCGTTGATGCCCTGATGGGTTAAATATTGGAAGTGCTTTTTGATAAATCCTGCAGGGCCACACAGGTAATAGTTTGCCTCCTGTGGAAGATAAGAAGCATCTATTTTAGCGAGATCAACCCAACCCTCAAGAGCGTCAGTGTCCATACCCTGCGCTTCGTCATAGAAAGAAAAGCTAGTCATGTTTTGATGTTGGCTCTCCAATGTTTTTACTCTTTCTTTAAACGCATGTAGATCAGGGTTGCGGCAACCATGGATCCAAGTGATCGGTTTGTCTTCTTTCTTGTCCGCTAGATGCTCTAACATGGCCATCAATGGGGTCTGACCAACGCCGCCACTGATAAATACATGTGGTTTGTCACTTTCGACCAATTGAAAGGAGCCTGTTGGTGCTGTGAGTTCCAGTTGTTTTCCAACCTCAACGTATTGATGTATATAATTACTCACCATACCCTCAGGTTTTCCTTCCGCGGCTTCTCTTTTTACCGAAATCCGGAGGTATTCGCCGTTACTCGCATCGGAAAGACTATATTGTCTGGGTTGATAAAGGTGTAATTCGGGAAGAAATACACGTACACTTACATACTGGCCTGCCTCGTGTTTTGGAAGTCTTCCTTGATCTGTTGGCTTGAGATAAATAGACTGAATCTCATCGGTCTCGGCTACCACTTTTATAATGGTGAATGGCTTCCAGCCCGTCCATCCGCCGTCGCTCTGGATCATCTGATTATACATATCCTTTTCGACTCCGACCATCAGATCTGCTAGCTGAAAATAGGCAACTTCCCAGGCTTCAATCAGTTCTTCTGTGGCAGCAGCCCCCAATACTTCCTGAATGGACGCCAATAAATGCTTCCCAACAATCTGATAATGCTCCGGACGAATATTGAGGCTACTGTGTTTTTGTCCGATATGTTTCACTGCCGAAAGAAGGACTGCTGGATTCTCAATATGCTCCGCATAGGCTAATACTGCTGTAGCCAAAGCCGTTTGTTGTCGCGCATTTTGTTGGTTTCCCATATTGAAGACATGTTTAAGCTCCGGATTGTGGTCAAACATACGTTTATAAAAATAACTGGTCAGCGCTACACCATGTTCGTTTAAAACCGGTACAGTACCTTTGATTAACTCTTTTTGTGCTTCAGTAATCATAATAAAATATTTAAATACCTTTTTATCTTTTATTTGATCAGAATAAAAAATGAAAAAATCCACTCGCTGCGAGGAATCTTATAACCTTGATAGGGTTCATTTGCAAATGACTATCGTTTACAAAAATAGAGAATTATAATAAAAGACAAAAATATCTTTTATTATTTTTTACTGTTTGTACGGACAATCATCCGGTCGATTTTAACGGCAGTCTTGTTCACAGTGGACTACTCCCAGGTTTTAAGGTTTTTAGGATAAAATGTCCATTCAGGGGTTTTTATAATATCTTGGTCAATATCGTACCAAGGACTAAGCTTGCTGTTGTTCCAATTGTTTAAAATTTGTATTTCTTGGGCTGGCATGTAGCTTTGTGCGAGTAGTACAATTGTTTTTCCAGTGCTGTCCTTGGCCAGATCAACTACAATGATTGCATGGCCAATAGGAGATCCTTTTTGGATAAAAGTATCTCCAATCTTAACTTCTTGAGTCGTTTTTACACGGGGCAGCTCATCATGTAGTGAAGCCGTATTTGCATAGGCAAAAATATATTCCAAATATTTCCAATAGGTTGGGTAGGCGTAATCTCCTTTTGCGTAGTTTGTAAATGTACGGGGTTTACCGTCTGAAAGGAAGTTGAATTTGATATCCTTGTACCGCTTTTGTTGGTATAAGTAATCTGCCCTGAGTCGCATGACAGCATCCGCGCATTGGTGTAAATCGCGCTTTCCGATGTCCAGCTTTACAACACTGTTGTAGATGTTATTTCTAGGTTTAATTTTTCCATTGTAATAATGTACCTCCCTGTCGATGGGGTACAATGGAAGATTTTCAAGGAAATTTCCAAATTCTTCAGTCCGGTAGTTTGCTCTTTTAAAGCCTTCCGGCAATAAAATGCGTGATTTGACCGTCATCCCAGCGGGGTTAATAAACTGGCTTCCGTCCGTTCTCGCTAGATCCGCAGCGACCGAGTCGAGCACTTGGGCTTTTGGTGAAGCCACATTCGGTTGTCCACAGCCAATGAAAACCTGACACGAGAGGAGTGGAATGAGTACATGTATGGATCTCATATAAAATTTTCTGAACTAGTGTATTGCGTTTATCGAATATACTTAAATCTAGATATAATTCGAAACATAAATCATTTGAGAAAATTAAGAAATTTTTAAGCTACTCATCCGCTTTTTGGATCATTTTCTGATGTAGCTTAGCCGAAGTTAAAAAGAATACGATTATGTCAGGAAAACAGATTTTTCAGACGTCAAGCAAAAAGCGCTGGTACGCTTTTTCATGGATGAGCAGCGCATTGGTGATAGGTTTGATCATTGGTGTGATATGTGTGGTTTATACATTGGGAAAGATTCAGATTCCTCCTTTTCCAACAATTAATACCAACACAGCATTGACCGAAAAGTCCACCGCCAGATTAAAAAAATCCAAACAATTCAAGGAGTTTACCATTGTAAAATCCGAATTGGAGAAGATTAAACGTGACCGTGAGCTGAAGCATTTGAAACATATTGGTACCAAAGACAGGATCAATATGGGCTTTTATGTCAGTTCTTGGTCTAATGAAGTTCGTGAACAGTCTTTATCTGATTTACGCCGAAATATAGGTCATTTGGATATGGTCGCCATGGAGTCCTTTTTTACGGTACCTAATCAAGATACCGTGGTCGATAAAGCGGATAACGCTGCGCTTAAGGTGATCCATCAATATAAGCGTAAAGCAATTGCGCAGATTTCCAATTTCAGTGGTAACGATTTTGATGGGCAGACTATAAAGGCTATTTTGCTTAATCCGGATAAACAACAACGTTTTATAGACGACATCCTTCTTAAAGTGAAGCGTAATGGTTTTGCAGGCATAAATATCGACTTTGAGAATTTACAGTTGGATGACCACCAGCCATTAAACGATTTTATGGCGCATATCTATACCGTATTTCATACGGAGGGCCTGCTTGTCACGCAAGATATCTCGCCTGAAAATGATGATTACGATCCCATTTCCTTACAAAAATATAACGATTATATTATTTTGATGGCTTATGATCAGCATTCCATTGAAAGTAATGCTGGGGCCATTTCACATCAGGCATGGGTTGAAAAGAACCTGGATGAACTTTGCAATAAGATCGATGCAGACAAAGTGATTTTGGCTTTGGCATGTTATGGATATGACTGGCCGAAAGATCGGGTGGGCAAAACGTTGACGTATGATAACGCCGTTATCTTGGCGCATAATTACAATGCTAAGATTACTTTTGATCCCCAATCTTCCAATCTCAACTTCAGCTATACAGATGGTGCGGGGATGCGCCATGATGTCTATTTCACCGATGCCGCAACTTATTTCAATCTCATCCGCAAAGCCGATGACTGGGGCCTTGCAGGCATTGCTCTTTGGCGTTTGGGAAGTGAAGACGCTCGTTTATGGTCGTTTATTTCCAGATCATTGAATCAAGAAAATTTGAAAAAAGAGCCTTTTGACTTTCGGAAAATAAGTCAGATCAATGTGGGAGGGATTCAATATATTGGCGATGGGGAAATTTTGGATTTGGTCAATAGCCCGGCTCCTGGGGAAGTTAAATTTACTTACGATCCATCGACGCTAATGATTCAGGACCAAGTGTATGTATAAACACCGAGTAATTACGTTATTAAGCGCTTTGGAGAAAGAGACAAGACGGTGGTGCTCACATTCGATGATGGGCCTGATCCGACATATACGCCACAAGTATTGGACATCTTAAAAAAAGAACGTGTTCCGGGAGCTTTCTTTCTTGTGGGTGTGATGGCTGAGAAAAATATGGATCTGGTCCGTCGCGAATACCAGGAGGGACATGAAATCGGTAACCATACTTTTTTTCACCCCGATATGTCCACAATAGGGCCAAATCGTGTTAAGTTCGAGTTGAACGCCACCCGAAAGATCATTGAATGTATAACCGGTCATAGTACAATTCTTTTCAGAGCTCCTTTTAATGCGGATGCCGAACCACAGACGGTGGCCGAAATTCTGCCCGTGGCCCAGAGCCGTAAAGAGAACTATATCAATATTGGCGAATACATCGATCCCAACGATTGGTTACCTGGCCGTACAGCAGATGAAGTCTATAATGAAGTCATCAAACAACGCGATAACGGGAATATTATCCTATTACATGATGCTGGAGGCAATCGAGAAGCGACCATAGCCGCCTTGCCACGTATTATTCATTATTTTAAATCGCATGGATATAAATTTGCAACGATTGGTGATTTAATGGGCAAAAAACGAGATGAATTGATGCCACCTGTTGAAAATGCTTCCGATTCGGGATTTAGTGGATCTTCCAACCGCTTGTTCTTAGGAACATTGTTTTATGGTAACATCTTTTTGAATCTGGTTTTTTCCATTGCCATTGTATTGGCAATTTTTAGAACAGCAATGATTGCTTATTTGGCAATCCGGCAAAAACAAAAAAGTAAAAAAGAGCAATCTCAATTGGTTGTGGATCCTCGGGAGAAGGTAAGTGTGATCATTCCGGCCTATAATGAGGAAATAACCGTGTTGGCAACGATAAAAAGCCTGTTGAATTTGGATTATCCCAATTATGAGTTGATTTTCGTTGATGATGGATCGAAAGATAAAACTTTTGAGATGGTCAGTAAGGTGTATGGCGATCATCCTAAAGTCAGGTTATTTACAAAACCAAACGGAGGGAAAGCATCTGCGCTTAACTATGGTATCGAGCAATCCGATGCTCAGTTTGTGCTCTGTATCGATGCCGATACTCAACTGAAGACAGATGCGTTAAAGCAGTTGATGAAATATTTTAACCAATCTCAAGTCGCTGCTGTCGCAGGAAGTGTTAAAGTAGGAAATGTCCATAATATATTGACACATTGGCAATCGATCGAGTATATTACTTCACAGAATATGGATAGGAGAGCTTTCGATTTGCTCAACATGATATCGGTCGTACCAGGGGCAATTGGCGCCTTTCGTAGATCTGTTATTTTGGAAGTGGGTGGATTTACAACGGATACATTAGCGGAAGATTGTGATCTAACCATGCGTATATTAAGAGCGGGTTATACCGTGCGAAATTCATCTGAAGCAATCGCTTATACGGAAGCACCAGATACGGTAAAAATGCTCTTCAAGCAGCGTTTCCGTTGGAGCTTTGGTGTGTTGCAGAGTTTTTGGAAAAATAAACAAACCCTGTTGAGTCCCAAATATGGCTATTTTGGTATGGTCGGAATGCCTAATATTCTGATTTTTCAGATTATACTTCCTTTATTTGCGCCCTTGGCCGATATTTTTATGTTATTCTCTTTGGTGAGCGGTCTTTTCTCCCTAAGCGAGGTAAATGGTATCAGCTGGACAGGAATTGCAGGATTATTTTCACTGCATAACGGTTTTGGTCAAGTGATGTTTTATTACTTCCTTTTTGTATTCGTGGATATGTTCTTTGCAGGTATTGCCTTTAAAATGGAAGGCGAGAAGCTTAGCAATTTAATTTATTTGTTTCCGCAGCGTTTTTTCTGGCGTCAACTGATGTATTTCGTTTTATTTAAGTCTGTCAGAAAAGCGATTAAAGGTGAATTAAATACTTGGGGTACCTTGAAACGGACAGGCGGGGTGAAAGAGGTAACAACAAGTGCATAGAAATTGTGACTTACACGAGTTAGGCGGTAGCATCCTTCTTGGTATCCTACTTTAGGATTGCTATCGCCTACCAAAAAGTATACAGAGATTTTTAATTGAGCTTGAGAATAGGTACTTTCAATAAAAATAGAAACGACATGAAGATACTTTCCGCTCAGCAGATAAACGGGATTGATAGTGAAACCTTAAAGGATCAGAAAATTAGTAGTCTTGACCTGATGGAACGAGCTGCAACAGTTGTTTTTGAGGAAATTAAAAAGCTTCATTCACGATTGGAGCAAAGTACCTTTTATATTTTTTGTGGTAAGGGAAACAACGGCGGCGATGGTTTGGTGCTGGCGCGTCTGTTGGATCAACAACAGGCCCAAGTCAAGGTTTATTTAGTGGATGTTAAGGATTACTCCGTAGATAATCTTACCAATCAAAAGCGTTTACCCAATCATATGATTCAAAAAATTGCAGCGGAAGACCAGATTGATATTCCTTCCGATGCAATCGTACTGGATTGCTTGTTTGGATATGGATTAAAGCGGGCACTGACAGCTGACTGGAATGGTATAATTTCCAGTATAAATGGATGTGGTGCAACAATCTATTCGATCGATATGCCTTCTGGGCTGCTGGCTGATGAAAAGACAGCTAAAGATGTTCCCATTGTAAAGGCAGATATGGTATATACCTTTCAGTTTCCCAAGATAGCCTTGCTAATACCCGAAAACCAATGGTATGTAAAAGACTTCAAGGTATTGGATATCGGTCTTAGCCAACGTGCAATTGAATTGGCAGAAACCAATCTGTTTTATGTCGACGAGTCCTTCCTTAGGTCCTTTTATCGACAACGAAGGAGATTTGATCATAAGGGAACATTTGGTCATACCCTGATTATTGGCGGAAGTAAAGGTAAAATGGGGGCTGTTCAGCTTGCGCTAAAAGCGGCTCTTCGAGCGGGTTGCGGTTTAGCTTCAGCTTATGTACCTAACTGCGGTAATACCATTTTACAGACTGCCGTGCCCGAAGCGATGGTGATGACTGATCTCCAACAAGATTTCATTAGTCAATTCCCCTTATTGACAGGTTATCAGTCAGTGGGTATCGGAATCGGGATGGGAACAGCATCTCATACAATTGATGCGCTAAAGGTATTTATAACTCAGGTTAATGATACCCCTTTGGTATTAGATGCTGATGCTTTAAATATTCTTGCCCGCGAACCAGATCTTTGGGCCTCTGTTCCAGCGCACAGTATATTAACACCCCATCCCAAAGAACTTAGCCGGATATTGGGTGCTTGGCAAGATGATTTCGAAAAGATTGAGAAAGTGAAAGCTTTTGCGCGTAAACATCAGTTGTACCTGTTAATAAAAGGGGCAAATAGTGCAATGGTTATGCCTGATGGGCTCGTTTACTTCAATAGTACAGGCAACGTGGGCATGGCAACAGGAGGCAGTGGCGATATACTGACAGGGATTATTACCTCCTTGCTTGGACAGGGCTATTCTTCTAAAGAAGCTTTAATTATGGGGGTATATATCCATGGGCGCGCGGCAGATATTGCAGTTAAGACGATTGGTACCTATTCCTTATTACCTTCGGATACCATTAATCATCTTTCCGACGCATTTATCTCATTAGAAAAAGGATTATGATAGATTGGTACATTGAACAAGTTTTTGCCGCCCGGACCTGGAAACTTCGAAAAGAGGTTTTCGCTCTGGAAGGTAAGTTGGCCGAGGTGATGTTGGAGGGCGATTTTGAAGCGACGCATTTTGCCGCCTACGACGGAAACGAAGTAGTAGGCGTGTTGAGCCTGATTAGTTCAGGTGATACTTATACAATCCATTTCCTCGCTGTTGCTCCACATGTAAGACTGAAACGTGTAGGCACAGCATTATTGAAACATGCGCGACTATTTATCGATACGTTCGGTGGTAAAATGCTCCAAGCCGAAGCGCCCTCTGCACAGCAGCATTTTTGGGAAAGTAATGGTTTTGTTCCTATAAAACAAAAGGAGGAGCTCATGATCACGTATTCATTACCGCTAACCAATGATCTCATGCCCGAGAATGAGCCATGAGGTAGGTTATGGTTGCACACCGGTACTGCTCCTTGTGATCCTTACGGATTTTCAGCATAGGTGATCCGATCCGCTTCGGTAATGTTACGTATAACCCGGCACGGATTACCTGCAGCTACGACGTCTGCTGGAATATCTTTTGTGACGACTGATCCAGAACCAATGACCGAATTTTTTCCGATTCGCACGCCGGGATTGACGACAACCTGTCCACCGATCCATACATTATCTTCGATTACGATAGGCAACGCAAACTCCCAACCTTGATTTCTTGCTTCAAAATGGAGGGGATGGCCGGCTGTGAAGAGGCTTACATTAGGACCAAATAATACATTATCACCTATGGTAACTGGTGCACCGTCTAATATTGTACAATTATAATTGCTGTAAAAGTTCTCACCAATAGCAATATTGTAACCATAATCGCAACGAAAAGGAGGTTCGAGAAAGAATCGAGTTCCCGTCGATTTAAAAAGTTTTTGAATAATCTGCTTTCTGAATTTCAGGTGTTTAGGCTCCGAATCGTTAAACCGTTTAAGTTCTTCTTTTGCGTATTGTCTTTCCTTAAATAATTGCCCCTCCGAATCGATATAGGGAAGGCCGGCAATCATTTTTTCCTTTGCTGATTTCATTCAATGCCCATTTTTCCGCAACAAACTTAGATAAATTGATTTTTAAATGCAATAGCAATCTACGCCTCGTGAATCTGGGTTATTGAGTTTTCTTTTTTTGCATAATCAATGGCCCTTGTTTTCAACTAAGCATAACCAATGGATACCCTGTTTCCATCAAATGGGCTGCGTTGCAGCGCCAAGTTTTGTAACAGGAGCTTATCTACACAAGGTGGTTTAGCACCTTCTTCCGATTTAATTCATTGCAGTTGTGACAAACAATTTTCCTTCGAAAAGCATTTAGATAATGGACACACGTATGCTACTGCCTTCGTCGTAGCTGTATTCAAAATTATTATTTCAATGAAGATCGCTTATATAAGTACTTACTTGCCCAAAGAATGTGGCATCGCCACTTTTACATCGGATTTGTTGCATGCTGTTGCGTTGCATAATCAGGAATTAACACAGCACGTTTTTGCTGTCGCTGACCGGGACTATGATTATCCCAGTGAAGTTGTCTTTAAAATAGACCAGTATGATCAATTGTCCTATATTGAAGCAGCCAACTATATTAATGAACATGGCTATGACTGTGTGATATTGGAGCACGAATATGGCATCTTCGGTGGTAATAGTGGAATATATATCTTATCGTTGGTTAACGCATTGCATATTCCATTGTTAGTTAATTTTCATACCATTCTTGAGAAGCCGAATGTTGATGAAAAGGCTATTCTCATTGAAATTGTAAAAAGGGCTTCGATTGTAATCGTCATGAGTAATTATGCGGTTACTTTACTCAAATCCATTTATAGGGTCAATACCACGAAAGTTAGACTGATACACCATGGTGTGCCCGAGTTTACCCTGGAACATGAGCTTGCAAAGCTTAAAAAAGGTCTTTCTGGCAAGAAAGTGTTATTGACATTTGGTTTCCTGGGACGCAACAAGGGCATCGAAATGGTGATTGAATCCTTGCCTGAAGTCGTTAAAGATGAACCAGATCTGTTGTACCTGGTCGTTGGCAAAACACACCCTAATGTGTTGGCGCATTCGGGAGAGGAGTATCGGGAGTATCTAGGCAGTCTCGTGGAAGCTTATCAGTTGCAGGAGCACGTCCAATTTGTTAATTCCTTTGTGAGCCAGGCCGATCTGGTAGAGTATCTTTGTGCCTGTGACGTTTATGTCACCCCTTATGTTAATGAGGCGCAGATTACGAGTGGAACGTTATCTTACGCCATTGGTGCCGGAGCTGCGGTGGTCTCTACGCCTTACTGGCACGCCAAGGAACTGCTGGCTGATGGAAGGGGGGTATTGGTCGAATTTAAAAATTCAGCCAAGATGGCTGAAGCGCTTAAAAACTTGTTTTCAAATTTGGATTATCGTACCACCTTGCGGGACAATGCCAGTGCATTTGGAAAGGAGCTCACCTGGAAAAATATTGGCCTCCGGTATACACGGATTTTAAATAAAATCATACCTACCTACGACGGCCTTAAAGAAAACGCAGGATTTAGTAAAGATGAGATGCCTAAATTCAGCTGGAAGCATATCGATAGGTTGACCAATCAGGTGGGTATCTTACAGCACGCAACTTATTCTTTGCCCAATTATAAAGAAGGCTACTGTCTCGACGATAATGCGAGGGCACTTTTACTTGCTTTATTAGCCCAGGATAATTTTGCTGATAAGAAGTTAGACCGCCGTATTTCCACCTACCTGAGTTATATTTATTATCATCAGCGCGAAGACGGTCTTTTTCATAATTTTATGGATTTCCAGCATAATTTCTTGGATGAAGTCGGTTCGGAGGATTCCTTTGGACGAACGATATGGGCCCTGGGGGTGCTTCTTCGTAAAACTAAATTAACCAGTTATTATCAATTGGGACACGAGTTATTTTTTAGAGCTGTGCCGAATTTCGGTCAGTTGCGCTCCAACCGGGCGATAGCGTATACTGTGCTGGGAATTGCCGAATATTTGCATCATCAATCCAATGACGAGGTCATGATAGAGCTGATGCGGACGCTTATCGGCAAACTTGTGCGGGAATACGAAGCGAGTTCAGATGAACACTGGCAATGGTTTGAATCCGTATTGGCGTATGATAATGCAATATTACCTTATGCGTTTTTGACTGCATATCCTTTTTTAAATGATGAGACAATAAAACAATTGGGGCTAACGACATTAAAGTTTCTCGAAAGCATTACGATCCAAAATGGTGCGCTTTCGTTGGTGGGAAACCAGGAATGGGCCAAGCAGGGCAAGCATGTCAGCAAGTTTGGTCAGCAGCCACTGGATGTTACAGCCATGGTATTTATGTATCGCGAAGCTTTTCGACTGACGAATAAAAAGGTTTATTTTACCCGAATGATAGCCTCATTCCGCTGGTTCTTGGGCGAGAATGATCTTAGACTCGGACTCTACGATGAGGAAACCAAAGGTTGCTGTGATGGACTGGAGGCTTATGGCATCAATAGAAACCAAGGGGCTGAAAGCACCCTCTGTTTCTATTTGGCCTATATTGTGGTTTCTCGTGCCTTTAATGATAGCGATCAGGATTCAAGATAGCCAGCAATAAGTCTTCAAGCTTGATGGTGGCATAAGTCGACTCATAATCAGACATTGCATACGGTAAAATGAGGTGTTCATTGTGGACCAGGGCACCGCAGGAATAAATGACGTTTGGTACATAGCCTTCCCGTTCTTCATCGTTTGGGGTCATCAATGGGCTATGTAGTCGTCCAATTTCAACATGGGGGTTGTCCAGGTCCAGAAGGGAGGCCCCCAAAACATACTCGCGCATCGGGCCCACGGCATGGGTCAGGATTAGCCAGCCATATTGAGTTTCAATCGGTGAGCCACAATTGCCGATCTGGACAAATTCGTAGGGATATTCAGGTTCTTGAATGCGGATTGCCGTTTCCTGCCATATGTTGATATTGTTGGAGTAAGCAATATAATTGTTTTCACCGTCAATTCGACAGAGCATGGCGTAGCGCCCATTTATTTTTCTTGGAAATAGTGCCGCACCTTTATTGGCAATTTCACCATAGATGGGTTTCACCTTAAAATGATAAAAATCTTTTGTGGTGAGCAGTTTAGGAAGGATACTAAATCCGTCGTAGGCTGTGTAGGTAGCATAATAGATGCTCTCATTCTTCTCAGTTTTGAACTGGACAAAACGGGCGTCTTCTATCCCTCTTTTTTCTGTGTCGGCGAGCGGAAATATCACGCGTTCCGAAATGGAAGTGTCCAATGAAAAAGTCATTTCATAATGCGAGGAAGCGAGCCAGAGCGCCTGTTGTAAAAATGTCACATTTTCAAGATTTTCTTCACTCTCCCGCCGCACTTCATCGATGTACCGCTTAAGTTCCTCATACGTAAATGTCTCCGTTAGCTTTTCCTCGAGTTTGGACTTAACTTCCGTTGGTTCCGCATGTAGCTCATTCATCTTCTTTAAGAAGGACTCCTTGTGATACCGGTGGTTTTTAACTTGCATGGGTTTATCCAATAGATTACCGATATAGTCGATATGGATATTATTGTCGACATCCAAGGTGCCCGAGCGAAAAACGATCGAAGAGACATGACCTTCTCCGGTGGCCCTGAAGCTTAAAATAACCCGTTTTTCACCTTTGAATAATTCGGTCTGATCCGGATGTTCGATAATGGAGGGATTAAATAACGCTGCCGATTCAATGGAATATTCCATGGTAAAGTAAGAGCCGATCAGCAACTTGTCGATATGACTTAGCTTCTCCTTTGAAAATGGAATCTTCTCCAAAAGGTGGCTTACCCTGTCAAAATTCCGTTCAAAGATATGGGCAATGCTGCGATGTCTTTTCGTATAGCTTCGTAAAACCTGTCCAAAGACTTCTTTCCGTTCCGACTCGTTAAGGGATAAAATGCGCCTGATAATTTTTATTGTACGGTCATCGCCAAGGAAAAAAAAACGTGCGAGAACTCTTTTCTTATCCGGTTTAAAGTAAATATCCTTTCGTTCAACTTGTACTGGTTTATGCATAATTTTATGTTCATGTTTACACATTTATTAGAACGATCAGCGATTGTCTTTTGTTTTATTCCCCGGCAATAATCAACGGATATCTGATAAAAATCGAGTAACTTTGGCCAAGGAAAAATTATAGATATGATTGATAATAGTTTAGATCAGTTAGAACCAAAAGCAATTTGGAAAAATTTCGCAGCATTGAATGCGGTCCCCAGAGCTTCAAAAAAAGAAGAGCGCGTGATTGCCTTTATGGTAGACTTTGGTAAATCCTTGGGTTTAGAAACAAGCGTTGATGAGATTGGTAACGTGCTCATTAAAAAATCCGCTACTCCGGGAATGGAGGATCGCAAAACGATTGTTTTGCAGTCGCATTTAGATATGGTGCACCAAAAAAATAACGATACTGTTTTTGACTTCGATAATGAAGGTATTAAGATGTACGTTGATGGCGATTGGGTAAAAGCAGAAGGTACCACTTTAGGGGCAGATAATGGTCTTGGCGTTGCGACAATCATGTCGATTCTGGAATCATCCAGTATTGTACACCCTGCTATTGAAGCTTTGTTTACCATTGATGAAGAAACAGGTATGACAGGAGCTTTAGGTTTAAAAGGCGGTGTACTTTCGGGCGAAATCTTGCTCAATTTGGATACAGAGAATGATACTGAAATTGATATTGGCTGTGCCGGCGGGATTGATGTGACGGCAACGCAGTCCTATAGCGCAGAACCTTGTCCTTTTGATATGCTATCTTTTGAAATTACCGTAAAAGGACTACATGGCGGGCACTCTGGAATGGATATTCATAAAGGTTTTGCCAATGCCAATAAGGTGATGAATCGCCTGCTCTATAGAGGCTATGAACATTTTGGATTGCGTATTGCGTCGTTATTGGGTGGAAGCCTCCGCAACGCCATCCCGAGAGAAAGCGTTGCCAAAGTGGTGGTGGTTAAGGATAAAGCAACTGACTTTGTTCAGCAGCTAACACAATTGGCTCAGGATATTAAATTGGAATTTGCAACGACAGAACCAGCTATGGAAATTGTGGTGAAGCAAACTGATGCTGCTTATGCTACAGTCGTTCCCGTAAACGTGCAGGAAAACTTGATCAACAGCGTTTATGCGGCCTTAAATGGTGTATATCGTGTGAGTGCCGATTTTGAAGACTTGGTAGAAACCTCCAATAATATTGCCAAAGTAGAAGTAGGCGGGGAAAAGGTTTCCATCAAATGTCTAACCAGATCTTCTGTTGAAACTTCTAAATTTGATTTAGCCCAATCGTTACAGGCAGCATTTGAACTGGGCGGTTTTAAGGTAGATTTTTCGGGCAATTATCCCGGATGGGCTCCTAATCCGAATTCTGAAATTTTAGAAGTCCTCAAATCCATTTATACGAGACAACATGGCGAAGTTCCGGAAGTCGTGGCGTGCCATGCCGGATTGGAATGCGGTATCTTGGGGACAAACTATCCTGAAATGGATATGATTTCTTTTGGACCAACAATCTTAGGGGCGCACTCGCCGGCAGAGCGTGTCTCCATTTCTTCGGTGCAGAAATTTTGGAGTTTTGTGCTTGATATTCTCAAAGAAATCCCCAAAAAATAAGTCGCAACAGCAGACGGTTGCATTATTTCTGAACGACAGGCCATGAAATCAAAGTCATCGGCGAGTAAACAAAAACGGGTATGGCTTGAGTTATACCCGTTTTTGTTTGTATCATTTTTTCATTTTTCTTGCAAAAAATGAAAAATATCCTTACTTTCAGAATGAAAAAATGATTTAATAGACCAAATTTTATACAAGCTCTCAAATTGAGGGAAAACCTAATCGTGATATAATGACCATAATCCTCATTGTAATCAGCATTTGTTTGCTTATCCTTTGCATAACTTATTTTAAGATCAATGCCTTTCTCGCATTTTTGGTTGTTTCCTTGCTAAGTGGACTTTGTTTGGGAATTCCACCGGCACAGTTGGTAGGCACCGTTGAAAAAGGTGTTGCCGGCGTTATGGGGAGCCTAACGTTGATCATTGTTTTGGGCGCAATGTTGGGGAAAATTGTAGCTGAAAGTGGGGCCGCTGAGATTATTGCTGAGCAAATGGTCCGCTTAATGGGAGAGCGATACCTTCAGTGGGGGCTTATGTTGACGGGTTTTATCGTTGGGATACCGCTATTTTATGGAATCGGATTTGTCTTATTAGTCCCCTTGATATTTTCGATTTCCTACCGGTATAAGTTGCCGGCAGTATATATTGGATTGCCGATGTTGGCAGCCCTGTCTGTAACGCATGGCTTTATTCCGCCGCATCCTTCTCCCGTTGCTCTCGTTGCCCTGTTTCATGCCGATATGGGATTGACACTTATTTATGGTCTTTTGATTGCTATACCTGCTATTATTTTAGGTGGCCCTATTTTTGGAAGATGCCTGAAAAACATACGGGCGAGTCAAGAATCAATTTTTCGGGAGCAAGATCGCTCGGAATCAGCGCAGTATCTGCGCCCGACAGTTGGGGTAAGTTTGGCTGTAGCCCTGCTACCGGTATTGCTCATTGTCCTATTTACACTGCTTCCTTATTGCTACCATACAAGTAATATAGCGCTGCAGCAGGTCGTGAAGTTTGTCGGCAACCCCACCGTTGTTATGATTATCGCG
This sequence comes from Sphingobacterium sp. UBA6317, assembly GCF_002440385.1. Taxonomy (NCBI): domain Bacteria; kingdom Pseudomonadati; phylum Bacteroidota; class Sphingobacteriia; order Sphingobacteriales; family Sphingobacteriaceae; genus Sphingobacterium; species Sphingobacterium sp. UBA6317. The sequence goes on along the minus strand of NZ_DJTD01000025.1, from coordinate 41,381 downwards.
CTCAGTGCAGCAACCTATTTCTTAGGATTGAAATTGGGCCGATCGATGGCCAATGTGATGACAATTTATGAGTCTGCTGTGAAAGATATTGCCATGATCCTGTTGATTATTGCCGGTTCGGGAATCTTTAAACAAGTGATGGAAGACAGTGGAGTCAGTCTCCTTTTGGCCAATACCTTACAGCAACTCTCCATTTCACCTTTACTGTTGGCCTGGTTAATTACAGCTGTTATCAGAGGTTGTGTCGGCTCGGCCACAGTCGCCGCGTTGACAGCCGCTGGCGTGCTGCTCCCTATTGTTACAGGGGGAGAAGCGGATCCCAATCTCATGGTACTGGCGATAGGGGCCGGAAGTCTGATGTTCTCCCATGTCAATGATGCCGGATTTTGGCTGTTTAAAGAGTACTTTGGCCTTAGCATAAAGGATACGTTATTCTCCTGGTCGATCATGGAGGCTATTGTTTCCATTGTTGGGCTGCTTGCTGTTTTACTATTGCAATTAATTTTATATTAGCTATTATTTTAAACTTTAAAATCGTTAAAGATGTACAACGCAGATGAACAATTCGAAAAATTAGGTTTGACATTACCGCCAGCGCCGGCACCAAAAGGTGTTTATAAACCATATGTCATTGATGGTAAGTACCTGTATCTTTCCGGTCATGGTCCTGTACAAGATGATGCCACATTGATTATAGGTCGAATTGGAAGTGATATCAGCCCCGAAGAAGGTAAACTTGCCGCGCGTCAGGTCGGTTTGACCATGCTGTCGACCATTAAAACCAACTTGGGTTCCTTGAACAAAATCAAACGTGTAATCAAAGTATTGGGTATGGTCAACTGTACCTCGGATTTTCTTTATCACCCCGGTGTGATTAACGGTTGTAGTGAACTATTTGCTGCAGTTTGGGGAGAAGAGAATGGTATTGGAACACGTAGCGCAGTAGGATTCGGTTCTTTGCCCGATAATATTCCAGTGGAAATCGAAGCATTATTTGAGTTATATTAAACCGAATAGTATGGAAACTTGGTGTCACATACAAAATGTCGATCAAGTCGATTCGCCGGCCTTGCTGGTCTACCCTGATCGCATTGTCAAGAACATAGACCGCGCTTTACACATTGTGCATGGGCGGGCGGACCGATTGCGGCCGCATATCAAAACGAACAAGTGCCGTGAAGTATGCCAGCTGATGATGGATAGGGGGATTACAAAGTTTAAGTGTGCAACCATTGCAGAAGCAGAACTATTGGGGGTTATCGGTGCAAAAGATGTTTTGTTGGCGTACCAGCCCGTAGGGCCAAAGATAGATCGTTTCTTGAATCTGGTGAGCGCCTTTCCCCAAACACATTTTGCCTGTCTTGTGGATCATGTTGATGCAGCAGAGGAAATTTCAGCGCGGAGTCTGTCGAAAGGTTTGCGAAGCGCTGTTTATTTGGATGTTAATATTGGGATGGGACGTACAGGGATAGCTTTAGACGGGATTGAGCGTCTCGTTATGGATATCAATCTCCTGAATGGTATTCAGTTGGTCGGTGTGCATGGCTACGATGGTCATATTCATGATAAGGATTATCAGCTTCGCGAAAAACAATGCCAACAGGCATACGGTATACTTGAAACGGCCTACCTGATGGCGCAGACATCCACCTCTAAACCATTGACTAAAGTGATTGGCGGTTCACCGAGTTTCCCTTTTCATGCCGAACGCAGCGATGTAGAATGCAGCCCAGGAACCTTTGTGTTTTGGGATTTTGGCTATGCCGAAAATTATGCAGAACAAGATTTTATGCTTGCCGCGGTACTTCTAACACGTGTCGTTTCTATTGTTGATCACAAACACCTGTGCTTGGACCTAGGGTATAAATCCGTTGCATGCGAATCGCCGCAGCCTCGCGTCAAGTTTTTCGATCCACGTATAGGTGAAATAAAAATGCAGAGTGAAGAACATCTGGTTGTTGAGGTGACAGATAGTGCGCAGTTCCACTTAGGGGATGCGGTGTATGCTGTACCACGCCATATCTGCCCTACCGTAGCCTGTTATGGCGAACTTCAAGTAGTCCATGAACGGCATGCAGATCAAACGTGGACTGTTTATGCACGAAATAAAAAGATAAATTATTGATATGTACGAATTTGAAATGCCATTTTTGGTCGATGCACATTTGGATTTGAGTATGAATGCCATGGAATGGAATCGGGATCTTCGATTGCCAATTACGGAACTCAACCGCAGGGAAAAGGGGATGGATGACAAGCCCGATCGGGCTAAGGCAACAGTCACTTTTGACGAATTGCGTCGTGGTCATATTGGTTTGGTTGTTGCCACACAAATCGCTCGATTCGTAAAACCCGAAAGCTCTTTACCAGGCTGGTACTCCCTGGAACAGGCTTGGGCGCAGACGCAGGGGCAGCTTGCGTGGTATAAGGCAATGGAAGCCGATGGGCAAATGAAAATGATTTGTACAAAAGCTGATCTGGATCAACATATAGCACTTTGGTCGAATGGCAGCGATCATGTAGATAAGCCAATCGGATATCTGCTGAGTCTGGAAGGTGCCGATTCAATTGTAGATATCAGTTATCTTGAAACAGCTTATAATTATGGTTTGAGAGCTGTCGGACCAGCGCATTACGGACCGGGGCGATATGCCAACGGAACCGACTCATCGGGCAAGCTTAATGAACAGGGCGTCCTATTGTTGCGGGAAATGGAGCGATTGGGGATGATATTAGACGCAACACACCTCAATGATGATGCGTTTTGGGACGCTGTTGGACGTTATAACGGTGCCATTTGGGCAAGCCATAATAATTGTCGCAAGTTTGTCGACCATAATAGGCAGTTCAGTGACGAAATGATCAAGACTCTTGTTGCGAAAAAAGCAGTGATCGGCGTAGCGCTCGATGCTTGGATGATGGTACCGAATTGGGTCCGCGGTGTATCCGACCCTAAAACAAGCAATTGCTCCATGGAAATCATGGCCAACAATATTGATCATATTTGTCAATTGGCAGGAAATGTTGATCATGTCGGCGTAGGGAGCGATTTAGATGGAGCATTTGGCCGAGAGCAGTGTCCTTATGATCTGGAAACTATTGCTGATATCCAAAAAGTATTTGGTATCCTGTCAAAAAGAGGGTATGATAAGACCGATCTTGAAAAGATTGCTAGCAAGAACTGGCTTAATTTTATGCGAAATGCATTGCCCGAATCAAAACAAACACCTCCAACACAACTGAATAGATGAAACCAGTATTACGCGTGCAATTGTCCCTGATGATGTTTTTAGAGTATTTTATCAAAGGGGCCTGGTTTGTCACTTTGGGAACATACTTGATTAAATCGCTCAATGCCTCAGGAATGGAGGTAGCGAATATTTTTGCGACACAATCCCTTGGTGCTGTATTTGCTCCTTTTTTTGTGGGTTTTGTCGCCGACAGATACTTTAATGCCGAGCGGGTGCTTTCAGCTTTGCATCTCATTGGAGCTGGACTACTTTACGGGATGTCTCAAGCACCTGATGCAACACATTTTTATCCCTATGTGTTTGTTTACTTTATGGCTTACATGTCTTCGTTATCCTTGTCCAATGGAATAGCATTCCGGCATATAGAAGATGCGAAGAAGTATTTTCCGGGGATACGTGTTTGGGGAACGATCGGTTGGATCTGTTCGGGACTTGTCATCAGTTATTTGTTCCGTTGGGATGCGCCCGAATCGATACAGGCAGGTGCTCTGCACAACACCTTTATTATGGGGGCGGTCTGCTCGTTGTTACTGGCATTCTTTAGTCTGGCTCTCCCAAAAACTCCGCCGCAGGTGAAACTCAGGGATGAAAAATTTGATTTTGGCAAGGCGATCGGTTTGGATGCACTGAAGCTTTTAAAACAGCGGAGCTTTCTGATTTTTTTTGTGACAGCAATTGTCATCTGTATACCTATTTCGTTCTATTATCAAAATGCCAATCCATTTTTGGTCAACTCCGGAATACCGAATCCCACAGCAAAAATGGCATTGGGGCAATTTTCCGAAGCCATCTGCCTGTTGTTGATTCCATTTTTCTTTAGACGCCTGGGGTATAAAAAGATGATTTTATTGGGGATTGCAGCCTGGGCACTCCGTTATTTGTTTTTTGCATACGGCGACGGACAGGAACGTTCATTCTTATTGCTATTCGGAATATTATTACATGGCATCTGCTATGATTTTATGTTTGTAGTCGGCCAGATTTATACTGATAGAATTGCCGGCGAAAAATACAAAGCTTCTGCACAGGGGCTTATTACCATCGCGATGTATGGTGTAGGGATGTTAATCGGATTTTGGGTTGCCGGTGCAGTTTCAGATTATCTAAAAACAGCTTATGCTGCTCAATTTTGGGAATATCTTTGGTTTATTCCTGCAGGTATTTCTGGTTTTTGTCTTGTGTTATTTGCCGTATTTTTTAAAGAGGAGAAAGCGCTGCCGGATGTGAAAGCTCGTTAAAGATGCCTTTGGTCAATTAAAAACAGGGATTTCAGAAAAAATTAAAACATGGAGCATCTTTGATGGGGAGGTGCTCCATGTTATTTATAGGCCTATTATAGCATATTAAACCATTCCTGGTATTTTTCACCGATGAAAGGGAGTGGCTTTTGCTCTCCGGCAAATGCAGACATTAATCCCAATATAAGAGCAATGAGTAGGAGCAATCCAACAATACTAAGGACAATTCCGCCAATACCTGGAACAAAACGTAACAGCCCCAAGGCCATTCCTGTCACGGAGATACCTATACTTTGTCGGATATGGAACTGTGCTAAAGCAGTCTTTTCCTTGTTGTTCATAATGATGGCTGCAACAAGGCCGATGATGGTTAAGTAAGAAATAATAGCAATTGTTTTTCCGTCGTTTGACGTAGCCTTTTGAATAGGGGTTCTCTCCATGATCCTTTAATGTAAAATGTTTGACTTAAATATTTAAGACAAATTTAGGAGAGATATCCCTTGGATCCTTTAGCTGAATTCAGGGATATTTTATTTATCCTTCCACACTTTCCAGTAATTGCTTTTCATGGAGTTCAAAATATTCACCTCTTTTATCCATCAATTCAGCATGTGTACCCTGTTCTACAATTTCCCCTTGATCCATCACCAATATATGGTCTGCATTCTTGATTGTCGAGATGCGATGGGCAATAAAAATACAGGTCTTACCTTTCATGATGCGGCTTAGCGAACGGAGAATGGTTTCTTCCGTTTTTGTATCCACGGCTGAAAGACAGTCATCAAAAATCAATACTTTGGGTTCCTTAATTAAAGCGCGTGCGATGGATACCCGTTGCTTTTGCCCCCCGGAGAGGGTAATCCCACGTTCTCCAACAGCGGTTTCAAATCCATCTTCAAAAGCGATAATATTGTCGTATACAGCGGCATCTTTGGCAGCCTGTTCCACTTGTTCCTGTGTAAAGTGGTCTAAACCAAAGCCTATATTATTGGCAATGGTATCCGAAAATAGGAAAACATCTTGTGGGACAAATCCGACCTGTTGGCGTAAGCTTTTGAAATCAAGGTTTTTAATTTCAAGACCATCATAATGAATACTTCCTTTGTCGATATCATACATCCGAAGGAGTAAGTTGGCCAGCGTAGATTTTCCAGATCCTGTTTTTCCGATAATAGCAAGTGTTTTGCCGATCGGGATTTGGAACGATATATTTTTTATCGCCTGAATGCCGGTTTCCGGATAAGTAAACGAGATCCCATTAACCTTGATTTCGCCCTCCAGTTCCTTGGCAGCTGTGCCGTTAACGATAGGAGATTCGGTTTGAAGGAATTCGTTAATCCGTTTTTGTGACGCGGCAGCACGTTGCACCAATGACGTGACCCAAGCCAAAGACATGGCAGGGAAAGTCAACTGGTTGACATAGATGATAAACTCGGCGATATTTCCGGCAGTTACTGTTCCTTTGGCAACTTCGATTCCACCAATATAAATGGTAATGACTGTACTGAGTCCAATAAGCAATAGAATAAGCGGGAAGAAAACAGCCTGTACTTTGACGAGATCAAGAGCCGTGTTCCGATAAATGGTACTTTCCTTCTCAAATTCCTGCATTTTATTTTGTTCTCTGGTGTAGGTTTTGATGACGCGGATGCCAGCAAAAGTCTCCTGGACGAAAGAAGAAAGGTTCGCCAGTTGTTTCTGTATTTTTAAGCTACGCTTGTTAATGATTTTATTAACAAATAAAATAATAACCGATAGGACAGGGATTGGCGCCAATGCATAAGTGGCCAATCTTCCGTTGACGCTATACATCGCATAGATGACCATGATCGATAAAACTACGGTATTGATCGCATACATGATGGCAGGTCCTAGGTAGTTACGTACCTGATTGACGTCTTCAGTCGCGCGGCTCATGAGATCTCCGGTATTGTTTTTCCGAAAGAAACCAAAGTTTAGATCCTGGTAATGATTATAGATCTCATTTTTGAGGTCGTATTCAATATAACGCGAGGTTAAAATGATCGTCTGACGCATAAAGAATAAAAATATGCCCCGCAGCAGTGAAAGTAGGAGCACGACGAAACCAAAAAATAGGAGGCTGGTGCCAAATACCTGGTAGATGAGTTCCTGTCTGTCGAAACCATCAAATAGACGGTATAGATAGATGTTTTCCTGAACCAAATCAAATGCTTCGCGAATTACCTTTGCAGGCAATACCCCAAAATAGTTGGATATGATAACGAAAATTACCCCTGGAATCAGTTTCCAGCGGTATTTATAAAAGTACTTATTTAAGTAGGCGAGATCCTTCATATTACGAATACAAAAGTAGGACTAATTCATCAAAATGCTTTACGATTTGAGCGAATTTACTGTCATTCGGAAATCAAATGTTAAGTCTTGGATAAAAAAAGTTGTTATGCACAACGAATAATTTTCCTACTTTTGCATCAAGTACCTTAAAAAATTAAAACAAATTAGAGTAGTACATTTTATGTCAACATCTCAAAATTCTATTTTTGAATTGATGAGCCAGTCTGGCCATCAAAACTTATTTTTCTGTAATGATGAATTAGTGGGCTTGAAAGCTATCGTTGCGATCCATGATACAACCTTGGGGCCTGCGATAGGAGGAGTTCGTATGTTACCATACGAAAGTACAGAAGAAGCTATTGAGGATGCTTTACGTTTATCCAAGGCCATTACGTACAAATCTGCCATCACTGGATTGAATTTAGGCGGGGGAAGTGCTGTTATTATTGGTAATAGCCGTTTGGACAAATCTGAGGTTTTATTGCGCCGTTTGGGCCAGTTTATTGAAGGATTGAATGGTAATTTCATTGCTTCACTAGACGTTGGTACGACACAACGTGATTTAGAACATATTTATACCGAGACTGACCACGTTGCTGGTCTACCAAAGGCTATTCATGGTAGCGGTGTCGGTGATCCTTCCATTTTTGCTGCACAAGGTGTTTATTTTGGTATAAAAGCCTGTTTAAAGGAATTATACGGATCGGAAAATGTTGCTGGTAAAAAAGTTATTGTACATGGAGTAGGTGGTGTTGGTGAACGTTTGATCGCGATGTTACGTGAAGAGAATGCACGTGTATATGTCAGCGATATTACGGAAGAAAAAATGCTGAAAGTGGCGGCTAAGTACAAAGCTGAGCCAATACCTTACAATGAAGTATTCGATCACGAATTTGATGTATATTCTCCTTGTGCGTTAGGTGGTACGGTAAATCCGGAATCCGCACAGAAAATGCAATGCAAAATTATTGCTGGTTCTGCCAATAATCAATTGAAAGATGAACTTGTTACAAGTTCTATTCTGCATGAAAGAGGTATATTATACGCGCCTGACTATTTGATCAACGCTGGTGCATTAATCGGCTGCTATTCAGAAATTCAAAATTACGGCGTAGATCACACTGAATTTGTGATCAAAAATATTTATAATGCGACTAGAGACGTATTGAAAAAATCAAAAGAAGAGAATATTTCTACTTTTGAAGCGGCTAATCGCATTGCGGAGAAGCGTATCCAAGATATTAAAAAAATCAAGCGGTAGTCTTCATCCCAAAATCGTTCTTACTTATTATTTTATAAAAAAATCGTTCTTTAAATTACTATGTTAAACAGGAGACACCTGAGGGTAAAAGTAGTGCAAACGCTTTATGCGTACAGTCTTTCAGAAGATAAAGACATCAAAACATTTGAAAAAGCACTATTAAAAAATGTGGATGAAGTCTATGAGATGTATATGTGGACACTGAATCTATTAGATGAAGTATCTGATTATGTCTTAATAGATGCAGAGGGTAGAGCTAATAAGTTTTTACCAACTGAAAAAGACTTGTCTTTAACGACCAAGTTAAGTACTAACACTTTTATTGAGTCATTGAGACAAAATCCACAATATGGAGAAGGTGTCAAAAAGTATAAAATTTCTTGGAGTTTCGATCCGGAGATCGTTCGTACGGTATTTTTGCAATTAAAGGATTCCGAGGCTTATTTGGAGTACTTGCAACAAGAGGATCGTTCGATCGGTACGGAAAAGGATATCATCAAGCATATCTTTAAAAAGATTATCTTGAAATCACCGGTTATTGAGCAGGTTTTTGAGGAGAAATTCATCAACTGGCCTGTCGATAAAGAAGTATTGCAAGCGTTGATTGCGAAGACTTTTAAGAACTTTAGTTCAGAAGATCCACGTAAAAATAAACTGGCAGAGATTACGCAAAACTGGAATGATGATAGCGACTATGTCATTGCATTGCTAGGTAAAACTATTCGCAATACAAATGAATATCAAAAGCTTATCTCGGAGAAAACGAAGAACTGGGAGTCAGACCGTATTGCGTTAATGGATACTTTATTGATGCGTATGGCCATATGTGAGTTGGTTAATTTTCCATCTATTCCTGTGAAAGTGACAATAAATGAGTATATTGAAATTTCTAAGGTATTCAGTACATTGAAAAGTAATACATTTATCAATGGTATCTTGGATAAAATATTAAACGATCTGAATCAACAAGGAAGAATCCAGAAGGCAGGTCGTGGTTTAAGAGATTAAAACCAAACGCATAAATAATTTATACGAATGAAAAACTTTGGCAAATATTCGGTTTTAGCTTTGTCGGCAGTACTTTTATTTTCTTGCGGAAATGCACAAAAAGGAAAAGATGAAGGAAGCAAGACAGCGACTGAAACAGCAGCTGCGGATAGCCTTTCCAAGGCGGCAGCACAATTGGGAAAAGTAGAATTTGAAGAGTCTGCATTTGACTTCGGTCAGGTAAAGGAAGGCGCACAGGTAAAGCATACCTTTGTGCTGAAAAATTCGGGTGATGCACCTGTTATTATCTCGAAAGTGACTGCTTCATGTGGTTGTACACAACCTGAGTTTTCGAAAAGCCCTATTTTGCCAGGTGGAAAATCTGAGATCCATGTAACTTTCAATAGTGAGGGACAAGTTGGTAAACAGCAGAAGATCATTACGATTCAATCGAATGCTTCCAATGGCTTAACAACAGTGCAGCTAAAGGGCGAAGTATTAGCAAAATAACACATTATTAAACGATATAATAGAAGATGAACACAGTATTATTACAAGCAGCGGGTGGCAACATGATGAGTTTTTTACCAATGGTTTTGATTATCGTGGTATTTTATTTCTTCATGATCAGACCGCAGATGAAGAAGCAAAAAGATCACAAGAAATATATTGAAGAACTTGGTGTAAATTCAAAGGTGGTAACTACAGCTGGTATTCACGGACGCATTGTAGAAGTATCAGACACGACTTTCTTAGTTGATGTAGGTTCAGGTGTAAAAATCCGTTTTGACAAATCAGCCATTGCTTTAGATGCTTCTAAAGCTGCTAACAACACGGAGAAGAGCGCTTCTTAAGCTTTTTTGGGAAAGAAATGAAAGCCAGTTTTCGTGGAAAACTGGCTTTTTTTATGTACCGGTCAAATCTTTATCTTACCTAAGTGCATACTGTCTGTATTACCTCCGCCATAGCTCTCTACAAAAAAGATATACACTTCATAGGTCACTTGCTTTTTATGTTTCGGTATATCAATGTTTTGTCTGCCCGTTATTAAGCTATTTTTCGCCTCATTCGTCAAAAATGGATATTCAGCCCCATTATACGTTGCATTATACAGGAATAAGAACGAATCATAAGTTCCCATGTCAAATTTCTTCTCCAGATAGGGGTCGTATTCCCAGGTAACCAGAAACACCTGGTTTTCTTGATCGAAATCCATCGTGTAGGAAGTGATGGGATTGGGACTTCCTTTGGCAATCATAAATTTTTGCCAGTCCACCACAAAACCGTTCTCTTCCTGAATAAGCGCATGGTTTAAATTATAAGACATTGCGACATCATAGGCCCGTTTCGGATAACTGTATGCCTTGTAGCCTATATTGATGATCGGGTTTAACATGCTTATATGCGACCTCATAGTTTTGAAGCGTGTTCTACTCAGCAGCTGTTCAGGTGTGGGCTCTCGTTTTTTAACGCGAGGGAGAGAGCGTACATAATTTCCTGTTTTAGTCGACACAAATACAACAGAGCCTGCTTTCCCGGAAACAGTCCCATTAACGCCATTTTTGATGATTGCCATAATGTATTGATTAGCTTATAGATAATTAAGATAAGCATTAAAAAGGAAACATGCTAATACCAGGTAATCCCTAAACACAATTTTTAGTCTATGTTTAGACAGTAATCAGTCATTGTTTATTCAGTCTGCACTGAACAATCACTGAACAATCACTGAACGATCACTGAACAATCACTGTAAAAAGTGATAAGTTGGTTACCAACGGATATTCTTTTGTTGCAGCTAAAAAATTAAATGAGACAATAGGGAAGGGACTACACTCTGTAACAAAAAAGTGTGTCGCAAGAAGTATTTATTAGACGCTCTTTTCCTGCTGACACCAAGCTGTCAATCGAGCTTCTAATTTTGTAAAAAAGAATGCTATGGAAAATCTTAAACCGTTTGACGGGCTACATTGTGAAACCACCGCAACAGGTACTTTATTGAAGCATATTGGCATTGAACTTTCTGAACCGATGCTTTTTGGATTAGGGGAGGGACTTAGTTTTATCTATTGGAAAATGAAAACCATGGACTTTCCATTTTTGGGCGGACGAATAAAAACGGATCTCCTGACGCAGCATATCTGCAAAAATCTCGGTCTCGAACTCAATGTTCATGAAACCTCTTCAAAAGTAAAAGCCTGGCAGGCTGTACGACAGCTCTTGGATGAGGGGCAACCTGTGGGATTAAAACTCGATGCCTATTACCTGGAATATTTTACTAAGCCATTTCATTTTGCGGGACATTATGTCGCTATATATGGCTATGACGATGAGCACGCCTATTTGGTGGATACGAGGCAGCAAGGCGGTAGTGTGAAGACGTCGCTTGCGAGTTTAGCTATAGCGCGGGCAGAGAAAAGGCCTATGTCGTCCAAAAATTTGTATTATACCATAGCAGGTAATATGGAGAACGTTGACCTGAAAGAAGTGCTGATTGCCGCAATGGTCAATAATGCAAAGCAATATCTTGCACCACCTATCAACAATATTTCATATAAAGGAATTTTGAAGACCAGTGAAGAAGTGTTGAATTGGTTCAAGACAAGTCAAGCTATTGAAAGCGAGTTTAAGATGGCTGCAAGTCTAATGGAAAAAGCGGGCACTGGGGGTGCTTTGTTTCGAAATCTGTATCGCGACTTTATCAAGGAAAGTTACGATCTCCTCGGAATAGAACAACTCGCGGTGGTTCATCATGAGTTTGTACAGATTGCATTATTGTGGACATCCCTGTCGGAATTGTTTAGTCAAATTGCTGAGACGGCCAGTTTCGATGCTGTCCAACAGGCATCAGCAATTTTCAAAACCCTTGCCACAAAAGAGAAAAATGCAATGGAAATATTGGCGTCTTTGTGATGAAATGCAGATAAGAACGCTAATTTTTGCGCAAATTGATTAAGTTTGTGTCATGGCGAATGCAGTTCGAATAAATAAGACCCAACGGCGTAAGATTAATGTCTTCGTGCGTTGTGTTGGAATTTCGTTGTTAGCTTGGTTATTGTTTTCGATTTCCAATCAATATACTGTGTCCGTTAAGGCAGCAATTGAATATGTCAATCTTCCCGAGAAACGCGCATTTCACCCACAGCAATCCGATACGGTAAAGGTGAAATTGGAGATGACGGGATGGCAATTCCTATTTTCCAAAGCTGCTTTGGAAACCCCAAAGGTGCAGGTTGACCTAAGCTCTTTAAAAACCAAAGATTGGATTGTTTTTTCCAATCAATTGGGCTTTATCAACCGGCAGTTTCCACATGAACAACGGGTAGTCTCGGTCAGCCCAGATACCTTGTTTTTCGATTTTTCCAAACAGACGCAGCGCAAAGTGCCCGTCAAACCTTTATCCAATATTGGCTTTAAGCGTGGGTATGGTTTTATTGCTGATACCAAGATTACCCCGGCTTATGTGACGATTACAGGGCCCTATGAGGATGTTTCGGCGATTGAGTATTGGGAGACCGATACCGTTCGCGGGAAGGAAGTGGAGACCGATGTTCGAACCGTGGCAAACCTGGCACGTAACCAAAAAGCGAATATCAATGTTTATCCGACTTCGGTCGAGGTTCTGATGCCTGTAGGGGAGTTAACCGAGAAAGTGATTGAATTACCCGTGAAGGTTGAAAATGGCCAGCGCTATAGTTCTGTTAGGCTTAATCCAAGCAAAGTGGTCGTCACCGTACTGATGTCCGTTAAGGATTATAATAACTATACATCGCGAGATTTTGAAGCTGTGGTAGATCTGGCTGACTGGGAGAAAAACGGGGTGCAATATTTGCCTGTTTTGCTGACCAAAGTACCTGACTTTTGTAAGGTAATCAGCGTTGTACCTCAAAACGTGGACTTTTTTGTACGTAAATAACACTATTTTCATGAAGATTGGAATAACAGGCGGAATTGGATCCGGTAAAACATTTATCTGTCAGCTTTTTAAAGCCATGGCTGTACCTGTTTATAATGCAGATGATGAGGCGAAGGAATTGATGAATACCGATTTACGGATCAAAGAACGCTTGATTGCGGAGTTCGGCAAAGAGACCTATAAGGATGGGAAATTAGATCGGGCTTTTTTGGCCGAACAGATATTCAGCGACAAGGCGAAGCTCGAACTTGTAAATGGCATTGTACACCCCATCGTTATCCAGGCGGCCAAAGACTGGGCCGAACAACAAAAATCCCGTTATTCACTCAAGGAGGCTGCTTTGCTTTTTGAAAGTGGCTCTTACAAGGATCTTGATTATACTATCCTGGTTACTGCGCCTTTACACATACGTGTTAAACGTGTTATGGAGCGTGATGGCGTCACTGAAGAACAGGTCATGGAGCGAATAAATAAGCAACTAACTGATGAAGAAAAATTAAAACTGGCAGACTTCGTCATCATTAATGATGGAACCACTCCGCTATTGCCGCAAGTGTGGACTTTACATCAAAAATTTCTAAAATAAAACTATGTCGATCATATTAGCTGACTTCTTGGTCAGAAAACCAGAAGGTTATTATTGCCGTTATGGTGATTTTTTTATTGATGCGAGCAATCCCGTCATGCACAATGTCGTATCTCATGCCCATGGCGATCATGCCAGTTCGGGACACGATTATGTGTATACAACGCAGGCAACTTCATTGTTTATGACTTATCGCTATAAACAAAACCGCAAAGATTCATATCAGGTTAAATTGTTCAATAGTCCGTTTAAAATGGGTGCGGTCGAAATCACATTTTTACCAGCAGGTCACATATTGGGTTCGGCACAAATTCTGATGGAATACCGGGGAGTGCGCTACCTATACACGGGCGATTACAAATTGCAAGCTGATGAGACTTGCGAGCCGATCGAAGTGCAGCAAGCCGATGTCCTTATTACAGAAAGCACATTTGCAAATCCGGATATTATACACCCAGATCCTGCGGAGGAGATAAAAAAACTCGACGGACATGCCAGCAATATCTTATTAGGTACTTATGTGTTGGGCAAGGCGCAGCGGATTACTGATTTGATCAACAGATACTGTCCGGAGCGAAAAGTGCTTGTGCATAGTGGAATATTGCCCTACCATCGCCTTTACGACCAACACGGGCTGAAGAAATTAGACTATGAGCCCTACAACAGAAAAGAAATGAAACAGGGCGAACAGAATAAAGTTTATTTGGTACCGCCGATGACTTTTAACAGTTATTTTAGGGCGACCAAAGTATTACGTGCATTTGCTTCAGGCTGGAAACGTTTACAGGCACAGAATGATATCGAATTGTATATTTCAGATCATGTGGACTGGAATGACATTCTTCACTACATTAAGATGGTAAATCCCCAGGAAGTTTGGACACTACACGGTGACGGGACCATTTTAAAAAGTTTTTTTAACGAAAAATTGATCGTGCGTGATGTGCTTTCTGCATAAGCAGGCTGTGTCGAAAAATCTTCAATCGGGAACGTAAATTTCTATTTCATATTGACAACTTTGTCAACAATATAAACCGTGTTTCCACGCCAGGGAAGAACGCCATGATATTCTTTGTAGCGCAGATCGAAGTACTTTCCACTATTGAGCTCCAATTGACGGAATATAGAATCATCTTCAATAGAAAATTCAAATTGGTTGCTGGCGATACCACCCGTTTTGATACTTCCAAACCCCTCCTGGATGAGCTTACCTTCGTATGTCTTGAAAATATTACCCTTTTTTACAGCATAATTAAGATAACCAGATTTTACGCCTTCACCGAATACATAGTAATACTTCCAGTAAACGTAGGATCCACCCCCCACAAGTAGAAAAAGGATCAGCAGAAGTAAGAACTTCTTAAATCCGGATTTTTTCGGTTTTTGTTCAGGCATATTTTCCATAATGTGCTATTTTTAAGTCTTTTTACTGTGATTTATGAGACTATCAGGACTGGATGCTTTTTCGCCTAACCTATAGTTTCACCTAAAGATAAAAAATTAACGGCATAATAACGAATGGTTTAGATGTAGCCTAGAAAGTTGCCGAGCGTGATTGGAGTAAGAGGCTCCCGAGCCTACCGTTTGCGGGCTTTGCTGTAGTTGCTAATTCTATTAGTTATTTTTTGGTTTTCTTAGTCTGTAATGCTAATTTTTGTAAATTTGGATCATGGATCCCGAACAGGTACATCGCAAGATTATTCATTTGGATATGGATGCCTTTTATGCATCTGTAGATCAGCGTGATTTTCCCGAATATCGGGGGAAAGCGATTGCAGTAGGTGGTTCTCCGGATGGGAGAGGAGTAGTTGCGACGGCCAGTTACGAAGCACGAAAATTTGGCGTCAAATCTGCGATGAGCTCCCGAAAGGCTCTTCAGTTGTGCCCCCATATTATCTTTACCTATCCTCGTTTTGACGTGTATCGTCAGGTTTCATATCAAATCCGGGAGATCTTTCTCCGTTATACGGACTTAATTGAACCGCTTTCCCTCGATGAAGCTTTTTTGGATGTTACTGTAGACAAGCAGGGCATTGGTTCGGCTATTGATATCGCCAAAGCCATTAAAGAAGCAATCAAAGAAGAACTGAATCTGACCGTCTCGGCCGGCGTTTCCGTGAATAAATTTGTTGCGAAGATTGCTTCGGATATGGACAAACCCGACGGCTTAACATTTATAGGTCCTTCTAAAATTGTCAAGTTTATGGAGTCATTGCCCGTGGACAAGTTTTTTGGCGTAGGTAAGGTGACAGCAAAAAAAATGCATGAACTGGGACTGTTTACTGGGCTTGATTTAAAAAAACAGCGTGAAGAGGATCTCGTACGTTGGTTTGGAAAGACGGGGCATTTTTTTTACCGTATCGTACGCGGGATAGACGACCGTCCTGTTGTTCCCAATCGTAGCAGCAAATCGGTCGGGATTGAGGATACTTTTGGTGAGGATGTAGAAGTTTTTGAAGAATTAAATACCATTTTGCAACGGCTCTGCAAACAGTTGTGGACACGTATTGGGAAAAAGGAAATATCTGGGCGAACCTTAACCTTAAAAATTAAATATGCCGATTTTGTTCAGTTGACACGAAGTATAACCTTAGAAAATAGTTTTGATTCGGAAGACAAAATTTACGCCACCGCCCATAGTTTGTTGAGCAAGGTTGAGCTGGTGAACAAAGTGAGGTTGTTGGGTGTTTCGATATCAAATTTTGTGGAAGAAGCTGATTTTCCAAAGGAAGGCATACAGCTTGCACTTTTCGAGCAACATCCTTAGTAAGGAATCATCCGGTTTAATCGAGCCCTTGCTAAATCATATGGTACGCGATATGTGAATTAAGCTTGTTACAGGCAAAATCGTCGTTATTTGTCACAATTCTTTATCTTAGCCAAAATAATTAATAAACATATCCAAAAATTAATGAATACGGTATCAAGAGTACTCTTAGGTGCGTCTATCGTTTTTTTTGTTCACGAGGTTGGTTTCGCACAAAAGAAATTGGATTTTGCACAGTCCTGGGGGCAAAAGTCATCGTTGACAGTTCGTACCAATCAGTATCCTGGCTGGGCAGACGGGACAGCTTATCTGGAAAATGATGTAAATGATGGTCGTTTATATCAGGTTAACATTAAATCAGGTCACAGAAGCATTTATACAGTTCCCGCTAAAGAAGGGACGGTTGTTTATGTCGAGAACAATGATATCTTCCTGAAAGGTACCGATGGTGTAGCAAAGAGGCTGACCAACTCTCCTGATGTTGCTGAACAGAATCCGACCTTATCACCGGATGGTAAATATGTAGCCTTTACGCGTAAAAGCAATCTGTATAGCGTGGACGTGACTTCAGGAAAAGAAATGCAATATACAAAGGATGGTACTGATGTGATCTACAATGGTTGGTCATCCTGGGTATATTACGAAGAAATTCTTGGGCGCCCAACAAAATATAAAGCTTTTTGGTGGTCTCCGGACAGCCGTAAGATCGCTTTTATGCGTTTCGATGATACCAAGGTTCCGATGTTTCCGATTTATTCGTCCAAAGGCCAGCATGGTTACCTGGAGGAGACAAGATATCCCAAAGCCGGTGACCCAAATCCGGAAGTGAAGGTAGGAATCGTTCACCTCGAAGGGGGCAACGTTACCTGGGCTGATTTCAACGAGAAAGACGATCAGTATTTTGGCCAGCCTTATTGGGCCTTTGATAGTAAAAATGTGATGGTACAGTGGATGAACCGGGATCAGAACAATTTAAAGTTCTATCAGGTGGATCCAAATTCTGGTGCAAACAAAGAAATCTACGATGAGCGTCAGGCTTCATGGATCAATTTGGATCACGATGAGCGTATCACATATCTGGCGGACAACAAATATTATATCCTAAAATCGGATAAGACAGGCTGGGCGCATTATTACCTCTATAAATTGGATGGAACATTGGTCAATCCAATTACTTCCGGCGAATGGCAGGTAACGGAATTAAAACGGATTGATGAAAAAAATAAGGTGATCTATTTTACCGCACGTAAAGAAAACTCAGCGCGTTTTGATTTGTACCGCGTGGATTATTCAGGTAAAAACTTAAAACGTCTGACGTTCGGTGAATACTCGCACGATGTGAATGTATCGCCTGACGGCAAGTATTTTATTACCAAATACTCCAATGTGAGTACACCCGATCGGTTCGCTTTGTTGGATAATCAAGGTAAGGTCTTACGTCAGCTAGCGGATAGTAAAGCTGCTGATTTTGCCTCGTATACCTACGGTAAAACCGAATACTTACATCTTAAATCAGATGACGGACTGTTCGATCTTCCATTGACCATCACTTATCCGACAAATTTTGATAAATCAAAAGTTTACCCGGTTGTTTTCAGTATTTACGGTGGGCCTGACGCGGGAACGGTAAAAGATACCTGGAAAGGAACGGCCAATCAGTACTGGGCCAATGAAGGAATTATTCAAGTCTCTGCAGATCACCGGGCATCGGGTCATTTTGGTAAACAGGGAGTTGCTTATATGCACCGCAATCTTGGTCACTGGGAAATTATTGATTATTCGACAATTGTTAAATGGTTAAAATCGCAACCTTGGGTCGCTAAAAACAAAGTACTTATTACAGGGCATAGCTATGGTGGCTATATGACTTGTTTGGCGATGACGAAGGCGGCAGATGTGTTTGATTTTGGTATTGCTGGCGCACCGGTTACCTCATGGGATCTGTATGATAGCCATTACACGGAAAGATGGATGGACACGCCTCAAGACAATCCAGACGGATATAAAGCTGGTTCTGTGTTGACCTATGCCAATAATTATAAAGGCGTGTTGCGCATTATGCATGGCGATATGGATGACAATGTTCATTTGCAGAATACAACCCAACTTGTCGATAAATTAACGGATCGAAGCGTCCCTTTTGAATTGATGATCTATCCGGGAAGCCGTCATGGATTTGACCGTTCGAAAAGTAAATATGATTTTAATGAGCGTGCGCGTTTCTACTACCAATACTTATTGGAGAAGCCGCTTCCCAAAGAATTTAAATAGGAAGACTTAAGGTCAAAATAGAAAATCCCTTATCCATTCGGATAGGGGATTTTTATTTTTAGCCTGTTTTCATCTATCTGGGATAACAGATTTTCCATAACCGTTCTTTTTATGTTAAAAATGATAAAAAAAGTGATTTTTCTAGGTGTGTAAATTGTTGAAAATTAAAAAATATGGCATCTTTGTAGAAGTTTATTCAAAGAAAAAATGATTCAATTCCTAAAGGAAAGTACTTTTGCCGTTAACGAGGTTTTTAATAAGTCATTGGAGTTGCTGAAAAGGCATTATTTTTCAGTGGCGGGGCTTTGTTTTTTACTATTTGTAACCTCCGGACTGTCTAATTATCTCGCGACCACCATCAGTGATTTCAATGTGGTGTTGAGTGGCTTTATGGCATTTTTTTTCATGGTGATGTATTTTGGATTGAACATGACTTTGTTTAAGTATATTTTAAGTCTGATTGATGGTAACCAGGAAAAGAAACTCGTCCAATGTATCCCGAGTACGAAAGAGCTTGCGTACTTTTTTGGCGCTATGTTGAGTATTATGGTGCTTTCTATAGCACTTTTGATGCTATTGGGGGCCGTCTCTTTACCATTCCTTTACCTATTTGAAAATGGTGACAATCGGATGGAGCTGATGAGCAACTTTACGATGTTTGTTGTCTTTGTTGCGGCCATATTGACGTTCATCCTGATTATTCGAGTGGCATTTTATCCGTTTTTCATTATTGATAAACACGCGGGGACGTTACGGTCATTACGCTTCAGTTTTGCATTGACAAAAGGCAATGTATTCAAACTATTATTGATTTTGGCTGTATTTGCTTTTTTCCAGTTACTACAGATGTATTTTAATTATTTAGAATATTACATAATTTTTATTATTTTGAACCTCGTGAGCTCGTTTTTGGTGGTACCTCTGGCTAGTATTGTTGTTTCGGTCGCTTACCGATCCATGATGGCGGATTACCATGGGGGAGAAGATCCAAAGATTTTAAATAATATATTTTAATTAATAGCAAAGGTTTTGAGTAAAAAAGGAATTGCCATTTTAGGGGCAACGGGAAGTATAGGCACACAAGCCTTGGATGTGATAAGAGCCTTTCCTAATACATTTGAAGCAATTGTTCTGACTTGTGGCAGCAATGTCACACTGTTGATCCAACAGGCCTTGGAGTTTAAGCCCAAAGCAGTGGTGGTAACAGATTCCCTACACTATAATCAGGTACAGGATGCTTTAAAAGGATATGATATCGCTGTTCTTTTGGGTGAAGCCGGATTGGTTGAAGTGGTGCAGTTGGAAGAAGTTGATATCGTTTTGAATGCAATTGTTGGATCTGCGGGATTAAAACCGACTGTTAAAGCGATTCAATCGAAAAAAGATATTGCACTGGCCAATAAGGAGA
The DNA here is from genome assembly GCF_002440385.1 of Sphingobacterium sp. UBA6317. NCBI lineage: Bacteria > Pseudomonadati > Bacteroidota > Sphingobacteriia > Sphingobacteriales > Sphingobacteriaceae > Sphingobacterium > Sphingobacterium sp. UBA6317. Next base: position 21,380 of record NZ_DJTD01000025.1, on the reverse strand, counting down.
CACTTGTTGTCGCTGGTGAGCTGATAATGGCCTTAGTGAAAGAATATGGTGTACGCATGCTTCCTGTGGATTCAGAGCATTCGGCGATCTTTCAGTGTTTGACCGGTGAGGAGCATAATCCAATTGAGAAAATATATGTGACTGCCTCCGGCGGTCCTTTTCGTGGGAAAAAACGTGCCGATCTCCTACAGGTTACGAAGGCCCAAGCCTTGAAGCATCCCAATTGGTCGATGGGCGCCAAAATTACGATTGACTCGGCATCCCTGATGAATAAAGGGCTAGAAGTGATTGAAGCAAAATGGCTCTTCAATCTGTCCATAAATCAGGTGGATGTGATTGTACATCCTCAATCTATTGTACATTCGTTAGTTCAGTTTCAGGATGGTTCCATGAAGGCCCAAATGGGGATTCCTGATATGAAATTGCCGATCCAGTATGCACTGACCTATCCGGCACGTTTTGAAAACAGTTTTGAACGATTTAATTTCATGGACTATCCGACGCTCAGTTTTGAAAAAGCAGACATGGAAACTTTTCGGAATTTGGCATTGGCGTATGAAAGCCTTCGTACCGGCGGAAATAGAAGCTGTGTATTAAATGCGGCCAATGAAGTGGTTGTGGATGCCTTCCTGAAAGATCAAGTTGGTTTTTTGGAGATGAGTGATATTATTGAACAGACATTAGATAAAGTAGAATTCATTGCGACACCGACGCTGGATGATTATCTGGAGACGGATCGTGTCGCAAGGTTAATAACAAAGGAAATAATCAAAGATTAAATTTTAAAAAGCATACATGGGTGTTTTAATTATGGTCGGACAAGTGATTTTAGGCTTGTCAATTTTAATTGTTCTACATGAGTTAGGACATTTCTTAGCAGCACGTGCATTTGGTATCAAGGTGGAAAAGTTTTATCTGTTCTTTGATGCTTGGGGAGTGAAATTATTTAAATTCAATTATAAAGGATGTGAATATGGTATTGGCTGGTTGCCTTTAGGCGGTTATGTCAAGATTGCGGGTATGATCGATGAATCGATGGATACGGAGCAATTGAAGGGGGAGCCACAACCTTGGGAATTTAGATCAAAACCAGCTTGGCAACGTTTAATCGTCATGTTAGGCGGTATTATTGTCAATATTGTCGTCGGTGTTGTTGTTTTTTGGATGCTGACTTTTAAAATGGGCAATACAGACATTAAAATGGATCAGCTGGTAAACGGTATTGTACCTGGGTCCATTGGTGAATCTATTGGTTTGAAAGCTGGCGATAAAGTGATTGCAATAGACGGTCACCGTATCGAAAATTACTCGGAGCTGATCAGTTCTAAAGTATTGATGGGGGGAGTTGCACTTACAGTTGAGCGTGATGGAGCTACAGCAGAAGTCAAAGTCCCCGCTGATTTATTAAACACGCTTTCCGACAAAAAAGGAGAGAAGTTTATCGAGCCACGGGTTAAAACGACCAGTGTTGCTGAAGTAGCTCCCGGTTCGGTGGCAAGTAAAATGGGGTTTGTGAAAGGCGATAGCATTATTGCCGTAAACGAGACACAGGTTCCTTTCTTCGATCAATTTAAGGCGCAAATAAAAGCGAACAGCAATAAAACGGTTGCGATTAAAGTTTTACGCAAAGGGGCTGAAGTTTCCTTGCAAGGAATTGTTCCTGCAGATGCCATGCTGGGAATAGGGATCAATCGTGATTATTCTATCAAATCGTTTACAACGCAATATACCTTGATGGAGGCGTTTCCGATCGGTGCAAAGAAAGCGTTTACAGTGATTACCGATAACGCTAAGGGATTTGGTAAAATTTTCAAAGGCGAAGTGCGTGCTGATAAAGCATTATCTGGCCCTATTGGCATTGCAACTCTGTTTGGCACGGAAGTGGACTGGATCCGTTTTTGGTCCTTAGTAGGGATGTTGTCTATGGCATTGGCATTTATGAACCTATTGCCTATTCCAGCTTTGGATGGCGGTCACGTGTTGTTCTTGTTGGTTGAGATGATTCAAGGCAAGCCATTGAGTGAAAAATTCCTAGAAAAAGCACAAATGGTCGGTTTCTTCATTCTTTTGGCCTTGATGGTCTTTATATTTGGAAACGATATCTTTAAGTTATTTAAATAAGTCAACGGTCGCCGGTCAATGCTGACGGTGACTATTTCTAAAAAAAGCTAAAAGCCAACGATGGTCGGAAGAAATTCCGACCATTTTTTGTGATATGACAGTGCTAGCAGGAAAAGGTCTTTACATTTGATTTGTAACATTTATGTATGCAATAGCCCTGCATTCACTTCAATACGCTTTTTCCTGCATTCAGGATGAAGGTCTTTCCAACAATAAATGATTTTTTATATTGCATTTAAAAAACTATTTATCTAAGTTTGACCATGGATGGAAGAAATAGAGCAGATGTAAAGCCAGGTATGTTGGTGAATATAATCTTAAAAAAGGACCAGCGTACGGGAAATCTAACAGAAGGCATTGTGAAGGACTTGCTAACATCGTCCTCTTATCATTCGAGGGGGATTAAAGTCAGGTTGACGGACGGCCAAATAGGAAGAGTGGCCGAAATTATTGAAGATGATTTTTAGGAGATAATCTACCGGTCTTCTTTTCTCTTTACCACATCTTTTCTAGCGTTGTTGACGCGAAGAGATTGCTACCTATGATGTTCTTATTGTATAAATCAAACTAAAAGTTTGTTGGATTGTTAATATTGGACATTTTGAAATAAAATTTGTATAATAACATAATTATTGCTAACTTTTTTCTGTATTTTTTATTTTATTACATATTTATATAATATTGTTTTTATAATTACTAAATGACAGCTTATTCAAATGGATACCAAAGATAGATGTACGATTGTCTACGCAGATGATGCGATGATTCATCATGTGTTGATGCGAGCGATGGCTCAATCACATTTATTGGATTTGGTTTATTGTGCATCCAATGGCAGGGAGTTGATCGACTACCTCCATGAAAACGAGCATGAGCTTCCTGAGATATGTATATTAGACCTGCATATGCCTGTATTAAACGGAATAGAAACGGCAAAAATTGTGAAAGAAAGATTTCCCTCGATCAGAATATTTGGGTTGACTTCGAGCAGTGATGAGAATGAGCGGATGGAATTGCGGGACGCCGGGGCAGAAGAGATTTTTTCGAAAGAACAGATGCCTTTATTAATGAAACAACTTGCGCCCAGCCTATAGAACGTATAAATAAGGAAGAAGCCTAACAGATGTTAGGCTTCTTCTTTTGCTTCTAAGGCATCCTTGAATTTCAGCAGTCTAATCCAGGATGGACATTTGCTTAAATCTTTTTTCCATAAGCTTACATGGATGAAGCTTGTGCTCAAGAAACGCTGAACGTCGAAGACCTGCATATCTTGCTGTATTTCCAGCGTTTCGGGCAAGTCTTTGGATTGAAAATAGTGTTGTAATTCTTCTGGAGTCATACCACAAAAATAAAGTTTTAAATCCTTATCTCCAACCTCCACCGAGCGCACGATACAAGTCTACAAATGCATCTAAATGCTGTTGTCGTAATTCGACGAGATCCAGGTCGCTATTAAGGGCATTACTTTGCGCGGTAATGACCTCTAGATAGGTGGCATACCCACTTTTAAAGAGTAGACCTGCGTTTTTAACTGCCAGGTGCGCGTTATCGACCCTTTCTTTAGCCAAAGCTAATTGTTCACGTTGCTTGTCGACTGTGACCACTGCATTAGAGACTTCGGCGACTGCCTCGACAACTTTTTGTTGCAGTTGGATTTCGGCTTTATCACGTTCCAATTTAGCAACCTCATACTGTGTTTTCAATGTTTTGTTTTTGAAAATAGGCGTGGTTAAATTTCCAGTTATTCCACCAAGCAATGCGCCAGGGATATTAAACCAATTTTTAGGGAGCATACTATTTACCCCTAATACGCCGCCCACGGTCAATGACGGATAACGCATAGCCTGTTGGATATTCGCATTCGCATTGGCTGCCATCAGTTGAAATTCAGATGATCGGATATCTGGTCTATTGCGGACAATCTCGATTGGGGACCCCAGGGAGATGTCTTTGCTCTCCGCGAAGAGATGCTCGTAAGAAGTTCCTCTTTTGATGCTGTCGGGTAATTTTCCGGTAAGTGTCTGCAGCGCATTTTCCTGGATGGCAATTTCCTTTTCGATTTCGGGAACGAGGGAGGCTGCCAATAGGCGTTGTGATTGTGTTTGTTGGATCGCCAAGGCGGTGATTTCACCAGCTTCATATTGGAGCTTGATCATGCGGAGAGTGCTGTCATTTAATTGGACGTTCCGTTTGGCAACTTCAATTTTGGCATCTAGCATCAAGAGATTGAAGTAACCTTTTGCCACAGCTGTTATGATCGAGGTCTGTATCGCATTTTTTGCCTCCTGTGTATCCAAATACTCGGCTAAGAGTTGTTCTTGTTTGCTTCCTATTTTCTTCCAGATATCGACTTCCCAGCTAAAATTAATATCAGAGCCAAACATGGATTGATAGACGAACATATTTTGCGGCGCTTTTTCATCCTTATGATCGTAGTATTTAGTCAGAGGACCACTGCCAAAGTCCTTTGATCGCCAGGTACGGTTTCCATTGGCAATTGTTGCATTTACACTCGGCAGGTAGTTGGCTTTATTCTGCGCTAAGACTCGCGTTGAAATCTGCAGGTTGAGCAGTGCAGTTTTCATTTCAAAGTTATTTGCTAAGGCAGAATCAATCAATAGCTTCAATGTGGGATCATGAAAGAAGGATTTCCAATGGATCAGGCCCATACTGGAGGTATCTCCGAAGTAATCCAGCGTATCGCCACGAAAGTTTTCCGGAAGTTTGAGTTTGGGCTGCACATAATCTTTGCCGATCTTACAGGCATTCATCAGGCCTAAGAGGCCAATGATGATCGATATTCCCGAAAGGTATTTTTGTATGTTTTTCATTATTCTTCCTCTTCTTTAGCTAGTTTATCATGTAGTTTTTCATCCAGACTTTTGAATACAACAAAGAGTACGGGGATGATAAAGATGCCGAATGCTACACCAAAGAGCATGCCGCCGGCGGCGCTGAAGCTGATCGAATGGTTACCGATTGCCGAGGGGCCAACCGTCCACATCAAGGGTACCAGCCCTGCAACAAAAGCCAGGCTGGTCATCAAGATTGGCCTTAACCTAAGTTTTGAACCGCTAATGGCTGCTTCGACAATGCTTTTGCCATTTTTTCGCTCCTGGACAGCGAACTCCACGATCAGAATCGCATTTTTGGCCAAGAGGCCAATGAGCATAATGAGTCCGACTTGCACATAAATATTGTTTTGAAGTCCCACCAGGTTGATCACGGTAAAAACGCCGATCAGGCCGACTGGTATGGACAATAGTACTGCCCAAGGAAGGATATAGCTTTCGTATTGAGCCGAAAGCAGGAAGTAGACGAATAGGATACTAAGCGCAAAAATCAAGATCGTCTGCGAACCGGACTGACTTTCTTCATAGCTCATGCCCGTCCATTCAAAACCGTAATTACCCGGAAGTTTATTGTCGGCCAATTTTTGGATTGCCTGCATGGCATCATCAGTACTGTAGCCTTCCGCTGGCGTAATATTAACCGCTATCGCGTTGTACAGATTGTAGCGTGTAATAGTTTCCGGACCCACCGTCTTTTCTAAAGTTAATATGGTGTTAATAGGAACCATTTCGCCTTTACTATTCCGCACAAAGATAGAATTGAAGGATTCGGGATCCTTCCGGAAGTCGAAATCCGATTGAACATAAACGCGGTATTGGCGACCAAACCGGTTAAAATCACTCGCCTGTACACGTGCAAAATAAGACCGTATTGTAGACATAAGATCTTTGATTTCGACGCCCAGCGATTTTGCCTTTACGGCATCGATATTTACTTCATATTGAGGGAAGTTTGATTTAAAGCTTGTGTAGGCGCTGCGAATTTCAGGCAGCGTATTGAGCTGGTTAATAAAGGTATCTGCAATGGTGTTGAAATCCCGAATGTCACCACCCATCCGATCCTGAAGAACCATTTCAATGCCGGCAAAGTCTCCAAAACCCTGTACGGTAGGTCGGGGGAACACCGTAAACGTTGCTTCATTGATCTGGGATAGATCATGCCTAATGGTATCCATAAACGCATTAATGTTTTTGATGTGCTCGCGTTTGGCATGTGGTTTTAAGGTAATGTAACCAGCAGCAAATGCCGGGCTCGAACTTCCGTCCAGGGCATTAAAACCAGAGACTGTTGTCATGCCATTAATGTCCTGTCTTTTCTTTAAAATACTATCGGCACGATGAAGAACCTCAGTAGTCCGACTCAATGAAGCGCCGGGAGGGAGGGCAATGTTATATGTAATAAAGCCATCATCTTCGGTCGGAATAAAACTTTTGGGCGTTTTAATCATGAACACGATGCCAAGTGCTGTAATTAAAATTAAGCCTGCCCAGGCTATTTTTTTATTCTTGATCAGTATTTCTACAATAGCGACATAACGGGCCGTCAGCCGATCAAAAGAAGTATTGAATGCTTTAAAGAAACGATCTTTAAATTGATTGATTTTGCTGCTGTCTTGATTGGTATGCTGTTTCGGGGCTTTCAGTAGGAGAGCACATAAGGCTGGACTTAAAGTTAAGGCATTGAGTGCTGAAATCAGAATCGCCGTTGCCAAGGTATAGGCAAATTGGCGATAGAAAATACCTGCTGGCCCTTCCATAAATCCTACAGGCAAAAATACAGCAGCCATGACCATGGTTATTGACAGGATGGCTCCCGTAATTTCGGACATCGTCGACAATGTTGCGGCTCTGGGTTTCAATCCTGTGCTGTGCATTTTTTCATGGATAGCTTCGACGACAACGATGGCGTCATCCACTACGATTCCAATAGCCAACACCAGGGCAAACATCGTGAGGACATTGAGCGAAAATCCAAAAAGCTGCAGAAAAAAGAAGGTTCCCACCAAGGAAACTGGGATTGCAATTGCCGGAATCAGGGTGGATCGAAAATCTTGCAGGAAGATAAAGACAATAATAAATACCAGGATAAACGCCTCAAAAAGGGTGTGCTCCACTTGGTTGATCGATTCGTCGATCTGATCACGTACTGAATAGGTCACCTCATAGTGTAGGCCTTTTGGAAATGTTTTTGATTGTTCTTCAAGAACCTTTCTGACAGCAATATCGATGTCATGGGCGTTGGAACCACTGGTCTGTGTTAAGTTGAGTGTAAGACCGGGATGGCCATTCACCTTGTTGTCGCTGCTTAAATTTGTAGCTCCGAATTCTACCCGGGCCACATCTTTTAAATAGAGCACTGAACCGTCGGTGTTGGTTTTGATCACAATACTCTGGAATTCCTCCGGTGTGGTGAAACGCCCCTTATGACGGATCACTGTTTCGAAAGCTTCATCCGAGGTTTCTCCAAATTTGCCTGGGGCAATCTCAAAGTTTTGATCTTTTATAGCATTCATAACATCTTGTGGAACGAGGTTATAAAGGGCTAGTTTTTCTGGGTTCAGCCAAAGGCGCATCGCATAATCCCTGGCCCCCAAACGGGAAACTTGAGCTACGCCATCGACACGCAGCAAAGGTCGCATCAGGTTAATCTGTGCATAAGCCTGGAGAAAGGTTTCATCGTAGGCGCTATCCTGGTGATCGGAGTAGAGATTGATGGTCATTATGACACCGGTTTGCCGAGGCATGACCGTGATGCCGGCTTCATTTACTTCGGCAGGAATGGAACTGATTGCTTTGGAAATCCGTGTCTGTACGTTGACCGAAGCAATATCAGGATTGGTACCTGTCTTAAAGTACACCGATACACTTCCCGATCCTGAATTGGAGGCAGACGACTTGATATAGGTCATATCCTCTACACCATTGATGGCTTCTTCGATAGGCAGCAAAACACTTTTTGCTACGGTTTCCGCATTAGCACCGGGATAACTTAGTGAAACAAGCACACTTGGTGGGGCAATTTCTGGAAAGCGCGAGACAGGCAGGAGTTTTAGGCCCACCAAGCCTAAGATAACCAGGATAAAAGAAACCACCGTAGCTAATACAGGCCTATTTATAAATGTTTTTAGCATATACATAGAATTTTAAACACGCTACTTTTGGTGCACAGTATGCCTGGCACCGGGTAGTATGCAAAAATGATCGATAATTATTTCTGTAAAATCGGGGTCACTGGTGAACCGTCGGTTAATTTGTCAAATCCGCTGGTAATAACGCGATCGTTTTCCTTGAGGCCTGTATAGACGATATAATTGTTTTTACTTTTGCCCATCAGTTGGATATTTCGTTTTTGCGCCTTATTGTTTTGGTCCAGTATATAGACAAAGGTTTTATCCTGCAATTCATTGACGGCTATCTGCGGAATTTGAAGAACGTCTTTTTTTACTTCGGCAATCTTAAGGGTGCCGCTACTTCCGGATCGAAGTATGTTGTCGTGGTTTTGGAAAGTGGCGCGCAAAGAGATTGCTCCCGTAGTTCGGTTAATCTGGCCATTGACGGCGTCGACAATACCTTTTTTTGAATATTCCTCACCATCTGCGAGGACTAAAGTAACTTCTGGAAATACGAGCTTTTGATTCTGGTTGTATTTTTTCCCTTCCAAGCTATCTTTTTTTGCCTGTGCTTTGGAAAAATAAAGAAAGTCAGATTCATTCATGGAGAAATATACATACACTTCTTGGATGTCTGAAAGATAGGTAAGGGGTTCTTTATCGCCTTTTGATACCAAATTTCCAATACGCTTTGGAATGCGGCCAATGTAACCACTTACCGGAGCGGTGATCACTGTAAAATCTTTGCTGATCTGCGCTGAACGTACGGCTGCGATGGCCTGGTCCAACGTTGCCTTGGCTACTTGATAATCTGATTTTGCCGACGCCAGTCTGACATCGGAGATAACGTCGTTTTGAACCAACGGTTTCAACCGGTCGACTTCGAGCTGTGCATTTTTAAGTTTGGCTTTGGCGACTTGCTCCGTAGCAACCATGTTATTGAGATTTTCTTGGTAAGTAGAAGGGTCTACCTTGAACAGTTTCTGGCCTTTTTGAACAAATGAGCCTTCATCGATATAAATTTCCTGAAGCAGCCCTTCGACCTGTGGGCGGACCTCCACGTTAACTTTACCTTCTATGGTTCCCAAATAATCCTTGATGGTGGTGGCATCAGATTTAGTGACGGTATAGACTGGCAAGGCTACGTTTTTTTCTTTGGTTTTATTTTCTTTTGAAGAACTTGAAGAACAACTTACCTGTGTGGCTAAGGCTGAACAAATCAAAAAGGTTACGTTAAAAAAAGATAATGTTTTTTTCTTCACAATGCTTGATTAATTTTTACGATATATGTGTTGAGTAATATGAATATTACAATATAAACGACAAATCGTTTAATTATTGTGAAGATTAACATTTGTTAACACCTCAAATTTTAGTTAATAACCGTTCAATTATTAATCAAAAATAATAGTTAATAGTTTTAAGGGTTTGATAGTTATGGTTTTATGGAGAGGGATACATCATATTTTCCTAGAAAGGGAAAATATGATGTTGGTTGAAATACAGCTTAAAATTTAAGGTGCTTCACGGTCAATCCGTTATTGATAAGCTGTTTTAAAGCATCAATACCTATGCTGATATGTGCTTCTACATATTTTGCTGTAACTGTTACATCACTGACAGACGTTTTGACTCCTTCGGGTACCATTGGTTGATCCGAAACCAGCAACAGAGCACCTGTTGGAATCTTATTGGCAAATCCGACACTGAATATCGTTGCGGTTTCCATATCCACGCACATGGCACGGATTGATTTTAAATACTTTTTGAAGGCTTTATCATGTTCCCAAACTCGTCTATTGGTGGTGTATACCGTTCCTGTCCAGTAGTCACGTTGGTGATCCCGGATTGTCGTGGATATGGCCTTTTGCATGGCGAAGGCGGGTAATGAAGGTACTTCGGGTGGAAAGTAGTCATTGGAAGTTCCCTCACCGCGGATAGCGGCTATTGGAAGAATCAATTCGCCTACAGGAATTTTTTTCTTGATTCCACCGGTTTTACCCAAAAATAGCACTGCTTTTGGTGCAATTGCTGATAATAAATCCATAATGGTTGCGGCCATTGGACTTCCCATCCCGAAATTGATAATGGTGATGCCTCCGGCAGTGACGGATTGCATCGGTTTATCTTCTCCATAAATAGGCGCATTATCATGCATTTCAGAAAATAGGTGTATATATTTCGAAAAGTTCGTTAAAAGGATATATTCCCCGAACTCTTCCAAAGGTCTTCCGGTATAACGGGGAAGCCAGTTGTTCACGATTTCTTCTTTGGTTTTTAAACCTGGTGTGATCGGACTATTTACGGTATTCTTTGCACTTTTCTTTGTTGTCATAGTCATTAAATTTAATTTCTTGAATCTCTTATCTTCCTGTCAACATTCCGTTATGGCTATGTTATTATTGTAATATAAGATTTTTAATTCTTTTCTAAAAAAAAATCCCGTTCAGCGAACGGGATTTTTTTAAGCAACTTTAAGCTTTTTTAAATCAGACTTTTCGAATTTCTTCTTCGCATAGTCTAGCGTGATTTCCAATGCTTTCTGTCCCGTCTGCTCTTTCGTTGACGGAATTTCAAACATGGCATCCAGCATAATGGCTTCGCATATACTGCGTAGGCCTCTGGCTCCAAGTTTAAATTCGTCAGCTTTATCAACAATAAACGTATAAACGTCAGGATCAAATTTTAGCTCAATACCTTCGTATTCAAACAGCTTTTTATATTGTTTTACCAAAGCATTCTTTGGCTCAGTCAGAATACTCAGCAAGGTTTCCTTATCCAGCGGGTTTAAGTAAGTTAATACAGGAAGACGACCAATCAGCTCTGGAATTAATCCAAAGTTCTTTAAGTCTTGCGGTGTAATATACTTGTACAAATTGTTCAAGTCAATTTCCTCTTCGTCCTCGTTCATTTTATAACCTACTGTCTGGGTACGCAGACGGTTTGCAATTTTCTTTTGAATACCGTCGAATGCTCCACCACAGATGAATAGGATATTGCTTGTATTAACCGCGATCATTTTTTGATCAGGGTGTTTACGGCCGCCTTGCGGTGGAACGTTGACAACTGTACCTTCGAGAATCTTCAGTAAAGCTTGCTGCACACCTTCACCCGATACATCTCTCGTAATAGAAGGATTGTCGCTTTTACGTGCGATTTTATCAATCTCATCGATGTAGATGATACCACGCTCAGCGGAAGCCACATCGTAATCTGCCGCTTGCAGTAAACGCGTCAATATACTTTCTACGTCTTCCCCTACATAACCTGCTTCGGTCAATACTGTAGCATCCACAATACAGAAAGGTACATTAAGTATCTTGGCGACAGTTTTTGCCAGCAAGGTCTTACCAGTGCCTGTTTCCCCCACGATAATCAAATTGGATTTTTCGATTTCGATCTCGTCTTTATCCACTTTCTGATTTAAACGCTTATAGTGATTATAAACGGCTACTGAAATTACTTTTTTGGCATCATCCTGACCGATGACATATTGGTCCAAGTGGGTTTTAATCTCCAAAGGACGGATCAACTTTAAAGCTGTCTGTAAAGTTTTACTTTTTCGTTGTTTTAATTCTTCTGCCAAGATTTCGCCTGCCTGCTGGATACAACGGTCACAGATGTGCGCACCGTTGCCAGCAATAAGCATCTGGGCTTCATTTTTGCTTATGCCACAAAACGAACAATGAATGTCTCTATCGTTATTCTTTGCCATTGTTATTTAATAATCTCCTTCTTTGGAAGTAAAATCTCGTCAATCATACCAAATTCTTTGGCCTCATTAGCCCGCATCCAGTAATCGCGATCGGAAGATTTTTCTACCCATTCGTAAGTTTGTCCAGAATGATCTGAAATAATGGTGTATAATTCTTCTTTTAATTTCATCATCTCACGTAAGTTGATTTCCATATCGGCTGCAACTCCTTGAGCGCCACCGGAAGGTTGGTGAATCATGACGCGTGAGTGGCGTAAGGCTGCACGTTTGCCTTTTGCACCAGCAACTAAAAGAACAGCGCCCATAGATGCTGCAATACCGGTACAGATGGTTGCTACATCTGGCGTAATATATTGCATGGTATCGTAGATTCCTAGTCCAGCATACACGCTTCCACCCGGTGAATTGATGTAAATCTGGATATCACGTTGTGCGTCGGTAGACTGTAAGAACAAGAGTTGTGCCTGAATAATGTTGGCTACCTGATCATCAATACCGCTGCCTAAAAATATGATACGGTCCATCATCAAACGCGAAAATACATCCATCTGAGCAACGTTCAATTGACGTTCTTCAACGATGTAAGGCGTAAGGTTTGTCGGAATGCTAGTCTCTGTACGAGCAATGAAACTATCAACATGTTGACTTCCAATACGGTGATGCTTTACTGCATATTTTCTGAATTCGTTTTTATCTATATTCATCTTTTTATTTTTTCTATTCTGTAGGACTAATATAAAACTATATTTTAAAAATCAAATAAATTGAAAAGATGTTTTACATCTACTTTACATTTTTTCGGTGCTCCCCGTTCAAGACCTAAGGGAGACTGAATCTCCGGATTAATTTTTATCTATTTCATGCATAGCTCCTTAGTCAATTTCGTTGTAGTTGGGGAGGTCTTCCAAAAATTCGTAAGACTTTTTGATAAAATCAATTTTACAATAATAATGATTCATACCGTTGCTTACTAGCAGGTATGGTATACGGTGAACTGTATTATAATTTGCAATTTGCTCAAATACTTGTTGTGTAATTTTTATATGAGGTGCCTTAAATTCGGCTAAGACCACCTTATGCCCGCTGCTGTTATAAATTAACAAATCACTTCGTTTCTGCAGGTTATTTAATTTCAAACCGCCTTCGATGTGCATCAGTGCCTTGGGATAATTTTTCATGAGCGACAAATAGTTGATCCAATGCTGCCTAACCCATTCTTCCGGTGTTAATACCAGATCCTTTTTTCTGAGCTCATCAAATATATAAATCGCATTGTTCTTTTTAGATATTTTAGCTTGATACGGCGGTAAGTTCAGTGGAGTCGGTGAAAACATACACAAATATACTAAAATTTTAGCAAAAAAAATACATTCATCAGGCATGAAATATGGTGTTTTTTTGCTGACGAAGATGATTTTTTGTAAAAAACCTCAGGTCTGCTTTTGTGGCCGTATTGCTTGACCAGAATTGTGGAAGTTGTGGTGTTAAATGTTCATGGCTTTAAACCAATAGCTTAAAGTGATGGTCGTACATGAATCAATTATAAAAGCGTTAATTCGGCGAGGTTACTCGCTTAAATTGCCATTAAAATCGTAATTTTGCTTCCTATAAAATGTCCATAGTCGAACTAGATACACCATGTGAAGATGCAATAACATGGGACATTTTAGACTGTAGCAGATTGTTTGGATGCGGGAAAGTAATGGGGCAACCGATCTGCAGTGAAAAAATAAATAAATAGACCGGGTACTCCATAGCAACTTTAGACAAGTTGCCGCGTGTAAAGAGCTTAATTGGGCCCAGGGAAAATAAATACTATCGATAGTTTTTGCATATGAACATAAATCCGATCTTATCTGATATTAAGAACAGGTCTTTTAAACCAGTGTATTTATTGCAAGGGGAGGAGAGTTATTTCATTGATACCATTGCCGACGCATTGGAAGCGACGGTATTGAACGAAGCACAAAAGGGTTTTGATCAATCGATTTTCTATGGAAAAGATATTGATATATCTACCATTGTCAATGCAGCAAAACGGTATCCCATGTTGAGCGATTATCAGGTGATTATTATTAAGGAAGCGCAGGAGCTGAAATGGAAATCGGATACGGAAGAACTGTTAACTAAATACCTGGAGCATCTTACACCGACAACCATTCTTGTGTTCTGTTTTAAACATGGGAAATTTGACAAACGCAAAAAGGTCTATAAAGTCTTTGAAAAAAAGGGACTAGTTGTTGATGCGGCCAAACTATACGACGATAAGGTTGGCCCATGGATTGGGACGTATGTGAAAGATGCGGGCTGGCGCATTCATCCGCAAGCTGCGGTGATGATTGCGGATTATCTCGGTAATGACCTGTCCAAGGTGTCCAATGAACTTGACAAACTGATGCTTAATGTTCCGAAGAGCCAAGAGATAAGCATGGAAGATGTTGAACGGAATATAGGTATTTCCAAAGATTATAATGTTTTTGAATTAAATACTGCTTTGGCTAAACGTAATGCCCTAAAAGCATATCAGATCGTCGATTATTTTGTCGCCAATCCCAAAAATAATCCACTGGTGATGGTTATTGGACAAATTGCCACCTACTTCACGAAGATTCTCAAATACCATTATCTGATAGACAAATCCGTCGCGGCAAAAGAACTGGGGGTACATCCTTTCTTTCTAAAAGAATACGAGCTTGCTGCACGGAATTACAATAGACGGAAAACTTTCGATGTGCTTAATGTGTTGAAGGAGACCGACTTGAAATCCAAAGGTGTCAATGTGCCGAGCAATTTCAATAGTGAAGAGATTTTAAAAGAAATGATCTACCGGATACTTAACTAATCTCATCCAACAGCAAAAACACCAGAAATGGTGTTTTTTTTTACACAAATTTAATAATTAAACACTTGTTTAAATTAAACGTTTGTTTAACTTTGTCGCGCATTTAGCGAGAACGTCTTTTATTATCGCTATGAATATGCGATGGTATCTTTAAAAGATCGAGGTTTAAAATGGAATTTAACGAGAAACAGATTGATATTTTACTTGCAGCTGAGCGTCTTTTTGCAACAAAAGGGTTTGATGGGACTTCCGTGCGTGATATTGCCAACGAAGCGAATGTAAATGTTGCAATGATCAACTATTATTTTGGATCAAAGGACAAGTTGCTGGATACGTTTTTTGAGTGGCGTGTTCCTGATTTTATGATCAATGTGGATGAGTTGGCGCTTATTGACAATGCGCTAGACAAAATAGACGCGATGGTAAATCGATCAATTAAATCGATGAATTCGCATCGTAAGCTGTATCATATCATTACCATTGAAAGTTCACTAAAACAGCGGATGCTGATCTCTGAAGCATTCAGGAAGCTCAAATTGCATAACCTGGAGGTTATTTCTTCCGTGATCAATGAAGGTGTAGAACAGGGGGTGTTCAAAGGTGGATATGATCCAATTTTAATCCATTCGATGATGATGGGAACTTTTATGAATTTCCAAATGAATCATTGCTTTTTGCAAGATCAGTTGCATATCGATAACGATGAAGAATATGCAAATTATATAGAAACAACTTTAACAGAATTTATACAGACAACAATTAAAGCTTTATTGACATATGAAAAATAAGTTGGCCAATTTGAGTGCTTTATTGCTTTTAAGTCCCATGGGTTTGTTGGCACAGGACAACAAGCACATGACTTTGGAAGAAATAATTCACTTGGCCGCAAATCAAAGCGTGGAAGCGAAGTCTGCCGACACCAAGATATTGGGTAGGCAGCTCGAGGTGGAAACGGCCAAATCGAAACAACTTCCCGATGCAAAATTGAGTGGACAATACATGGCTATGACCACACCAAATGTGAATTTAAAGTTGGCTTTAGGTGAGGGGGGATCTGCTCCAGATATCGCTGCAAACCAATTGTGGTTGGGTCAGGCTTCGGTGAGTATGCCAATCTATACCGGTGGCAGAATTAAGGGCGGCATTGATATTGCAAAGGATGTATTGAAAGCCGAGGAATACAATGCTGTAGCGAGCAAAGAACAATTGGCTATACGTGCAGTAAATCTTTATTTGAGTCTTTATAAGGCTCAACAAACCAATTTGTTGATTGCTGAAAATATTAAGCAGTCGGAGCAACGTGTTTCGGATTTTAAAGCGATGTTGGATAATGGTTTGATCGCACGTAATGACTTATTAAAAGCAGAACTGCAGCTTTCAAACTATCAGGTTTCGCTTCAGGAAGCACAGAAAAATATCAAGGTGCTGAATTATCAATTGGCTAATTTCTTGAAAATTGATGAAGATACCCAACTGGATCAGATCAATTTGGGCGAAGTCACAGGTGTGGATTTGGGCTTAAAAGCATCATATGATGCAGCAAAAACCTCGCGCTCAGATCTAAAATCGATGGAATCGCAACGTTTGGTTGCTGAAGATCAGTTGAAAGTAACAAAAGCGGCTGCCATGCCAACTGTTGCTGCAACAGCTGGATACAATGCTTTTGGTCTTCAAAAGGTGGTTACCGTGACGAATGCTGCCATGGTTGGCATCGGCGTTTCTTACGATATCGGTTCGCTTTACAAAAATAAAAGAGAAGTGAATGTGGCAAAAAACCGTATCAAGGAAATTGATGAGCATATTGAATTATTAAATGACAAGGTAAAAGTGCAGGTTCAACAGGCCAATGAAAACTATATGCTGGCACAAAAGCAGGATGTGGTCTATCATCAGGCGGTGGATCAGGCTGTTGAAAATTATCGGATCACCAAAGATAAGTACGATAATGGTATCGCAGATACCGACGACTTGTTGACCGCAGACGTACAGCAGCTGCAAAGCAAGATCAATCTGGCAATCAGCAAAGCAAACACCATTGAAAAATATTACGACCTGCTGTTAGCAAATGGGTCTTTAAACATTAAATAGCAATTAATCTAGACATGGAAAATACAGTAGAAAACGCACCTGAAAAAAAAGGTACAAATAAAAAATTTACAATTGTTTTGGCTGCATTGGTCATCTTCGGAGGGGCTTATGGGGCGTATAAATATATGCATGGCCAGGCGCATGAGACTACAGACGATGCGCAGGTAGAGAAAAACATGAGCCCGATCATTCCACGGGTGGGTGGTTTTATCGCTAAAGTCTATGTAAAGGACAATGATTTGGTTAAAAAAGGGGATACGTTATTTACCATTGAGAGTCAAGACTATCAGGTTCGTGTGGACGAGGCATTAGCAGCATTGGCAGCAGCTCAAAGTAGCTTTGATGTTTCAAAGGCAGATGTATCTGCGTCTTCGGCTAATGTGGCGATCTCAGATGCAACGATCCAATCCAATTTAGGCAGCATCGATGCGGCACGTATTCGTGCTAAGCAAGCGAACAATGATTATATCCGCTACCAAAACTTATACAATAACCAGTCCATTACGAAACAGCAGTACGAGCAGGCATTGACTGCGAAATTGGAAGCCGACAAGCAGGTTGAAATTTTGCAACAGCAACGCAATGCCAGTGCGTCGCAACGTAATGCAATCGTCAGTAAGACTACAGTGGCTTCAAAACAAACTTCTGTTGCTGAGGCGAATATAAAAAGAGCGAATGCACAGCTTGAGGCGGCTAAATTGAACCTTTCTTATACCGCGGTACTGGCTTCTGTGGATGGTCAGGTATCCAACATTAAGGTTCAGCCTGGACAAATGGTCAATCCAGGTCAGTCTTTATTCTACATTGTCGATAATATTGAAACTTGGGTAGTAGCCAACTTTAAAGAGACGCAATTGGAAAAAATGAAGCCTGGTCAAAAGGTGGGGATCAAAGTGGATGCTTATCCTAATATCGAATTTGAAGGTGAAGTAAATTCTTTCTCACCGGCGACAGGATCGCGTTTTTCTTTATTGCCGCCAGATAATGCGACTGGTAACTTTGTGAAGACTGTTCAGCGTTTACCTGTAAAAATCAAATTGACAAAAGACAATAAAGCAGAAAATGTGGCTTTGCTCAGACCGGGCATGAATGCTGACGTAGATGTGCATGTTCAATAACTATGGAAAATTTAAATCAACAAGATAGTCTGGTTGAATATGGTTTTCGACGTGTTGTAATCACGATTACAGCGGTGCTTTGTGCGCTGTTGGAAATCGTGGATACAACCATCGTCAACGTGGCTCTGAACGACATGAAAGGTTCGTTGGGGGCGACCTTGACAGATGTGGCATGGGTTATCACGGCTTACGCAATCGCCAACGTAATTGTGATTCCGATGACCAGCTGGTTGTCCCAACAATTTGGACGGAGAAATTACTTTGCTGCGTCTATTATCATATTCACAGTATCTTCATTTTTATGTGGTAACGCGACCAATATTTGGGAGCTTGTTGCATTTCGTTTTATACAAGGGATGGGCGGGGGAGCGTTGTTAGTAACAGCGCAGACCATTATTACAGAGAGTTACCCGAAGGAAAAACGTAGTATGGCTCAGGCTATCTATGGTATGGGGGTAATTATTGGTCCAACGCTAGGCCCACCGTTAGGTGGATATATTATCGATAATTTCTCCTGGCCATATATATTCTATATCAATGTGCCGTTAGGGATTATTGCGACCTTGTTGACCTTATCTTTTGTGCGCAGTCCTAAATATAGCCAAAAGCAATCTGCAAAGGAAGTGGATTGGTTTGGTATGATCTTTTTGATCATGTTTATTGGTTCCCTTCAGTTTGTATTGGAACATGGACAACAGGATGATTGGTTTGACGATCCCTTGATTTTAGGCTTGTCAATCTTGTCTGTTTTCGGACTATTGTTCTTTATATGGCGGGAATTGGTCTATGATAAACCCATTGTTAACTTGCGGGTATTGAAGGACAAGAATTTGCAGGTTGGTGTAGTGATGAGTTTTATTCTTGGTTTCGGCTTGTTTGGATCGACTTTTATTATTCCAATCTATACACAGTCGATATTGGGATGGACGGCCACAGACGCAGGTTTGTTATTGTTGCCAAGTTCAATCATGACCGGTATCATGATGCCTTTTATTGGGAAGATGATCCAAAATGGTGTTCCCCAAAAATATATGGTTGCCGTAGGACTAAGTATTTTTTTTGGCTTCTGTTTTTGGATGTACAGTCTCATGACCAATGATACGGGAGCAGAGCACATGTTTTGGCCCCTAATTCTCCGTGGAGTTGGCTTAGGATTGTTGTTCGTACCTGTCATGACACTCTCCCTATCGACATTACATGGTAAGTCAATCGGTGAAGGAGCTGCCTTTACAGGGATGATGCGCCAGCTGGGTGGTTCGTTTGGTATAGCCTTAATTACGACATTTATTGCCCGTGATAGCCAAAAACATCGCGTCGATCTGGTGGCTAATTTAGATCCAAGCAAGTTTGATGTGCAACAACGGGTGCAGCAATTGCAAATGAGCTTTCAGGCGAAAGGTTTTTCGCCCAATGAAGCTTTGGCCAAAGCACACCAGATACTCGATATGAGCGTGATGAAACAGGCTACTGTATTATCCTACATGGATGTGTTTTTGTATCTGGGTGTGGTATTTTTGCTGTGTGTCCCCTTTGTTTTGATGATCAAACAAGGAAAGACGCAGATCGATATGTCCAGTGTGCATTAGCATTTAAATAGTCCGGTAAGCTGGTATCACGGTGACTTCTCAGTAAAGTACTGGTTATCGTTCAGTCAGAAGTCCTCAAAAAGTGTTTAGCTTTTTGAGGATTTTTTTGTGCATTTTCTTTTGCGATAGAAAAGTCCTTAAGGTTGGCGTTTGTTCTTGTCTAAACAGGAGCAAGCATACCTTTGATCAATTGAAAAACCATAAATTGAAAAACCTGATTTAAAATTGATTGTTTAATAATAAAGAGTTTGAAAGAATTTATCTTTTGGCATCAGAAAAGACGAATCTTATCAAATAGCGACTCAGATAGATTGTTTGTCTTTAAAATAGCAAATGGATGTATACGGAAAAACTTAATTTTTTGGCATTTATCATTCCCTTATTTTTAATTCTGATGGTGTTGGAATATGGGTATAGCCTCAAAAAACAGAAACGTTTTTATTCTTTTGATGAATCGATCTCAAATCTTAATGTTGGTATCGTTGAGCGTATGTGTGATATGTTTTCCGTTAGTTTATTTTACTTTTTTTTCGTTTGGGTGTATCAAAATTTTGCGATATTTCAGATTGAAGCTAATGTTTGGACCTGGGTTATACTTTTCCTATTTACAGATTTTCTCTGGTATTGGTATCATCGCTATAGCCATGAAATAAACCTATTGTGGGCTGCGCACGTTGTACATCACCAAAGTGAAGATTATAACTTTACGGTGGCGGCCCGGATCACCATATTTCAAGCCGTTTTCCGTTCGCTATTTTGGGCTTTTATCCCCCTTTTGGGGTTCCCGCCCTTTATGATGACCGCTATTCTGTTGATTCATGGCGTGTATCCATTTTTCTCCCATACGCAGACTGTTGGAAATTTGGGTATTTTGGAGCGGCTATTTGTAACGCCTTCCCATCATCGGGTGCATCATAGCAGCAACGAAATCTATCTGGATAAGAATTATGGGGATATCCTGATTATTTGGGATAAGCTGTTTGGAACATTTATATCGGAACAAAAGGAGGAGCCTTGTGTCTATGGGCTCACAAAGCCCATTCACCGCTATACTTTTCTATGGCAGCATTTTCATTATTTATTTGAAATTGGTTTGTCATTTAAGCGGGCGAAAGGATTTGGGAACAAAATGCGGACTATATTCGGTAAGCCTGACGATATACAGCCTGAAATTCGCGAAGAACTGGAAGAGCGCATATTTGCCGGAGCTAAGCCGCAAGTTCATGCGCAGGCGTTAAGCCGCTATATCTTTTTTCAGTCCATGTTGACGATGACACTTCTTTTTTTCTTTCTGCTTTATGGTAATTATCAGCAACTGATACAACTCGTTATTGGCGGGGG
>NZ_DJTD01000025.1:0-352 GCF_002440385.1 Sphingobacterium sp. UBA6317 | reverse complement strand
TACAACTCGTTATTGGCGGGGGATTTATTCTTTGTAGTGTTATTTGTATTGGAGGACTTCTAGAACATGAAGACTGGGTTTTTCCACTTGAGATGCTGCGGTTATTCTTATTACTACTGTATATTGGTCTAACTTTTTATTCACCATTGGGACTTGTTTTGGTAGGATGTTTCGCTTTGATTCAATTGATTTTTTATCGACCGTTAGCAGTTCGCTATAAAAAAGTTTTGCGTATTGAAAGACGTTGAATTTATCCGTATGAGTTCTTGTCGTTGGAAGTAAGCATCTATTGTTTCATATTTCATCATTTAATTGATCTTTTATCTGTATAGCAAGCAAGCAAGCAAGCAAG
>NZ_DJTD01000037.1:0-4122 GCF_002440385.1 Sphingobacterium sp. UBA6317 | reverse complement strand
CGGACAACCATTTGTCAAGGTCGTTGAATGTATGTATGGTAGTTTTTAGCATTGTATATGTAGAGCGGCGACTTTGCGAAGTAACGTAGCCATATTGAAGATACGAAAGTGGAGCTGTTTTGCCAAGTCGGTTGTGGTAAGCTGTCTTTCCTCAATCTTTAATAATTGCACCTACCTTAAAAGTTTTCTGTCCTCTGTCGGGCATAACGGAATTAATTCTATTTGCAAAAAAATCCTTGATTAATTCCCAGTTACTTATATTCATACTACCATTCCCGTTTTTGTCGAGGTGGTCAATAACATTTAAAGTACCAATAATTTCAAAATTGTCTCGAAACTTCATAAAGTCTTTTCGGAAAATTAAAAATCCGTATGAACCTAAAAAGTATGGCCGAGTCTCAGGATGAATTGACCACATTTTATCAAGTTCATTATCAGAATATTTGAAGTATTCACACTTTCTATTTCCTATTCCAAAGAATTCGATATTATTAATGTTTGAAGTCGTCGGTTTTTCGAAACTGTCGTAGGTCAATGCCGCGAAAGTAAACTATTGCGGACTTCTGTCCTTGCGCGTACTCGTACAAAGCAACATTTTATATTTATTGTCAGCGGCTTTGAATGTTAACAAATCTCCTCGATTAATATCTGTTATTTTTGCCATAGAATGTACCGCATTTTAAATGGTTTTGCATTGATTCCTCCAGAATCTAAGACTATTATGTGTACATTGTTATTTGAATAATCGGATTTATGTAACAATACAAATAATTACTCCTTAATCTTATTAAGTATTGGTGAATAATGCTTATCTTTAAACTAATGTTATTTATCCTATGCGGCTAATCTTAGGCGTGTAAGGTTAACCAAAAGCCTAATTTATGCGTATTATACAAAAGCTTAGCACTTATTTAAACGAGAAATTCGATGGATTAGTTTTAATCGGTTTGTTATTAGTTCTCATTTTTTACAGTACAGGTTTTATGTTTTTTAATCAATATACAGCTTTGTTGTATGGACTGTTTTCTGGATTAATATTAGTTCTTTTTTTTATAAATTGGCGGACTGAATATTTCATCAACAAATCTGGGTTGGGATTATTAACTTTTGTTATAGTGCTAGAATTTGCATTTATGCTATATGATCAAGTTCATCTGAAAGATGATTGGTACTTTCTGCCATGGGCGGCTATGTTGGGTGGAGTTGTGATGGTAACCATTAGTAACTTAATCGGGTTAAAAAAAATCGTTATTCCCAAAGCACTTTCGAAATTCTTTTATGTAGGCGCTATTTTTCTCTTTTCAACAGTCTATTCCTACGGGCTGCTATCTCTTATAAACATTTTTAATGCGCGGCAAGTCGTTAAATGGGAACGTGCTGAGGTGGGGCTACCATCCTGGGTAATTACTTTTGGAGGAAATTATAACGATGCCATATTTGAGAACAGAGAATGGGGAACTCGTTGGATGAATTTATTTTTTTTGAAATGGGAAGGTGATTTTCCGCATCCGCCAACGACTGCCGAAGTAAAAGTTTTTAAAGGCAACCTTGGAAAAGATTATATGCTCAAAACGTATGATGAGGATGAAAAGAATGACGCAAGACAAATCGACTAACATGGACAAAATTATATATCTTGACAACAATGCATCCACTCCAATGGATCCTAGGGTCTTAGACGAAATGATGCCCTATTTGACAGACAAGTATGGTAACGCAGCAAGTCGTCATAAACTAGGCAAATATTTAGATACTGCGGTCGAGAAGAGTAGGAGACAGATTGCTGATCTTATAGATACCAATGCAGAAGATATTTTCTTTACAGCTGGTGCTACTGAAGCTATCAATATGGGATTACGTGGATTATTGAGGCCCGGGAAACAACATATTATAACTGTACAGACAGAGCATCCCACAGTTTTGGATACCTGCCGGTATCTTGAGACCAAAGGTATTGCGGTTACTTACCTTTCTGTCGATAGCGACGGATTGATAGACCTTGAAGAACTAGAGCGGGCCTTTACACCTCTTACAGCTTTAGTATGTGTGATGCATGTCAACCATGATACTGGTGTGATTCAGGACATAGAGCGAATTGCGGAAATAACACATGCTCATGACGCCTTTTTTATGACCGATGGAAGCCAATCTGTCGGAAAACTCCCTGTTCTCGCACGATCATTTATAGATATCCTCACATTCTCTGCCCATAAATTTTATGGACCAACGGGTATAGGCGGTATTTATTTTAGTCCCAAGGTACCTATGAAACCGCTTATCTTTTCTGGGGGACATGAAGGGGAGGCGAGAAGTGGTACACTTAATGTGCCGGGTATCGTTGGTATGGGCAAAGCCGCTGAACTCGCAGCTTCGCAGATGAATGAAGATGAAGAGCGCATCGGAAAACTACGAGATATCTTAGAACAACAATTATTAGAAATCGGAGGAGCGAAGTTAATAGGTTCTAAAACACACAGGATCTATACAACATGTACAATACGTTTTGATGGTATTAACAGCGAAAATATTGTTCAAAAACTCGATAATATATGTGTTTCCAACTGCTCAGTACTCAGTTATTTTGAAGCAGCACCTTCTCCTGTACTTCAAGCTATGGGATTGAGTAGAGATGAGGCATTTAATGCACTACGATTTAGTTTAGGGCGTTTCACTACAGCAGAAGAAATCGGACAAACTGTGGAAGCTGTAAGCGAGATCATAAACCAATTGCACAATAATAAATCGCTACAGCGAAATTAGGATTTGAATAAAATTATCTCAAAATCTAATGATCTTTGCAACACTTGAATGTCTCAAACCGATTAAATTTGGTGACAAAGCGAAACTTTAGCCAACATGGCCTTCCTTGACAATTAACAAGGGAGCCCATGTTGTTTACTTTATTGTCTTATTAAAACTGCTTAGTTAAATCAGCTACGGTTTCTCGTAGACATTACGACCTCCAAACCAATTTTTTAGCATTAAAATTTATAATAATCTTGAAAGCTAATAACTATAAGCCTATTAAATCAGCATACCACTACCAATTCCAACCTTCCAAAAGCTATAAGAAAGCATTTTCTGATCTGTAAAGTTTTTTCAGGACTCGAAAATATGACAACAGAAAAATAGAACTTTACAAAAAATGGTAACTTAGAATATGAAAACAGTCAATGAACTATTATTGAAATATAATTGTCCAAAACGTCCTCAAAAAGCCAAAACAAAAATTGAACAAATACAAACAATTTTGAGCTTCAATCTTCCTAACGATTACTTATTTTTTTTACAGAATTACTCGGGTTTTGAACGGTTTATAGGATCAGAGTTCGTGAGACTTTGGGACATTGACGAATTAATTGGAGCCAATACCGACTATCAAATTTTTGAGAACCTTCCAAAGACTTTGGCAATTGGCGGAAATGGAAGTAGTGAATTTATTGCAATTGAACAGACAGTTGACAATTCAATTAGGGTAGTACTTACGCCTTTTATTGATTTGGATAAACAATATCATATTGAAATAGGAATCTCTTTTACTGACTTTTTACAACGATTAGACAACGGACAAGAATGGTTCAAATGAAACTTATTTCGTGAAGAGCGTCAGAGACCCGAATCGTATTGGCAATAGTGGGGCTGATATAGGAGCGAGTTATGTCGATTTCTTTGGCGGTCGCTCTACCAGCTATGAGAAGAAGATGGAGGAGATGTACAATCGTATCATAAATACTCTCAATTAACACGTCCAGGCAATTTGTGCGATGCTATTATCGGGCTATAAGAGGCTTCATCGATCCAATTGTATATAAAAAATGAGAAAGCCTAAATATCTTTACCGTACATAATATTACTAATAATATTAGTAATATTATAGAGTGAAACCCCTAGAAATCTTTTGCCGAAATCGGGTGATGTACGCTCAAATTACCGTGCATGATAAAAGCATGGGCATGAAAGATTATCATCTTTACAACAAAAATGGTCTTGCTTTTTATATTTTCAGGAAATCTCAGGGAGTGTGGGAACTGGCATTCGGTGTACTTGCCGATGAGATCAAGGAAGCGTGCATTGACGCCCTTATACTTCGTTTTGATACAGATGTGCCTGAGTTGTTTTATT
>NZ_DJTD01000055.1:0-40760 GCF_002440385.1 Sphingobacterium sp. UBA6317 | reverse complement strand
ACTCAAAGGTAGCAACTCCAGACTTGAAATGGGAAAAGGAAGAAGACTTTGTTCAGGTAAAGACATTGCCCTACTCTCTCTTGGACCCGTTGGTAAATATGCACAGGACGCCTGCTGCGAGCTGCTCCAGGAGGACATCCACGTCGGGCACTATGATCTCCGGTTTTTTAAACCGCTCGACAAAGCGTTATTACATGAGGTATTCCAATCATATTCGTCTATCATCACCATCGAAGATGGATGTATCGCAGGTGGAGTGGGCACCGCAGTGCTTGAATTTATGGTGGAACATGGTTACTCGGCTACGTTAAAACGTCTTGGTTTGCCCGACTCGTTCGCAGTACAGGGTACACAGCAACAGCTTCACCAACTTTATTACTACGACAAACAGGCTATTATAGCCACAGTGAGACAGCTACACATAGGCCTGATCAAACCGACAGAGTCATGCTGTAGCCTTAAGCCGAACGAGTCTTTCCCTGACAGTTAACTTTGTCACAAGAACAGTACTTAAAACAATATGGATTAAACGATCGCGTGCGCAGTTCGTAGGACATCACCTATATAGGAACTCTCCTGTCAGAGATACAGCTGGCGAAGTTTAGCTAAAAGGTCTTTTTGTCAGGACATACCTTTCATAGACTTATTTCGTCTTCCAATTGTAAAAAGAATCTATTAGAGTCAAAACTGTTTATATCTTCTAAGTTAAACATCCAGAAAGGTACGGTGTTTGTAGCCTACATGAAAGAAACAATGTTGTTTCTTTCATGTAGCAATCCATACCATGAAACACTTATTCGTCCTCCTTGCTATAGCGACCGGCTTATTTCTGATCAGCAAGGTTTGCTTTTCACAAAAAGGGAAAGACTTAAAACCGTCAACACAAAATACTATGAATACTACAAATCAAAAAGATCATGTTGTCTATTTTGCAGGAGGATGCTTCTGGGGAACTGAGCACTTCTTTAAACAAGTGCGCGGGGTCACCGCAACGGAAGTTGGCTATGCCAATGGAAACCTTCAGCACCCTTCTTATGCACAAGTTTCGACAGGAACGTCCGGGTTTGCCGAAACCGTAAAGGTAAACTTCGACCCAGCGCTTGTCGATCTAAAGCTGCTCGTAGACCTTTTCTTCAAAACAATTGACCCAACTTCACTGAATAAACAAGGCAACGATATCGGTACGCAATACCGTACAGGCATCTATTATACCAATGCCGACGATGCTGCTGTTATCAAAGAGCAAATAGCTGCTTTAGCAAGTCAATACAAGAGCAAAATAGTGGTGGAAATAGAACCTTTACAGAATTACTATAATGCTGAAGCTTATCATCAAAAATACCTGGACAAAAACCCCGGTGGTTATTGCCATATAAGCCCTGATTTATTTGAACTTGCACGAAATGCCAACCCCGAAAAAGCCAAAGTGAACATTGAAAACAGGTATAAAAAAGCTGACAAGGAGACCTTGAAGAAGGAGTTAACTCCATTGCAATACGATGTTACACAAAACAGTGCAACAGAGCGCGCATTTGACAATGCCTATAATGACGAATTTAGGGAAGGCATTTATGTCGATATCACAACCGGAGAACCCTTATTTGTCTCAACAGATAAATTTGAATCGGGCTGTGGATGGCCAAGTTTTTCCAAACCAATTAGCGATAGCTTGATTCAAGAACACTCCGACAATTCGTACGGGATGCGCAGAACGGAAGTACGTAGCAAAACTGGTGATGCACACCTCGGCCATGTTTTTAACGATGGACCGGCAGATAAAGGTGGTCTACGCTATTGTATAAACAGTGCTTCACTTCGATTTATTCCAAAAGACAAGATGAAAGCACAGGGCTACGAGAAGTACTTACCCTTATTGGTAAAAAAATAATCTGCAGCGCCTCGGTTGAGGCGCTTGCCCTGAACATTTCAACATCCGTCAAGCCATCGTTACAATAACCTATTATTCAATGCATAAACCAATGCTTCATTCATGTTACTTACCCCCAGTTTTTCAAATAATTTTCGCCGATGAAATTTTACCGTGTCAATGGAAACGAAAATTTTTTCGGAAGTTTCATGAATGGTCAGACCGCGATGATAAAAGCGTAAAATTTCTATTTCACGTTCAGTAAGGTTAATCTTTTTTTGGGAGTTCCATTTCCCAGTCAACAGATCCAACTCCCAAACTAAGTTGGAGTGCAACTTTTCGATCGTCACGTTGCCCGAAGACACATTGGTGGATAAAGATACGATACAAATTGCCTTCCATATTTTCCCCTCTTCTGTCAAAAAAACCGGCGTCAGTTTATGATTAATCAAAATAAATTTGTTATGCGCATTTTGTATCTGAAAATCATACGATATAACGTAAAGCTTCCGTTCCTCGATGGGTATTTTTTCGTAAAAACTGAACCCCGCTTCGTTAATCGTAATGAGCATCCGGAAATCATCGGACGGAACATATTTTTGATAAAAACCATAGCCCATTTCCATCACCTCTGTGGCTGTTAAACCAGCGAGAAACAGCGGGTTGTCTGAAACAAACTCAAAGCTTTTGGCCTGATAATCGATTAGATAGATACTTTGGTAAGTAATTCGTGAGAAAGCTTTGACAAGCTCAATATAGCCATGCGTCTGCAGGATGTCCTTTTCTGAAAGACGATCAACAGTATTTTTTTGTGAAAATAGCGCGTTAAAATCCATAACGAAATTCTAAGTTTCGAAGTTAAATAAAACTACACTCAAGTGTAGCTTTTATTTGGACAAACTGTAATACTTTTGGACAAAACAGCTAGAAAAATACAGCTAACTGAACGAAAAGCCGGAAAAAACATAAAACCATTTCTTACACAGATGCTTATTAAAACTATACAGATTCGAAATATTGGAATCGCCCTTGGGGTCTTATTTTTTGGGAACAGCTATGCACAGCAGAAAATCGAAGTTTTAAATTTTGGGACATTTCACATGAGCTATACCCCTGATGCCCATAAAGTAGAATTTGATGAAAAAGATCAAAAAAACAGAAGAGAAACTTATCATGTAGCCAAACTGTTGGCTGATTTTAAACCAACCATCATTTGCGTAGAAGTCATTCCTGAAAAAAACAAAGAATTGAACAGTGACTACAGATCTTTTATCGACGACAAAAGCCATAAAGCTAAGTTTGGTGGTGAAATAGCGTTAATCGCTTATGAAGTTGGCAAACTTGCAGGGGTAAAAACAATTTATGGAATTGATGAACAACAAACTGCAGCATATAATTACAACATTGCCAATGAACTGGAGAACCAGGTGGATACTGTAACGTATAAAAACTACATGGGAAAAATCATGAAGGAATTCACCCATATTGACCAACTCTCCATTTTAGATAAATTAAAGGTATTTAATCATAAAGAGACCCTGCAAAAATTTATCAATGTAAACGCTGATATCTTAACCTACAGTAGTACAAAAGGTAATTTTGAAGGAGCAGACGAAGCCACTAAAATTTACGGAAGAAATCTACGGATACTCTCCAATTTAAATCAGATCCCTGTCACGGCGCAAGATCGTATTTTGCTGATCACCGGTGCTACTCACGCAGCTTTTCTTGGTGAGTTTTTGCAACGGAGCCCCAAATACAAGCTTGTGGAAGTTGCTGAATACCTCCAATAAAATGGTCCGTAAAGAAAGTTTGCCTTTATAGGCTTTAAAAATGATATAGAGTACCTAACCTTAATTACCTAAAGAAAAACTTCAACATGATAACTTGCAAAAACTGCGGTACAGACATTACGTCAAAATTTTGTCCCGATTGTGGCCAACCTGCAACGCTGAAAAGAATAGATGCGCATTATATCACCCATGAAATAGAACATGTGCTTCACTTTGAACGCGGTATTCTCTATACCATTAGCGGATTGGTAACAGCGCCGGGGAAGAATGTGCAAAACTACATTTCTGAGAATCGTAGCCGGCTGGTCAAACCTATTATTTTTGTTATTGTAACCTCTTTAGTGTACTCGATTATTGCCCACTTTTTCCATACTGAAGAACAGTATATGCAGTCAATCGACAGCCATGGTATTGAAAGTAAACTCATCATCACGACCCACATCTTCCGATGGCTACAAGATCATTATGGTTATGCTAACATTATCATGGGATTCTTTATCGCCCTTTGGACTAAATTATTCTTTAAAAAATACGGCTATAATCTTTTTGAAATCATCA
The DNA here is from genome assembly GCF_002440385.1 of Sphingobacterium sp. UBA6317. Lineage (NCBI taxonomy): Bacteria > Pseudomonadati > Bacteroidota > Sphingobacteriia > Sphingobacteriales > Sphingobacteriaceae > Sphingobacterium > Sphingobacterium sp. UBA6317. Next base: position 36,542 of record NZ_DJTD01000055.1, on the reverse strand, counting down.
TCTTATTATGTTTTATTATGGGGATGGCGATGTTAATTTATGCTTTTTTTGCAATAATTGATAGTATAACCCACCAGCGTTTTATCTTATACGCAACATTGGTGACCTTTGCATATTACTCCTGGGCCATGGGACAGTTTTTTGATAAGACTAAAAAGATCAGCTATTTCAAAGCATTTGCCGCTTTAATAATAGGCTTTATCTCCTATTTGATCGTCATAATGTTCATTGGTATTACCCTGGATATACTTATAAGATAGCCATATTGTAACGAACGCAGCCTTGTGTATCAAAAATCACCGTGATCAATTGATGCGATAAATAGGATAAAGAAGATGTGACTCTTCATAGTAAGGTGAATGTTTGTATATCCAATCCAGCTGCGCACTACTACTCGCAGCAAGTTTAGGGTTGTTCATCTTCTCGCGTTCAAAGGCAGCTCTTAAATCTTTATTCTCTTTTAGAAGTTTGGCTGCTGTATCTTCAAAAACATATGCTGAATAATATTCTTTCTGTCCTAAGATCGCATCAAAGAAATTCCAATTAAAATAAGAGTCTATTGCTTCAGGTTCTAAAGTTTCCAGCAAGAACTTTACACCGTCCTGATTCAAGGGGACTAAATAATCACCAGCACGCAAGTTTACCTTATTGGATTCCCGGAGGAGGCTGGTATCAAAATGTAAATAATGCCCTTCATAAGGACTTGAAGTTGTCTTGAAATCCTTAATTCGATACTGTTCCACCGCTATTACCATATCTTGTTTTAGCGGAATCATTTTGATCTGATTGAGTGTTAGCAAGTTAACAATCTCCCATTCAGACTGCGGAATGACATAATACGATGGAATAGTTACTTCTTTTGTCGGAACATAGGTATTATATAACTTAACTTGTTTTGAAAACTTAGCGTTTCTATCATACCACAATCTATCTTTCGAGGAGACATCGCTCGGCTTATTTTTTGCCTCGAAGCCCTTAAAGTCCAGTGGTTCATATTTCGATGAATCAAGCTTCCATGCTATGGCATATTTATCCCCTATTTGATATTGCTTGAGATTTTCAGTTCTTTTTTGTTTAATCTCCTTATAATGCTGTTCCATAAAATCCAGATTACAACGCATATAATCATAAGTCGCTTTGACACGTTCTTGATAAGGTTTCAACATATGTGTTTCCACCACGGTTCCGATGACATTAAATAGACTGGTGTAACCTGTTGCATATCTTGGCGAATCCATAAAAGTTGGAAAACCACCATCAGGTACATCGTTGTGGATGTTAACATAGGGAACAGACATAAACCCTTTCTCCTGGAGATCTTTCAGTAAGGTTTTTTGCATGTTGTTATTAAAATAATTACCTAAAAGGTTTCCCAGACGTTCTTTGTTTGTTGAGATATAAGTAAAAGTGTACTGATAATCGGCCCCATTGCTCACATGATTATCGATAAAAACATCCGGCTTGACCCAGTGGAAAATCTGCTGAAAACTGCGCGAGTTTTTAGTGTCTGTCTTAATAAAATCCCTATTTAAGTCATAATGCCTTGCATTTCCACGAAAGCCATACTCTTCAGGGCCATTTTGGTTAGCTCGGGAAAAGCTCCCACGATTTAACATCCCACTGACATTGTAACTCGCGAGCGCAACAACGATAACATTTTGAGGTGCCTTTACCTTTCCTGTCGCCAAATCCCGCATGAGCATCATAGTGGCATCAATACCATCGGGTTCTCCGGGATGAATACCGTTGTTGACCAATAAAATACACTTCCCTTTCCTAGCGACTTCCAGTGTCTTTCCAAACGGATTAAATACGACCACATCTATTGGTTTATTGTTATCGTCTTCTCCCCGTGTTTCATAGTGAATTGTTGTATATTTCTCCGCCAATTCCTGATAGTAGGCCCGCATTTCTTCAAATGTTGTGGATTGATTACCATTGCCCCGTTCAAAAGGTGTAGGCATTTGCGCATAACTTCTGCCAAAAAGCATAAAAGAAAATAATATTAGGAACCGTTTCATAAGATCAATTTAGCGTCCAATTTACGATAAACTTGTTAAAATACATAAGCTATCTCCACCGTCTATCAAGAACGACTTCTCAATAAAAACAAAATCCCTCAGAAATGTAGGGATTTTGTGATTGCTCTTTTACCGGTATTTTAATTGCTGACCTCGTTTAATAATTCGATATCTTCTGTATCCAACTTAAGAGCCGGCGCCGCACATAGCGTATCCAATTGACGCTCACTTGTGGCACTCACAATGGGAGCGGTAATCAGCGGTTTAGCCAACAACCATGCTAATGCTACAGTAGCCTGTTTTGTCTCATGCTTCTCGGAGATAGCATCGAGCGCTTTCAGGACCGCTTTACCCTTAGCATCAAAATATTTTTTGATTCCACCGCCCCTTGCCGTTTTATCAAAGTCAGCTTCAGTACGGTATTTACCGGTCAAGAAACCTGCTGCAAGCGACCAATATGGAAATACACTCAACCCATACTTCTCGACCAAGCCCGCATAATCTGTTTCAAAACCTGCACGCTCTACCAAATTGTAATGCGGTTGCAACGCAACATATTTGGGAAGACCGTTTTTCTCTGCTACATCAAAGCTTTCCGTTAAACGCGCTGGCGATAGATTGGAAGCGGCGATATAACGTACCTTGCCTGCCTCTATTAAGTCCGCATAAGCCGACAACGTCTCTTCCACGGGGGTTATGTTATCGTCAAAGTGGGTATAGTATAGATCTATATGATCTACTCCCAACCGTCGTAATGATTCATCAGCCGATTTCAAGATATGTTTCCTTGAGATATCATATCCGTGTTCCTTCGTTTCCGATCCGACTTTTGTTGCGATTACTATATTTTGACGGTTACCACGGCTTTTTAACCATTTTCCAATAATTTCTTCGGACTGCCCTCCGGTTCCATTTACCCACCACGAATAGGTGTCTGCCGTATCAATAAAATTAAACCCCGCTCCTACAAATTTATCTAGCATTTCAAACGATTGCTGCTCATTTAATGTCCAGCCAAAAACATTCCCACCAAAATTAATTGGAGCTATCTGCAAATCTGTGTGCTGTATTTCTACCTTCTTCATTGAAATTATCTATTTTATTGTTCCTTTAAATAAAAAAATAGCTATGCCTTTCCAGCTGAAAAGCTCAAGCTAAAGTTACGGTATCCATCTTGAATCATGTCAGCATTCTTCAAATCCAATTGTCAAAACGCGTAAAGATTTTATTGCGATTAAAAAAATAGGTCGGCTCTTTAACCGACCTGTTCTTGGATTACTTTTCAATAGACGACATGTCGATTACGAAACGATATTTTACATCACTATCCAATACCCTTTGATAAGCTTCATTTACATAGTCGATATCAATCATTTCTGTTTCGGGTAGAATATTATGTTCAGCACAAAAATCAAGCATATCTTGAGTTTCCTGTATTCCCCCAATGCTGGAAGCCGTTAGAATCTTATTTCCCCCCATAATTGAGCGTCCATTGATTTCCATGGGCGCAGCTGGAATCCCCACACAAATATAAACTCCCTTTGTTTTCAATAATGCAAGATAGAGGTTATAATCATGCGGTGCCGATACGGTATCAATAATAAAATCAAAATACGATGAGAATTCTCTTATTTCATCTGCCTCATGCGTATTTAAGAACTTGTGTGAGCCAAGTAGAGCCGCATCCTCCTTCTTACGTGGAGAATGGCTTATCATTGTGACTTCTGCTCCCATTGCTACTGCAATTTTAACAGCCATATGTCCCAATCCACCTAAGCCCAACACACCAACTTTATGTCCTTTGCTAATATTCCATCTTTTTAATGGCGAATAGGTGGTGATTCCAGCACAGAGTAGCGGTGCCACCTTTTTAATATCCAACGATTCCGGCACATGCAGCACAAAGTCCGCATCCGCAACAATATTATTGCTATAACCACCAAAAGTATAGCTGTGATCATGCATCACATCCTTGCTGTTGTAAGTCCAGACGGTCTTCTTTTCTGAACAGAACTGTTGTTGGTCTGACTTACAGTTATCGCATTCACCACAGGAAGCCACCATACAACCCACACCTGCCAGATCGCCTTTTTTAAACTTAGTCACTCCACTACCAACGGCACTTATCCGACCGACAATTTCGTGCCCGGGAACAATTGGGTACTGTGTACCACCCCACTCGTCATGTACTTGATGAATATCGGAGTGACAGATCCCGCTGTATAAGATATCTATTAAAACATCGTTTGCACCAAGCTCCCTCCTTTCAAACTCCCAGTATTCAAGTGGAGAACTGCTGTCTTTCGCCGCATAACCTTTCGACTTAATCATATTATCTTTTTTTATAGACCACAATTTGGATGCGAAGATATCTCCGATCCCCTTTTTATATTGTACTAAGTTAGCGGGTATTGATGACGAATAGAGCAAGGCAAACACAATATTGACACTCCGCAGACAAAAAAACAAGTTTAAACATAGAAATACCCGCACAAGACCATGTATATTTGAGTTCATATAAATCATTTCAATGAAAAGAACCAGTCTAACGCTAGCAATTATTTGCTTAACATCAATGGCCTTCGCCCAAAAGATAAGCTACAAAGTGAACACGCAAAATTCGACAATCAAATGGAATGCTAAAAAAGTTGTCGGAGGACATGTGGGAACAATCAATATACAAGAAGGAACGGTACAGACAGAAAAAGGGAAAATTACCGGCGGTGGTTTTACCATAGATATGAATTCCATGGCTTGTACTGATGCACCTAAATTGACCGGGCACCTAAAAAATGAAGATTTCTTCAATGTACCTACCTATCCCAACAGTAAATTTGTCATCAGTAAGGTTGATAATAGCAAAGGCAATCCAATCATAACAGGCAATCTGACGATCAAGAATAAAACAAAATCGATCTCCTTTCCAGGAAAAGTCACCACAACTGCAGATGGGCTTTCCGCTGAAGCTATCGGAGTCAAAGTAAATCGACTGGACTTTGATATACAGTATCGTTCAGCAAGCTTTTTCTCCGACTTAGGCAATCGCGCTATCGATGATGAATTCACCTTAGATATCCTACTTAAGGCTGTAAAATAAAAACTACTAGAGCCATTTGTTAATACAGATGGCTCTTCCTTCATTGCATTGTACCGAGAATCGATATGATCTAATCAAAATGGTTTGAATAGGAAACTCCCCTGCAGGGACTGTTGACTTAGGTCATCGTTTTGCTTTTCGCAACTATTGCCGGTCATCCCGATTGATTATGACGTGATCCCAACACGGCCTATTATCAATACATCTAGTTGGTTTAATGTACGCATGCCTATATAGAGAACCTTAGGTGCAGGTATTTATCCCTCCTCAACATAGCGCGTCCGCGCATTTCTACAGCAGCAAACAAAGACTCTATTAAATTAGATTTGATTCAAATTGCACTTTGCAAGCCATAAGATTGATGAAAGTAAAGTTTTAAAATTATCTTTAAACTCGCTAAAGTAAGGTTAGACAAATTATATATGGAGAAAATAAAAACTTTTCAACAGCACGAGCTTAATAGAATTAGAAAAAATTGGAGTGAAAGTGATCTCGCATTTGAAAAGTTGGGAAGATCTTCTAATATATCCGATTATTCGGATCGGGAGATCAATGAAATGCTGCTCGGTGTATATAAAGACAGTAAACACCTTATGGTCGATGAAGGCTACTTTATAGATCTCTCGAAAGCGCATAAAGCCAGTTGTATTTTGGTTGATGTATCCTATTCAAGACGTATCAAACCTGCTCCAAACAGCATACTTAATCTTCATGATATCCGTAATTTTTACATTGAAGATTATTTTATAGAGACGAAAGAAGCATTCTCCAACAAAACTAAACATAAGATAACGGGTTATCTCAAAAAGATCGGCGGTATCAGTTTGGGTAAAGGGCAATACAATTATCTGTATTCTATTCCGAACGATTTCAAAACATTTTTCGGTGATACACCGGCCGATCTGTTCTATCCTATACAACGTTATATCAACGGGTTATTTTTTGACGACGATTATCGAATTTCAGATTTTGAAGTCATCAGTCAGATTGTTATCAGTAAGACATAATTCCGATTGCCGGAGCAACCGCTCCTGGTTTCTTAATTGATAATCTCGCCACCATTCTGATCTAGTTTATCACGAAATTTTTCAAGTTCCTGAACACCTGGTTTTGCCCACTCAGCAACCTCACCTATAATTTTTAATGGAAACTCAGATCTATAAGAACGTGTCGGATTTCCGGGAAACTTCTGGTCCGTCAGATTAGGGTCATGCTCATAATAACCGGTAGGTTCAACAATAAATACCCGCTCGCTGCGCTCACCTTTTGCCAGGACCGCTGCAAGTCCGGCCCCATTCATCATACCTGTAAAATAAATATGATTCATTTTGAAGTCGGCTTGATAGTTGGAATTGAAGCCTGGAACCAATAAATCGCCGATTTGTGCATCTGCTTTTGTACCGTGATAAAAAGGTCCCTTATCAAAGGGAATGTTCTTAAAAGAAGAGGCCAACCTTGCATATTCACTTGCCATTGCTTCTTCTCCTAAACTTGTGTAACAGGCACAAATCTTCAAATACATTCCGGGCAATGCACTGATAGTCCGATCATCACTGATTACCAATGCGTGATCTAAGGCTATGTGCAGCCATTTTAAACGATCCGAAACCGTTTTCTGCTGTCGAGATACAAAATAGGCTGCAATAAACTTCTCATGGTCATCGCTTGCCTCCCGATAACCCTCTGTAAAAAAGGACAGGGCTTCATCGTGTTTACCGTTTTCTTTCAATTGTATGCCTTTTAGGCAAAGTTTGACAACCCCGTTAAATGGTGAAAATTCCATCGTATAAATTATTTTTTATCCAACATACATTATTCTCGCCTCAATTACAAATGACCACTCCTAAAAACATCTGTTCTACAGCAAGGCCTTAGACGTGAAAAGCCAGTTATGAGGATAACCGGCTCTTCAACAAAATTGTTCTCTTAAATTCAATATTTCTCCACGCAATAACGTACAATTGGTTGGGCATTTAGGAAACGACACATTGCTGGAATCCCGAAGGCAGTTAGCGTTCGGAACGCAATTATTATCCGATAGTGGCGTACTTTAGAACACAATATTGCCTTTGTGGATCAATGAAGTCACCGGTGAAATCCGAGAAACTGCTTCAGCAGAACAACTTGCCTCAACAAACACCATGCTGGCTTCATCGCCCACTTTCGGCCATTGTTGATTTCCATTATTATCCAAAGGCAATTTGTAACGTGTGGCGAAAGCGAGTGTTCTGGATAAGCCGAATTCTGTTCCATAGCCATACAGCTCAGCAATTAGATTCGCTTTCAGGAGCATGTTTCCCGAACCAAACGTATTCCAGTGATCCTGAATATTGTCATTTCCAATCAAAACCTTCACACCATATTTCCGAAGTGTCGGAATAGGCATAATCATATTGCCAAAGGGCACAGAGGACACGATTCCTACACCCGCCTCTGCGAGACGTGCCGCAATTTTTTCGGCTTCTACATTTGTGAGACGACTAAGTGCAAAAGCATGGCTAACAAAAGCTTTCCCTTTTAATTGAGGGTTTTCCAATGTACGGTCGATCAAAAACTCGATTGTCTTCATACCACTTTCTCCCATTTCATGGAGGTGTATGTCAATGCCCTTATTGTTATCAAGCGCCAACTGCGTAATCTGGTCCATACTTTTTTCGATACTTCCGTCCAAAGAGTACGGATCTACTCCACCTATGAAACTAACAGCATCCAGTTTTGCAACATCCTTCAAAATGGGTAAAGTATCTGTATAATAAAGGCCATGCTGTGGAAAAGCAACCAGCTCCGCTTCTACCGTGTCTTTTTTAGATGCCAGTGCCTTTTCCAAATTTGTTAACGATTTTAGTCCAGATGTTGGATCGACATTGAAATGTGAACGAATAAAATCAGTTCCGTATGCCTGCAGAAAACGCAGCATTTTGCCCGTTCTTTCGACTGAGGTGCTTAACCATTCTGGGATCATCTTCTGCTCATACGCGATCATATCTTTTACGGTATGCCGTGTTGGCGATACAGCTTCCCATGGCAGACCAAACAACATTTTATCCAAATGGGCATGCATATCCTTAAAAGCCGGCAACATCAAGTGTCCTTTTGCATCGATCGCATTAGCATTTGCAGTATGTGGTTTGATTCCTTTGATATTACCCTCTTCAACTTCAACACAGAATAAAGCCGTATTTGTGCTTATAACTTCCTTTCCATCAAACTCGAATCCTGTCTCAAGCCGTACGTTTTTTAAAATATATGTTTTAGCTTTCATATTTATTTTGATAATATTCTTTTTCTTGTTCTCTAAAATTTACTGGACAATAGAAACGGTATTATTTTTCCACATTTATTATTCAGTATCACCAGAACAAAGGTCGCAATGATTCTCCCTGATCTTTTGCAGAATACATCTCGATATTTGAACAATTTATCACAGCGCCGACTTTTGCTCAACAGTATACATAAGGTGAAACTACCACGAATGTACTTTCAGCCAGCATGAGACCAATGAGAACGACACTTAAAATACACTGTAGTAATAAATTGTCCAACAGATGGAATGAAAACCACATTGTAAAAACAGCCTTAGCTACTATTTTTGTATTAAACATCGAAGCTTCTTCGGCTTTATCGAAAAAATTATAGCACAATAAAATGATGAAAACAACTTTAATACTCCTGATAATGATGAGCATAACAAATTCGTGCCGATCGGCATTAACAGAAAACTCATATACCGAAAATTCGTCCCAGGAAGAAATTATTAAATTGGTCACCAAAAATGACTTAGAGGGAGTGAAAAAAGCGCTCGAGAATAATGCCAACGTAAATAGCGAAGATACGAATAAACGTTCTATTCTACTTATCGCGACAAACAATGGAAATATTGAAATGGCCAAATTATTGGTAGAGTATGGTGCCGATGTCAACCTTCAGGCCGACAATATGGATAGCCCATTTTTATACGCAGGTGCAAGTGGGCAAGTTGAACTCGTCAAACTTTTCTTAGATCACGGCCCTCGCTTCGATCTATTTAATCGATATAACGGCACAGCTTTAATCCCGGCATGCGAACGTGGATATGTAGAAACGGTAAGATTATTGGCCAATACCAAAAATTTCCCTTTGGATCATGTCAATCGTTTAGGATGGACTGCTATGATGGAAGCCATTGTAGTCGGTGACGGAAGCAAAAAATATCAGGAAATTATTCAGATTCTAAAAGATGCTGGGGCAAAATTGGATATTCCAGATTTCAATGGCACAAGCCCTTTGCAACACGCAAAACAAAGAGGCTTCAATGAAATTGTTAAGATACTAACATCAGAAATATAAAGGTTCATCTTCCTTTAAATACTCCAATTTGAATAAAATTTCAAGCAGTATTCCACCATGCTATCTGATTTTTCGTTCTCAATGGCTAGTTTTGCAATATGCAGCATAAAATAATAGACAAAGTTGCTTTAATTAACATTAAAGACAGGAAAATACTGAGCACACGTTCCAAGACTAAAACAAAATTTTACTTTCCTGGTGGTAAACGAGAGAATAATGAATCCGATATTACCTGTTTAAAAAGAGAAATACTGGAGGAGCTTTCTGTGCACATCGTCGAAGAATCAATGCGCCTTTTGGGCACCTTTGAAGCAATCGCCGATGGACGAAATCAAGATACGCTCGTAAGAATGACCTGCTACTTTTCTGATTTCGAAGGAGTATTGCATCCAGCGAATGAAATCGAGACATTTGAATGGTTAACCTATAAGGACAAACATAGGACTTCTGCCGTAGATCAGATTATCTTTAGCCGATTAAAGGAAATGAATCTTATCGATTGATAGAACAGATGAGCGTTGTTTCTCATACCAAAATATCAGACAACGCTTTTCCGTAATGTAATAACCGTAATTTCAGGCCAAACACCTATCCGACCTTTTAGGCCGTGAAAACCAAAACCGCGGTTGACATAAAGATATTTTCCTTGTTTTTGATAGAGTCCGGCCCACTGTTTATAAAAATATTGAATTGGACTCCATTTTAACCCAAATAGTTCTATCCCAAACTGCATACCATGCGTATGTCCTGCCAGCGTCAGATGGACATGTTGGTCATAGTCCAAAGTAACATGATCCCAATGTGAAGGATCATGAGACATCAAAATTTTGAAGGTATCCGCTTCCAATCCAAGGGTTGCTTTAGCAAGATCACCATATTGATGAAACCCTCCTTTCCCCCAATTCTCAACTCCAATTAACGAAATACGCTCACCTTGCTTTTCTATCGCTATCGATTCATTTAGCAGCAATTTAAATCCCATTTCATGATGAATTTCCTTAAGCCTATTCAAATTTAAGGCTTTTGATTCAACACTTTCCCATTGCACATAGTCCCCATAATCGTGATTTCCAAGGACTGAAAACTTGCCCGAAGGAGCTTCTAATCGGTTGAAGTCCGAAACCCAGGGTTCCATTTCGGAAGCTTTATTATTGACTAGATCGCCCGTAAACAATACCAGATCACTGTTTTGTGCATTTGCCAATTCGATACCTTTACGTACCCTTTTGAAATCAGATAAACTACCAGAATGAATATCCGATAGCTGCGTAATTTTAAAACCGTCAAACGCCGTAGGTAGATCAGGAAAACTCAATACTTCCTCTCTCACTTTATAAAAATAACGACCTGTCGTTAAACCGAAAAAAATAACCAATAACATGGCCCCCGCCAAAAACAATACAATCTCACTCAAAAATATACTACGTGGAGGAAAGGAACGAAAAATACGCATCAGATCTTCAACAAATAAAAAGGGAACAGCAAGCAATTTTGGTATGAAAACAATTAAAAATGCTGTAATCAGACTTGTTGCTGTCTCCTGGACATCATAACCCGCTCTCCGCAAAAAAATTAATGTAAAAACACCAAAAAACAACAGGATATCAATCCCCCAATACATGTTCTGCCAAATCGAACCACGAATAACCGTACTGAAAGCCTGAAAAAAATAGATATCACCCAAAACAAATAAGAATAATATCAGTAAAAGTCTCTTTGCCATATTAACTAAAATATTGATTTTAAATTGCTAATGATATGCCAAAAGAGATTTTTGAGCTATTACAGCCCCTATCATCGTAAATAGTGATGTCTATGTGACAATTGAAACTTTTTGCACTCCAATCAATCAGAAAACTATCCATAGTTTCCTCCAAAACATGTCAAGATGTCTGATTATCCCATAAATGAACCCAACCGAGATACTGCTTATTACTCCAAAATCCCAATCTTTTGCATGCATGCTCTCATTTTTTGATAAGTGCGCTCAATGTCTTGATCTAGGCCAATGGAAAACCTGATCAATCCATCGGAAATACCCATCTTTAAGCGCTCTTCTTCAGGAATTTCTGATGACGTAGAACTACCTGAACAGGAGAATAGCGTCTTATAGAATCCTAGGCTGACGGCTAAATACCCTAAATTTTCAGCCTGCATCAGTTCCATTAATTCATTGGCTTTTTCAGTGGTTTCCACATCAACTGTCATTAAGCCTCCAAAACCATAGGTCTCATGCATCATACTTTTCATTAATTCATGATCTCGATGCGAATGTAAGCCCGGATAAGATACCTTTAGTCCATCTTTCTCAAACCGTTCGGCAAGATACATCGCATTATAGCTATGTTGTCTCATCCGTATATGAAGTGTTCTTAAATTCTTCAATATACTCGCCGAACGTAAGCTGTCCATCGTTGGTCCCAATAACATACAGGTCCCTGTGTTCACATTTTTCGTTTCATTAATAAACTCCTGACTTCCACAATAAACCCCACCTACTGTATCACTACTGCCATTGATAAATTTCGTTAGACTATGGATGACAATGTCTGCTCCCAAAAGTATTGGCGATATAGACAACGGAGAAAACGTATTGTCGACAATCAGTTTTAGCTTGTGTTTTTTACAGATGGCTGAAAGTTTTCTTAAGTCAGCCACATGCAATAAAGGGTTGCTCACGCTTTCGCAATACAGCACCTTTGTATTAGGTCTTATCGATCTTTCGATTTCGTGGGCATCATTAATATCCAAAAATGTTGTCTCAATCTGGAAAGGTGGGAGAAAATTTTTGAGAAAGGCATAAGTTCCACCGTAGATCGTCCTACTGGAAATAATATGGTCGCCGCTTTTACATAACTGTAAAAGAACTGTTGTGATCGCTCCCATACCCGAAGATGTTACATTGGCCGCAGCGGTATTCTCCATTTTTGCTAAAGCTTGCGCCAAATACAAATTCATTGGCGAGGAATGTCTTGAATAGAGATAACAGCCTTCTGCATTCCCTTCAAATGTGTCGAACATTTTTTTAGCGGAAAGAAAGGTATAGGTAGAGCTGTCTGAAATTGACGGATTCACACCTCCAAACTCTCCAAAGTATTGCAAATCTTGAATTTCATTTGCTGCATTAAAATTATCCATATTTTTATCTTTAAAATTGAGATATTTTAGATTATATCACAAGTATTTTTATCTATATTAGAATATAAATCTATTATATCAACAATAATTAGTTAAAACATCTGAACACTTTAAAAACTGATACCAAACACAAAAAAATAATCTATGCACTTTGACGAAATTGACCTTGAGTTATTGCGTTTTCTCCAAGAAGATGCGAAACAAACGACCAAAGAACTGTCCTACAAGCTGAACTTGTCCGTGACAGCAGTCTATGAGAGAGTCCGCAAGCTCGAAAATACGGGAATTATCGCAGGCTATGTCGCCATACTTGATAAAAAGAAGATAGCAAAAGATTTCCTCGTATTATGCCACGTAAAATTAACACAGCACAAAAAGGAGTATATTTTACAGTTTGAAAAAGAGGTCATGAACCTTCAAGAGGTAACCGAGTGTTTTCACGTGAGTGGCGACTACGACTATATCCTCAAGATTTGTGTCAAGGACATGGCAGACTATCGCAGCTTCATGTTAACAAAACTAACTAGCTTACAGCACATTGCAAGCACCCACAGTTCCTTTATGATCGCTGAGGTAAAAAATACATTGGTAATAGATCTGTAAGAAGTTCTAAACCAACACACCGTTTTTCGATGCAATAGCTTCCGGAAGATCCTCATCTCCCACCATCTGCAATAAATCAATTTCAATGGTCCTACAAATGGAAAGCATCGGTACATCAAACATCAGACCTCCAAAAGGATTTTCGGTATAATCGCCGACCAATTCCATCACAATATAAATCCATCCTATGACCACACAAAAAGGAATACTGGTCCAGATACCCCAGTCCCCTAATTTCGCAAATTCATTCACGAGGCCCAAAGGAAGTAGAATGATTAAAATAACATTGAAGACAAAGGCTGTACTGGCAAACTGCCTAGGTGATGGAAATTTTTTGATCCTTTCTGCCTGTCCTTGATAATCGTAAAATTGATTCAGGCAATTCTGCAGTTGCGTTTGGTTAAAATCCGAAATAATCTGATCATTTTTCAACGCATTCACTTCTTTTGCTTGTTTAGAAATCAAATAAGTCGCAAAATTTTTATATTCGCTCTGCAACTTAAACTCCTCCGCAGAAAGATATTTACGCAAAAAAATCGAAGTTCTACTATAATCTGGAAAGCCAGCCTTTATCAACCTGTTCCGTTTCACATTCATTGAACCAAAATGTTTTTTCATGCTGATATGCTCCCACTCTGTCGGGACCAACAACTGCTCACGAAAAGTATAGAGCCAGGCAATGTGACGATAAGCGATTCTTTTCCTCCGTTCCTCCAAATCGGTATGATCACCGTCTTGGGTATCAAAAGCATATAACATAGCCGTGAACGAACGACTTGAATTGACAATTCCACCCCAGATTTTTCGGGCTTCCCAAAGCCTGTCATAGGCTTGATTATTTTTAAAACCAACGTAAAAAGATTCGGCCGTTCCGATTAATGCCAATGGCACCCACGGAATTATCATCCACTGCCAATTGAAAAAATAATAAATGACCGCCACCAAAGAACACCAAAGCGTCAGCCATATTAAATGTGCGCCCGCTAAATTAAATATTTGTCGATAGTTGAAATACTTGGTTGTGATCATAAAAAGTAAATATCTTCCTTTATTAAAAACGCTATGAAAGTACAATTTAAATTGTAACTGTCCAATACTTCAAATTGTTTTCGGCATAACGATATTTGATCAACTAATTTCAGCGCGATAGATAGGTCCAACAACTACAACAACATTACCATCATTCCAGTACTGATTAATAAAACAAGTATAAAGTACTATTGTATTTTTTTATGTATTTGATTAATTTTAATCTTACGGATAAAAACAATTGCCAAAGATATAACAAAGATACGATGAAGATAAAAGCACTAAAATTAAATATAGGTCTTTTCCTTTTTGCGGCAACGACTTTCGCGCAGAATAAAGCCGACTTAAAATCATTGTTAAATAAAAACAGTGAATTTGTATTTCCACAGACAGTGGATAAAATTGCTGCTACATTGAATGTGAAAACAGAATTCTATGAAGATGCCAACGAAGAAAAGTATGCAAAATGGATCACAAAATCCGGTTTAGAACTTTATAGCAATTATGGGGCTGATAAATCCGTCAATGAACTATTTTTTGATATACCAGAAGACAAGTTTTTGATTGTCGAAGGATTACCTTTTGATCTGGCGATCAATAAAACAACAGTCAAAGAGGCTCTTTCAAAATTCAGCCAACACCATGTCAAAAAGCAAAAACTTGATGCGGGAAGCTCGTTTCCGGGCGGTACCAGACTGACGATGAAAACAGGGACACATTTTACCACTCTACTTTTCGATAGCAAAAATTTGTTAAAGTTCATAGGCTTGACAACCTCTTTAATTGACCCCGCTGCCAATTAAGGACAAGGGGTCAATATTAAATTTATACGATTTTTAGCTAGGTTGCCCAGGCATGGTCACCCTTTTGATAAGGGAAATCGCCATCATATTTCCCTGGGATTTTCACATAACGGAATACTTCCGTGGCTCCCAATTTTGAGCTAAAAAATGTAAGGAGAGTAAGCTGTTTAAACAGTGTGAAAAAATGAGGTAGATCGTTAGCGGATTTCTTTTCGTCATAATCCTGCGCTTCCTTGTCCAAAATATCGACAAAGGCCGTTTGGTCTTTCTTTTCGAGTTGCTGAAAATTGCGTCCAAATTCTTTCTTGGCACGTTCGTCAATTCCGGCTGTTCCAGCCAGAAAGACCTGCTGTTCTTCAGGTTTATAGCAGTCTCGCACCAGAACGGGAATCTCAGAACCTACACCAGCTTCCTTCGCCCCCGGTGTAGTGGTTTTAGGAAGAATGGCCTCAGCGAGATCACCCAAAAAATCGATTGATTTTGAATCAAAGAGCATTTCTATATCTTTCGAAGCAGACCTTTGGCATCCTTCCAAAAATAATGAAGCACCAATAACTGTTCCGCCCATGAGCATGGCTACACGTTGTATTGCTTCTCGTCTATTCATAACTATTACATCATAAAATAATTAAAGATTCCCTTTTTTTAATTCATTTACAGCAAAATCTACTGCCCTAGCTGTAAATGCCATATAGGTAAGCGATGGATTCACACAGGAAGAAGAAGTCATAAAGGCCCCATCTGTCCCAAAAACATTTTTAGCATCCCATACTTGGTTAAATTTGTTTAATACCGAGGTTTTCGGATCATTTCCCATTCGTGCTGTTCCCATTTCATGAATTCCCTGTCCCATACTAAACCCGTTATCGTAGGTTGTTACGTCTTTGACACCGATAGATTCTAACATTTCCTTCATTTCATTGCTTGCATCAACCCTTATTTTCCGCTCGTTATCCTTAATCTCTGCGTCTATTGCCAATACGGGAAGTCCCCATTTATCTTTTACCGATGAATCCAATAGGACTTTATTTTCGTGATATGGGAGTATTTCACCAAACGCGCTGAAACCCACTCCCCAGCTGCCCGGCTCGGCGATAGCATCTTTCCAAGCGCCGCCCACGCTCTTATTATCGACCTTACCCGACCATTGTCCCCTCGAAGCCCCACCCTGATAGCCAAAACCACGGACGTAATCTCTCCTCTTGGTATCGCCGGCAATATTGGCAAATCGGGGCACATATAATCCATTGGCCCGTCGTCCAAAAATATATTTATCCACAAATCCCTCTACTCTTCCCCCAGCCCCACTATTTAACATGTGATCCATTAGGTTATGTCCCAGTTCACCACTACTGCTTCCAAGCCCACCCTCCCATACATTGGTAGCGGAATTCATTAATACCCAGGTGGAATTTAACGTTGAAGCACATACAAAGACGATTTTAGCAAAATACTCATAGGTTTGATTCGTCTCCGCATCAACAATTTCTACTCCTTTAGCTTTCTGGGTATCACGATCGTAAATAATACTCTTTACAATTGAAAATGGCCGTAAGGTAAGGTTCCCTGTCTTCACTGCTGCGGGCAATGTTGCAGATTGTGTGCTAAAGTAAGCGCCGAAATTGCAACCCAACCAACATTTATTTTGGTATTGGCAATTAACACGGCCATGGTGGGGCACTGTTATGTTGGCTACCCGGCCAATTATAAAATGTCGTTTTCCCTGATAATGCGATTTTAAGCGTGCGGCAAGGTCTTTTTCCACGATATTCATGTCCATGGGTGGCATAAATTCACCATCAGGCAACACCGCTATACCGTCTCTATTACCCGAAATACCGGCAAATTTTTCAACGTGACTATACCAAGGTGCTATATCTTTATAACGTACGGGCCAGTCAATGCCATGTCCGTCTCTGCTATTTGCTTCAAAATCAACATCCGACCAACGATAACTCTGCCGTCCCCACATAAGCGAACGCCCGCCAACGTGATAACCCCGGAACCAATTAAAGGGTTTTATCTCCTTATACGGACTCTCTGTCTCATTAGTCCAAAAGTCGATGTTCCCTTCATTCATCCATTGATTTTTAATTCCAAAAGGTAGGTAGTGCTGGGCGCGATCCAATGGCACCCGGCCCCGATGCGGAAAATCCCATGGATCTTTATTGGGTGATGGGTAATCTTTGATATGCTCAATATTGCGTCCTCTTTCTAACATTATGGTTTTAAGTCCACGCTCTGTTAGCTCCTTGGCTGCCCAGCCACCTGTGATCCCAGACCCGATGACAATTGCATCATAAACATTATTTGCCATTTATTTATAATTGGTTTATTGGGTTATTACTCGAGGGGAAATTTCCCGCTCAAATCAAGTCTTCTCCACAATCAAGCGCCACACTGGTGCCTGACAGCTTTACTTGTTTAGACGAGACATTCTTATATCATTTGGAAAGCGTAAGAATGGATCGTCTAGACAAGTTTAAGGTTTTTTTTTGATTTTATTGCAACCGGTTGCAAATTTTTGTAATATTGTATTAAACAAGCAGGTAGCTTAGATAACCAAATTATAATAGTATAAACGACAGACGCAGCCATTTCTTTAAACGTATTGGAATATGGATCTGTTTTGTACATAACGTAGTCTTTTTCTAAACGCAATACATATGACAACAATTAAAGGCCCTGCCATCTTCCTCGCGCAGTTTATCGGTGATGAAGCGCCATTTAACTCCTTGGACTCTATCTGCCAGTGGGCTGCAGCACTTGGCTATAAGGGTATACAACTGCCCACCTTGGATGCCCGTTTTATCGATCTAGAAAAAGCAGCGCTCGATAAAAGCTATGCACTTGATCTAAAAGCGAAAGTACAGTCTTTCGGATTGGAAATTACCGAACTTTCAACCCATCTCCAAGGGCAATTAGTGGCTGTAAATCCAAGTTTCGATGATCTATTTGATGCCTTTGCACCACAGCATTTACATGGTAATCCTCAAGCACGACAACAGTGGGCGATCCAGCAATTAAAATATGCCGTACGAGCTTCCCACAATCTCGGGCTTAAAGCGCTGGCGACCTTTAGTGGAGCCTTTCTATGGCCATTTATATACCCTTGGCCACAAAGACCCGCGAAGTTGATCGAAACAGGTTTTGCTGAGCTTGCAAAATTATGGTTACCCATTCTTGATGAATGTGACTTGTATGATGTCGACCTATGCTATGAATTACACCCTGGAGAAGATCTCCATGACGGTGCTACTTTTGACTTATTTCTCGAAAATGTAAATTATCACAATCGGGCAAACATTCTCTATGATCCCTCCCATTTTGTCCTTCAATGTCTTGACTATCTTCAATTCATCGACATTTACCATAAACGAATTAAAATGTTCCATGTTAAAGATGCTGAATTCAATCCTTCTGGTCGTCAGGGCGTCTATGGTGGCTTCCAGAGCTGGCAGTCAAGAGCAGGTCGTTTTAGATCAATTGGTGATGGACAAGTGGATTTCAAATCCATATTTACCAAACTCACACAATATGATTATCAAGGCTGGGCAGTACTGGAATGGGAATGTGCATTCAAAAATGCTGAAGATGGTGCACGGGAAGGCGCGCTACATATTAAAGACTATATTATCCGTGTTACTGATAAGGCGTTCGATAATTTTGCTGCCGTCGAAACCAATGATAGCCTTAACCGCAAACTATTGGGTTTGTAAATACCAAAGATATCCTCATTAAAAAATCAACTTTATGCGCAATACAAAACTAAAAATGGGCATGATCGGCGGTGGAAAAAATGCATTTATAGGGGCTGTACATCGCATGGCTGCTGGAATTGACGGTCAGATTAAATTATGTTGCGGAGCACTGAGTACTGATCCACTTGTCGCAAAAGAATCCGCTGCGCTTTTAGGGCTTCCAGAGGAAAGGAGCTATGGAAGTTATCGGGAAATGATTGTCGAGGAAAGTAAACGTCCGGCGGATGATCGCATGAACTTTGTGAGTATCGTCACGCCCAATTTTGCTCATTTCGACCCAGCAATGATGGCGCTGGAACATGGCTTCCATATCGTGCTTGAAAAGCCGATGACTCTGACAACAGAACAGGCCGAATTGCTCCAACAAAAAGTAGCGGAAACTGGACTAATACTCTGTGTCACATACACCTACTCTGCCTATCCGATGGTGAAACAAGCCCGTCATCTTGTCAAAGAGGGCCAATTAGGTTCGATTAGAAAAATTATGGTCGAGTATCCGCAGGGATGGCTAAGTAAGATGATCGAAAATAGTCCTTCTCTGGCCTTCTGGCGGACAGATCCGGAAAAGAGCGGAAAAAGTGGTTGTATGGGCGATATTGGGACACATGCTGCCCACCTAGCGGAATATATCTCCGGTTTAAAAATCACTAAAATGTGTGCCGATCTTCAAACATTTGTGACCGGAAGAAAACTTGAAGATGACGGCAACATATTACTTGGATTTGAGAATGGAGCCACCGGTGTACTATCGGCATCCCAAGTTGCTGCAGGAGAAGAAAATGCGTTAAAAATTAGAGTATATGGTGAACTTGGGGGATTGGAATGGAACCAGCAGGACGCAAATACACTCATCTTTAAACAGCTCGATGCGCCAATCCAGCTATTTCGTGCAGGTCAGCAGTACCTTTCACCAATCGCCAAACATAACATTCGTCTACCGGCCGGTCACCCCGAAGGATATATCGAAGCATTTGCCAATATTTATAGAAATTTTGCAGCCACACTATTGGCATCAATGCAAGGTATAGAGCCGCGAGAAGAAGATACTGATTTTCCAACTGTAGCTGATGGTCTGCGTGGCATGAAGTTTCTAGAAACTGTAATTGCCTCGGGAAAATCCGAACAGAAATGGACCGATTTTATTCGTTAGATACATACTTACCATAAGTAGCCAATGTCATTTGCTCCCTGAACAAACGGCATTGGCTGCTCACTTTAATTTTTCTGCATTGACTGAGACATCTGTTTCAAATAGCCCTCATAGTTTGAATAAGGTTCCTTGATCCTGCTGTTTGGTTTCAGATAAAGAAATCCTTCCTGATTATCCAAAATGACATTAAAATGGTTCAGAATCTGATTTCCGAACAGGCTTGGTCTGCCATTGGGCTTGGCCGGATCAGCGGCATTCGTCACAATATCTTTAAACTCCACACCAGCTATTGAAGCATCCAAACGGATAATCTTACGGTTACTGATCATGGTAAGCGGCGTTAGATCGGTCCAATTATGATCTATACCGGTAAAATCTTCCCCTAACAGCATCGTACCATCACGACCTGTATCAAAAAGGAACCAAAAATCGTAGTCTTGTTGGTTATGTCTAAAAGCAGATTTAAACTTGGGTCGGTTTTGCTCATAGTATACTGGAAGCTTTGTATACTTCTTTGCTTTAGTGGGGAGATCGCGATGAATTACCAATTCCATTTTGTCATAATCGATTTCAATAATGTGATTTCGAAAGAAACTGTTGCCAATAATAAGATCTTCAAAAGGCTTCATATTACCAACCTCAGTCACTGACACGTTTTTCCAAACAATCGGCCCAATATGCAATTCATTGCCCAGACTTGTCCGCTCGTTATTAAGCCCGTCGGTATTCGCAACTGTCGTAAACGATGAAAATGATAAATCCAGCTGCTTTGCGTTATTTCTATTAACAACGCCAGTTCCAGCTCCTAAATCAAACTGTATCGTAACGTCTTTTTTGTTAATTGTACCGTTCAGGAAAATCCGTGAGCCAATAAGACGAAACGGTATCCGCATCGGAAATAAATTACTATTATCCATTGTGGGTAGATCCGGCGGTAATTGAACGCTTATACGAACGTGACAAGAATCCGTTCCATTCAATAGTACTATGAAATCATACATCGACCCGGGTTTAGTCATCACAGTCAATTCCTCCTGATCTGTTTTAAAAACAACTGTACTTTCTTTTGTTGGAATATTTACGAAATAGACGTCGGGATCTGCCTTGGGATCTAATTTCCAGTCAACATGGCAATAGGCGCCATCTGTAATACCGGCTTTCTCAGATGAAGCTTTGATCAAAGGAATCTTAGCTTGCGGAAAGACGTTCGTCATCGTAAAAAAAGAAAGAATAATAGCAAAGGTAGCCAAGGCAATATGGCGTTTCTTCTTTTGATTGTCTGTTTTCATAATTTTGCATTTTTTTTTCAAGATCAAAGAAAAAAAATACCAGACGAAGAATACCCTTTTACAGCCCGACAATGTCCCGACAGCTAGCCGACAATTGTATAAAAGCACCTATAATATACTTATATCGGGCAAAATACGTGCATGCCCAGCTTTATTTAATCCAATCGCATTTCGCAGTATAACGATTATATTCATAAGTATCCAACATAACGGAATAAGCAATTTCACATTGCTTTTAATACCTACCCAATCGTTCAGTATAAAAATAATAAGCATCAGTAAAACAGCAATTAAAGTCGATACGATTTGAATTGAGATTAACTGGCGAACCTTATATGAATGCTGTTTTTTGAAGAGCATAATTGCGACAGGTACCAAAATATTTAATGGTGGCAATATAGAAAAGGGTAAGGAAGACAGGTTGATAATCTTGATCCATCTCAAGTTTTCTGACTCAAGAGGTATATCATACGCAGAAAACTCCGATTCCTCCACATTCAATGCCTGTGCAAGTGCGCGAAGGGTGTAACCCTTTGGCGACTGCCCCGCTTCAATCCGCTGAATTGTTCTTACTGAAATATTTGATTTTTGCGCTAGTTCCTCTTGTGTTAAATTGAGTTTCTCACGTAATGATTGTAATTTGTTCATAAACAATAGATCGATCTTACCATCAAATTTACAGAATTTGGTGGTAAGAATTCAGTAAATCTAATGTTTATGCTTTCTTGGGGATCGTAGTATCCTCTTCGGTAATCGTCTGCTCCTCTTGTGTTAACGGGGCCGGAGGTATTTCGGTTACATTACGCTCAATTTCCTGCGTTTCAACATGCACGGCATATTGCGAGGGTTCAATAGGGATGCCCATGACAGTGGCGTACTCCCTTGTATAGATCGCACCAAAATATAAAATAGCTGCTGTGTAGTAGACCCAAAGTAAGATCAACACAAATGAACCTGCCGCACCATAGGTATCTTGGGTTGCAGAATGCTCCAGATAGACTCCAATTAAATAACGTCCCAATACAAATAAAATTGACGTAAATAAGGCACCCGCCCGTACGGTCCGCCAGTGAATATTTACATCCGGAAGTGCTTTAAATATGACACTAAATAACAAGAATATAATTCCAAAAGACAATGCAAAGTTAATCCCATCCATTAACATTACGGTCACGTCCGGGAAATAATGCTGTAGCTGATCTGTCAACGCCAATATTACACCATTTACGATGAGTGTAACGACTAATAAAAAGCCCAATCCAATCACCAAAGACGAAGATAACAATCTATCCTGAATCAATTTTAACCAGCCTTTTTTCGGCTTTGCCCTTACGTGCCAAATTTTGTTAATCGAATTCTGTATATCCCCAAAAACCGTCGTTGCTCCTAAAACCAATGTAATGCTACTGATAAGCAATGCCAGGTTTGACTTTCCCGAAAGCTGCAGATTCTGAATAACTTCTTGAATCTGTTTTGCAGCATTGCTTCCCACCAAACCGCGGAGTTCCAGGAATACTTTCCCTTCAATCGCATCCTCACCATAAAAAATTCCAGCTAAGGCAATCATTAAAACCAATATAGGACCAATAGAGAAAACAGTATAATAAGATAATGAAGCACTATATTTCATCGAATCCTCATTCAAAAATCCAGCCACCGTACTCTTTAAAATTCGCCAATAGGTTTTCACCTTACTTCTACTTTTAGTTCGTTTATCCATGTTCTTGTACTTTGTACTCCAAAACAAACCATTGAGAAGCTAAGAATGTTTGTCGTTAACGCGTTTTAATGCGAGTAGTCTCCTATGGTTCCCTGGAGAACCAAGCGATTGTGGTCTGCAACTTTAAGGCTCAGCGTAATGTCTGACGCGATCGTTTTCAATAATAGAATCGGTGATATTTTAGCCTCATTTGGCCAATCCGCCAAATGAACTGCCACATGGGATAGTTCAACCGTCTTATTGTAAGCTACGTTAAGTTTATCAATATCCTTTGATGTGGACAGCAAACTAAATCCCTTATCTTGTTTTTGAAACCAGTGATAA
Source organism: Sphingobacterium sp. UBA6317 (assembly GCF_002440385.1). Taxonomy (NCBI): domain Bacteria; kingdom Pseudomonadati; phylum Bacteroidota; class Sphingobacteriia; order Sphingobacteriales; family Sphingobacteriaceae; genus Sphingobacterium; species Sphingobacterium sp. UBA6317. Next base: position 13,281 of record NZ_DJTD01000055.1, on the reverse strand, counting down.
AATAATTTATTGGGGAGGAATCTACTCATGTCGCTATCTCCACGCATGGCTATTCTTACATCCGGAACTTTCGTTTCGTACGGTGTTTTCTCTTCGATCGTTTCAAAATTTTCATCAACCGCATAATTTATAATGGTATCTGTTTGAATGACCTTATTTTTCAAAATTTCAATATCGACGTAATTTCCATCCAAATGTGTTATAATAGAATCGGCGGCTAAAGGGAGTTCACTAAGTAGTTGTTTTAGCTGATTTTTAAATTGACTATTGGGTATATTGATCCAAGCTTTACCAATGTATTTTGCGGAAGCGAGTTCTCTCACAAGATATTCCTTTGGAAAATTCCAATCTGTTGAGAAAAATTCGCCGGATACTTCGACATGGTCTCCTTTCAAATCAAGTTCGATAAAATTATCTGTTGAAATATTGCTATAACGCAGTGATTTTCCGGTCAACGTGCTTGGACGGTTGATAAATTGTTCTATGGTAACCCGGTCCTCTTTTGATTGAATTAGCTGAAGCATTTCTTCCTTCTTTGTATCAAGATCAAAGCCTAGACCTAGCAGCAGATCATCCCCTTTCCAGATAAAGGCGATTTTACTCGGTTGATGATAGGCATAGCTCACATCAGGGGCGAGATTACTTTCCACCGCACCAACCTGTAACACATCCTTTAGAAAGGTCAAAAATTGTTGTTTATTTTTTAGCTGAAAAAAAGCATAAAAGTTTTTTGGATGCGGTTCCAAAGCAAAAAGAAATACATTCGCTTTGATATCAATACCATTATCTTTGAGTTTACTTAGTTTTTTGCCAAAATCCTGTCCCTCTTTCGGCGCTGACTGCCATTTATTAAAAAACTGATTCAGCAGGATATCATCCAATGATATGGTCAACAAAGCCTTACTTTTTTTATGGACCAATGATTTATAGGATTCTTGCTGTCGTAGTATATATCCGCCCCAGGCGACAATCGCCAACAGTACGAGGACAGCTATCGTCCAAAGCATTATTTTTTTAATCATAACAATTGAATCAGTAATTTTTGGTAGTTTATCTCGTAAAGAACTATCTGACAGACCCCTCAACTAAGAAATTAGATTCCGCAGTATTGAGCTCCTTAAGAAAATCCTAGATTTGAAATTTTGTTCTGAAACCTATTCGATTTAAAATAGATCAATGAATCAAAGGCTGAAACAATACCTTCTCTGAAAATAGCGTAAAAACTAGGTTTCAGCAATGCACTTGATACCTTCTATTTTAAATCAATAATAGCAAAAGTATCAAATGCCTGGGGATCTTTTCATCCCTGAAATCAGGGAATTGGGGAGTCTAATTAGGCTTCCCGAATTAATCCGTATTCTATAGCCGATTTTACTGCCGCAGTAACACTTTTGGTTTGAAATTTTTCCATTAGATTTTTGCGATGGCTCTCTACCGTATGTGAACTGATAAACAATGAATCGGCAATTTGATTTGTTGTCATTCCTTGCGCCACGAAAGTAAGCACCTCTTTCTCGCGACGTGTCAATTTTGGCACCTGCTTAAGCCCCATTTCCACCTTCTTGTTCAGGATCGCCTGCGTTTTCTCACAGAGATACCTTTTGCCGACAAGAACAGCGGAAATGGCAGCAATTATTTCATCACCATTTGCATTTTTCTGTAGATAGGCATTGGCACCCTCATTTAAAATGCTGTTAATCACTGCAAATTCATTATGTACACTGAACGCAATAATTTTCAAATCCTTATTGCTTTCCTTTAGACCTTTAACCAAATCGATACCGTTAGCATCCGGCAGATTGATATCGAGCAGCAATACCAATGGCATATCAGCAGGAATACGATGGAACAGTTCAGTCGCGCTGGAATACATGCCCACAACTTCAAAATCTTCATGCGCATTTATAATGTTTTTCAATCCCTCAAGTAGCAAAGGGTGATCGTCTGTAATCGCTATTTTTATCATTTTTCCAAAAAGTTAAATCATAGGTAATTCCAATTCTATGGTTGTACCCGCTCCATTCTCCGACATAACCTTCATTTCCCCGTGTAGAAACGAAAGTCTTGATCGCACATTATGCATTCCCGCAGAGTGCTGCAAATCGACACTTTCCATATCAAAACCCTTGCCATCATCTTCAATAGTAATATGTAAACGTTTATTATGTGAAGAAAGCTGTATTAAAATGTTGGCCGCATTAGCATGTTTCAACGCGTTATTCACCAATTCTTGAATAATTCTGTACAAAGAAATTTCCTGTTCCGTGCTTAAGGTTGATTCAAATTGTAAAAATTCACATTCTACTTGACATGTCGATTGACTCATTCGGTTTGCATAGTCTCTTAAAGTTTCTTTCAAACCATATTTTACAATTAAATCTGGCATAAGATTATGTGCAAGCCGGCGAAGTTCATCTACAGCCCCGTCCAGCAAATCAATACTTCGATCGATTCCTTCTTTCATGGACTCCTGCTCCAATACATTTTTATTTATGGCTGATAATCCCAATTTGGTACTTGACAGCAAACCTCCTAATCCATCATGCAGGTCGCGAGCAAGACGGGTACGCTCTTTCTCTTCCCCCGCCAACATTGCAGTCAGGCTTTTAATGGCATGTTGTTGATTATTCTTTTCCATCTCCAGCTCATGCAAATGAACCTTCTGCTTCAAGGCCTTTGAACGTTGCCAATACGCATAAAACAGCAAAACAATCACAACCAAACAACTGACGAACAACCAAATATAAATTGAATTCATTCGTGATTTAAAGGCAATTTGCTTTTTTGACACGTCAAGTTCTTGCAAGCGCTGTTCATTTTCCAGTTGGCTTAATTGCAAATCCTGTTCCTTTTTATCCCGTTCAAGTTGGAGTACCTTGAGCTGTTGTGTTCGATTGAGTTCATTTAATTTCAAATTCTCCACCAGTTGACGTTGTCTATCGTTCAAGACTTTCATCAGCTTGATCTGCTGTTCCTTTTTCTCGCCTTCCAATCGAAGCCGCATTAACTTTTGGTTTTGCAATTCACGTTCATACTTTAGCTCAAGTTGCTTCGTCTTATCCAGTTTATCCGAATTAAATGCTTTTTCAAATACATCTATGTAGCTTTTTTGATAATTGAAAGCTTCCTCATATTTATCTTCTTCAACACTTACTTCAGCCAGTCTGCTAAACAGGCTTAACCCGACTTGGTAATCATAATGGGGCTCTCTTTGAAGATTGTGCAGTGCCTGCTGCAGATATCTTTTTCCTTCCTCTCGATGCCCGGCTTTGAAAGATTCATCAGCGAGGATACCGTAAGCAGGTATTGTAATGGCATATTGTCCCGTTTCAGCAGCAATATCTAAGGCCTGTTTCGCATATGATATTGCTTTTTTACCACCATTTTCTGGATAAAACTCATGGTACAGATTCGCTAAATTAACAGAAACGTAAGCTAAATCTGTTGGATTAACAAGATGTTTCTCGTTCTTTTCTACCAAATTGTAAGCCTCAACATAGTGTTGTTCAGCTTTCCTTAATAGATTTTGGTCTGCATTATTGGATCTATACTCCTCTTCAAATAGGTAACCAGCCTGCATGTAAGCGTCAAATAGGCTATTGACATTCTTTCCTTCCTTAGCCGTTTCCAGCAAAAGCGTGGTATACTTTTCTTGAAAATCATAATTGCGTTGATTTGCATAGATCGCTGTAAGCTCCTTATAAACTGCCAATTTTCGGGCGATATTTGCCTCAGTCGGTGGCGCCTTCTCTAAAAATGAAATTGCTTTATGGAATTGGGAAACAGCCTCATCCTCTTTATTCTGTCGTGTCATAACCCATCCATCACAATAATGAACATACCCCTTTATTCCATTATCGTTAACTATGGGGAGTACAGATTTAGCATGTTCTAAATAATAGCGTGATTTTTCAAATGCATGATCATTAAAACTGTTCATGGCAGCAATACAATTCAAATAGGCATAATATTGCTTGTCAGGATAATTTCTGGCCAACTGAATATTATCATTAAGCAATTGACTGGCCAGCGCTTTTTCATTACTAAAATATAGGGCTTGTGCATATTTACCCGTTAACACAAACCGTTCTTTACTTCCTAAAGGAAGACTGTAATACGACTTCTGCAAATCTTGCAGCTGTTCTTGCGCAACAATAGCATCGCAAAAGCACAATAAAACAAAGAATATTAGTACAGATTTCCAAAAAGTTCGAACATGCCCCATAAAATCAAATCTAGCGTCTAGCTATGTGAATTGGCCAAACATAGATAAAATTGCTCTTATACGCAATTCGTTGTCTCGAAAATAAATTAACTTCCCCCTGTTATTGACCTAATTAACCGAACCTTGCTGAGCAAAAAATTGTACCTTTGTAACAATGAAGTACATCTATCTTTTTCTTGCTATAGCCGCAGAGATATTTGCAACCACTTTCCTCAAGAAGTCTGCGGGTTTTACCCTTATAAAGCCTACCATTCTCTGTATTGTAGGCTATATTATTGCCTTCTATTTTTTAAGTATCACACTTAAATACCTGCCCGTCGGAATATCCTACGCAATTTGGTCTGGCGTTGGTATTGTAGCCATTACGCTTATTGGTATGTTCTTATTTAAACAGATTCCCGGTACAGCAGCCATTATCGGTATGGTCTTGATTGTTGTTGGCGTCATTATTATCAATCTGTTTTCAAAAATGGGCGCACATTAGTTGATCTAAGATCAAAATTTGTATTTTTGTAACTTACATAAATAAAAGGATACGTGTCGTTAGAGAAACTAAAACTTAGCAAAAGATTGACTGCTACGATGACCGAACTCGGTTATCTTGCTCCAAAGGAAATTCAAAGTAGATGCATTTCCAGAATTCTTGGTGGACAGGATGTGATTGCCATCGCTCCGGAAGGTGCAGGCAAAACCACAACTTATGTCTTATCTACCTTGATGAAGTTGAAATTCACAACAGATGAAGCTCCGAAGTTTTTGATCTTGGCGCCTAATGAAGAACGTATCGACGAAATTGTTGAGAGATTCTATCAATTAAGCAAAAATAAAGATCTTCGCATCATTGGATTGCGGGCTTCAGGCAGCATGGAAGAAGAAATCGAAGAACTGGTTGATGGAAAAGACATTGTTGTAGCTACCCCAAATCGTGCAAGAGCTATCTATCTTAAATTGGCTTTGAATCTCAACCGTATTCAGACACTGATTATCGATGATGCTGAAGAGATTATCAAACAAGGAATGCAAAATACGGTAAGGGAATTAGCCGAAAGCTGCGGAAAAGTACAACATTTAGTTTTCAGTACTGTTGAACACCAAAAACTTTATGACATGATCGACAATTTCATGAATGAAAATTGTGCCTCGGTCGAAATAGATGAACTTGAGAATGACACTGTCGACACCCTAGATCTATTATTATATCATGTTCCTAATTTCACAACAAAGATCAATTTATTAAATCTTCTGTTGCAGGATAAAGAAGTATTTCAAAAAGTAGTCGTCTTTGTAAATTCGAAGCTTACTGCCCAAAAGTTGGCCAGCAGTTTGTTCAGTAGCAATAAAGAAGAAATTGCTATCCTCAATCCATTGTTCTATGATGATTTTGGCTATGAGACGATGGAAGATTTCAAGGAAAATAGTCAATCTCGTGTCCTAATAATTGCACGGGAAAATACGAACGATGTAGACCTTTCCGCTGTTCCATTCATTTTTCAATTTGAGTTACCAAATGAAAAGGAGGAATTCTTAAATCATCTTGTTAAAAATGACGAAAATGAAGAATCAGTCGTGTTGACTTTCACAACAGATCTGGAATTACCCATGGTTAAAAAAATAGAACAGGCTGTCGGTAAAAGAATGGATGTTTTGGAACTGCCTGAGGATCTTGTAATCTATAATCCCATCACCGACAAAAAGAAAAAGTCGAGCAAGGAGGAAGATAAAGAAGATCTTTCCCGAGGTGGCGCATTCCACCAAAAGAAAGAAAGCAATGCCAAGACTTTTAATTATGGCGGTGGCGAAAAGGCAAAAATGACCATGAAAATGAAAAAGAAATAAAAAAGGGAAGTTTTAAACTTCCCTTTTTTAAATAACAGCATACTGTTATCATTTTATCAACAAATCCCTTTCATACACAATTTCCCTTCGATGAGGTAAATTCGAAATACTGCTATGGTGAAGTCCTCGTTGACTGTAGTTTACTTGAGAATTTTCTTCAACAATTTAATATACGCATTTGCGATTCTTTCCATACCTTGATCATTTGGATGAGCGTAGTCAACGGTCGAATTCAGATCCAGATTAAGGTCTTGACTCGACAATAAGAAAAGCTGACGGATTCCTTTTGATTGTAATTTTTCAAAAGTCGCCTTCAGCACACGGCTACTTTGCTGGTATTCCGCATTTTTATCTTCATTAAAGACTTCGGCTATGCTCCCCGAACTATGCTGTGTCAAAATAATGGGTGTCGTCGGATGTTCTTTTCTTAAAAATGTCACCGCATTGACCAACAGTGAATCCAATTGCTCTTCTGTTAGCGACTTTGAAATAGCAAGATTAGGAATACAATCCAACACATAACAGGCAGCATCTACACTATTCATCACATTCAAAATCGGTTGTTCCAATCGACCGTTACCAGAAAAGCATAAGTTGATCATTTCATGGTCAAACGCACGTCCCACTTGGTTGGTCCAAGCTAAGCCTGGGCGACTGGTACAGGCCCCCTGTCCAATCGAGGTCCCATACACAACAATAGGTTTGGCTGCTGTGGTATGGGTATACGTTAATTTAGCGGTATTTGGCACACCAATCTTTAACCACTTAACCGTATTGTATAGCGGAAGATATAAGCGGTAATTAAATTTTCCATTGCGCCCTATATTCTTCCATGTATAAGAAATGGTATCCGAAAAATCATAATTGCCATAAGCCCATTTCCATTCCTTGTTTACAGTATCATAAGCATAAAGATCAAGCCCACTGACACCTGTTGTTGGCATATGGGGCATATTTAAACCGCCAGCCACTTGGTATTGAACCGTAATCTCAGGTGAAGTAGTTTGAAAGTCAATATAGAATCCCGCACTATTCTTCCCCAATTCCCATACGGGTTTACGTACCTGGCTTTCCAGTTCATCCGGAAGTCTATTGAAGGCCGAAAGCTTCTGATTCTCCAGCCTACCTTCCACATGCTTATCTTCTAGTGGAGAAAACCAACTATAACTCTCCTGCGCTTTGATGGCAGAAAAAGACAACAACAAAAACGCTGTCAATGCAACTTTTGAGAACATACAATAATTTAGCTTTAAGTTTGGTGTAATTGATTATAAAAAAGGAGCCTATTGGCTCCTTTCTATTGCGATTTATTTATTATACTATAAAATAGCTTGTCTAACTCGGACCAGTTTTTCCATCAAGCCTTCAAGTAAATCCAAATGTAACATATTGGCGCCATCAGACTTCGCATTTGCCGGATCAGGATGTGTTTCTATAAACAGGCCGTCGGCTCCCACCGCTATTGCAGCTTTGGCTATTGTTTCAATTAATGCTGGTTTCCCTCCTGTTACGCCAGAAGTTTGATTCGGTTGTTGTAAGGAATGTGTACAGTCCATTATTGTGGGCACGTTAAAAGAACGCATTTCGGGAATCCCGCGATAATCTACAATGAGATCCTGATAGCCGAACGTATTACCGCGATCAGTTAAAAAAACCTTCTCATTTCCAGATTCCACGATCTTATCCACTGCAAATTTCATAGATCCAGCACTCAAAAACTGACCTTTCTTTACATTGACGACCTTGTTCGTTTTTGCTGCTGCAACTAATAAATCAGTCTGTCTGCACAAAAATGCTGGAATTTGAAGAACGTCAACGTATGCGGCTGCCATTTCCGCCTCATGGCTCTCATGGATATCCGTCACCGTCGGTACACCAAAAGTTTTCCCAACTTTCTCTAAAATCTTCAACGCTTTCTCATCACCTATTCCCATAAATGAATCTAGCCGCGATCTATTGGCCTTACGGTAGGATCCCTTGAAAATGTACGGAATATTTAGTTTATCTGTAATTGTAACAATCTTTTCAGCAATACGCAAAGCGATTTCTTCTCCTTCAATTGCACATGGCCCCGCCATTAAAAAGAAATTCTGCGATGTCCCATTCTTGATTTCGGGAATGTATTTGTTAATCATATAATTATAAAAAATTAATTGCCGAGTTCTGATAAAAATTTGATTCGCATCAATTGGAGATCCTCATAGCTATAATCGTCTCCACCTAATTCTTTAAGCGCATCATTAATTGAATCAGTCTCTGCTGTCTTAAAATAGTCATATACCTCATCTTGACGATCCTCATCTATGACCTCATCAATAAAGTAATTGATATTGATTTTCGTTCCTGCGTTTACGATCGTCTCAATTTCTTTCAATATTTCTTCATAAGTTATCCCCTTAGCTGAGGCAATATCATTTAATGCAATTTTACGATCGATATTTTGAATAATAGACACTTTTAATGCCGATTTATTAGCTGTACTCTTAATGACAAGATCCACAGGTCTATCAATTTCATTCTCCTCAACATAGTCTTTGATCAAGGCAATAAATGGAGCACCAAATTTAATCGCTTTACCATTCCCTACCCCCTGAATCTGTTTCAACTCATCGATAGCAATTGGATAATGTGTACACATCTCTTCCAGCGAAGGATCTTGAAAGATAACAAACGGCGGCAGGGACTTGCCCTTTGCAATTTTCTTACGTAAATCTTTAAGCATTCCCAACAAGACGGTATCTAAGGCTCCTGTACCCTGTCCTGTATCTTCCGAACTTGTATTATCCCCCCCTTCAATTGGACGATTCAAAACAAATTTTAGTTGATAAGGATTATCCAGATAATGACGACCAATAGCTGTCAATTTTAAAAGGCCATAATGATCAATATCTTTTTCGATAAAGTTATCAAGCACTGCCTGCCTAAGTAAGGATTTCCAATAAATAACACCTTTATCTTTGCCCTTTCCAAAAAGACGATGTTCATCATGTTTATAGGCGGATACGGGTTGGTTGTTTTGGCCGATCATGACGTTAATCACGTGATGATCATCAAATTTTTCACCCTGTTCTTGAATAAAGCCCAATACATCTTTTAAAGCGTCTTCGGCCTCAAAATATTCTTTTTCCGAACGACAATTATCACACATATTATTACAGCCCTGCTCGTCAAAATTTTCTCCAAAATAATGAAGAATCTGTTTACGGCGACATACTGCAGACTCCGAATAATCAATAACCTCTTTTAAGATCTGTGTGCCAATCTCACGTTCAGCCACAGGTTTATCTTTCATAAACTTGGTCAGTTTTTCAACATCTTTTTCCGAATAAAAAGCCAAGCAATAACCATCGCCCCCATCACGTCCAGCACGTCCAGTTTCCTGATAATATCCCTCCATGGATTTAGGAATATCGTGGTGAATCACATAACGAACATCAGGTTTATCTATTCCCATACCAAAAGCAATGGTAGCCACAATCACTTCGACATCCTCCATCAAAAATTTATCCTGTGTATCTGCTCTTGTTTTGGCGTCTAAACCCGCGTGGTAAGGTAAAGCTTTGATGCCATTTAGGTTCAAAACCTCACTGATTTCTTCTACCTTTTTACGGCTCAAACAATAGACAATGCCCGTCTTACCCGATTTGGTTTTAATAAAACGTACAATTTCTTTTACGACATCTTTTTTAGGTCTTACCTCGTAATATAAGTTGCTACGATTAAATGATGACTTAAATAAAACAGCATCAGTCATCTGCAAATTTTTACGAATATCAGACTGTACTTTAGGTGTTGCTGTCGCTGTAAGCGCAATAATAGGAATATTGGCCCCTATTTCATTAATGACCTGGCGTATTTTACGATATTCTGGTCTAAAATCGTGTCCCCATTCGGAAATACAATGCGCTTCGTCAACCGCTACAAATGACACGGTGATTTGGTGTAAGAAGTCCAAATTGTCTTGCTTAGCAAGAGATTCCGGAGCGACATACAGCAATTTGGTCTTCCCAGCGATTACATCATCCTTAACCTTTGTAATCTCACTTTTATTCAATGAAGAATTCAAAAAATGAGCGATACTATCTTCGCCACCGAATGCACGAAGCTGATCTACTTGGTTTTTCATTAAAGCAATCAACGGAGAAATAACAATTGCAGTTCCCTCACTCATCAGTGCTGGAAGTTGATAGCAAATTGATTTCCCTCCTCCGGTTGGCATAATTACAAACGTGTCTCTCCGTTGAAGAATACTGGTTATAATTGCCTCCTGATCCCCCTTAAAAGTATCAAAACCAAAAAAATCTTGTAAATTGTCGAAAAGTGATTTTTCTATTTCCATTGCGCCTTGGGCAAAAATAAGATAGATAAATGAAGAAATAATCTTGAAAAATAATCTATTTTTGCAATCTATTCTAATACATAAAAGTAAGAGTATTTTTTGTGAAAAACAACTACGAAATAAAAAATATAGCTATTCAAGCTATTCAAGAAGAAGCCAAGGCAGTAGCTGCTTTAGCTCAATATATTGATGATGATTTTGTTACCGTTGTCGATCGTATTCTTAATTTGCACGGCCGAGTTATTGTAACTGGAATTGGTAAAAGCGCTATTATCGCTCAAAAGATAGTTGCAACGCTCAATTCGACAGGTACACCATCGATTTTTATGCATGCTGCTGATGCTATCCATGGAGATCTTGGTATCATCCAACAAAATGATTTGATTATTGCCATCTCTAAAAGTGGTAATACACCTGAGATTAAAGTACTTGTTCCCTTTTTAAAACAGACAAAGAATGTATTGGTTGCTTTGGTCGGAAATACAGATTCCTACCTCGCTAAAAATGCCGACTATATTTTAAATACCACCGTTGAGAAAGAAGCTTGTCCCAACAACCTTGCACCAACTTCAAGTACAACTGCTCAGTTGGCAATGGGTGATGCGCTTGCCGTGGTATTACAAGAGTGCCGTGATTTCACGGATAAAGATTTTGCAAAATACCATCCAGGAGGAGCATTAGGCAAAAAGCTGTACTTGAGAGTCGGCGATCTATCCGATCAGAATGGCAAACCTAGCGTCCCACAACAAGCCACAGTAAGTGATATCATCATCACCATAACACAGTTTAGACTGGGAGCTGTCGCCGTGTTGGATGATGAAAACATACTTGGCATCATCACAGATGGTGATATCCGTCGTATGCTGGAGAAACACACGGATTTAGCAACAATTACTGCCGCCGATATCATGGGAAAATCACCTAAAATTATCGATAAAGATGAATTGGCCGCCAATGCGCTCCATATTATGCGTGAAAACAACATCACACAACTATTGGTTTCCGACAAAGGAAATTACGCTGGTGTTATCCACATACAGGATCTATTGAAAGAAGGGATAATATAACTGTAATAAAGTTGTTAGATGTACAATAAATTGGCAATAAATATTAAATTTGGCATATCAGTTGTACTATTTTAATCGTAAAGTAATATTTTAGAAGCATGAAAAAGTATATAACAATCTTAGCAGTCATCATTTCCTTTATTGGTTTTTCTTCGATGCAAACAGGACAAGGAGAATTTAAATTCGAAAAAGAAACACATGATTTTGGTAAAATTCCGGCCGGCACGCCCGTTTCGTATAATTTCAAATTTTCTAACACCGGTAGCGAGCCAATTATCATTTCCAATGTGGTGCCTACCTGTGGATGTTCTGTAGCAGAATTTACAAAAACGCCAATCAAACCAGGAGAAAGTGGCACGATTAAAGTGACTTACAATGCTGCAGCAAAAGCGCCATTCACAAAGAGCTTCACGGTGCAGTCGAATACCAAGACTCCTGTAAAAACGCTATACATTAAGGGTATTGTAGAATAACAATTCCCATAGATAAAACGAAAAAAGCCACATCATCATGTGGCTTTTTTCGTTTTATTTTGGTTAGCTTTGCACTACTAATTTTAAAAAAACTATAATGCCAGTAATATCAGAAAAAGGGCTGAATATGCCTGCGTCGCCTATTAGAAAGTTGACGCCATATGCTGATCAAGCAAAAAAAGAAGGTAAAAAGATATATCACCTCAATATCGGACAACCTGATATCCAAACACCTGAAGTGATGCTTAATGCTTTGAAAAATATACAGTTCAAAGTGTGGGCCTACACACCTTCTGAAGGTACAGCCTCTTACCGAAACAAGTTAGCAGAATATTATAATAAGCTAAATTATAATATCGAGCCGACAGATATATTAGTGACAAATGGTGGTTCGGAAGCGATTATGATCGCTATGCAAGCCTGTTTAAATGAAGGCGAAGAGATCATCATTCCAGAGCCATTTTATGCAAATTACAATGGTTTTGCTTGTTCCTCCGATGTGGTAATCAAACCAATCATGTCCTATATTGAAAGTGGATTTGCATTACCTTCCATCGCCGAATTTGAAAAGGTAATTACCGCTAAAACCAAAGCGATCTGCATCTGTAATCCAAATAACCCTACGGGTTACCTTTATTCCAGAGAAGAACTCGAAGCTCTTCGTGAACTTTGTCTAAAATATGATCTTTACCTTTTTTCAGACGAGGCTTATCGTGAATTTTGTTACGATGGCAGAGCGTTTATCTCACCAATGCATTTAGAAGGTCTCGAAAATAATGTCGTTATTTTTGATACAGTATCAAAACGTTATTCCGCTTGTGGTGCGCGTATTGGATGTATCATTACCAAAAATAAAGAACTATATCAGACAGCACTGAAATTTGCACAAGCGCGCTTAAGCCCATCCTTAGAAGGACAAATAGCGGGTGAAGCTGCTGTTGATACACCAGACAGTTACTTCGAGGCGGTATCCAAAGAATATACAGCAAGAAGAGATACCCTCGTAAAAGGGCTCAATGCCATTGAAGGAGTTTACTCTCCTAACCCGGGTGGCGCATTTTACGTCGTAGCCAAATTACCAATTGATAATGCAGATAAATTCTGTCAATGGATGTTGGAAGAGTTCTCTTACAATAACGAAACAGTTATGATGGCTCCAGCTACGGGCTTTTATAGTACAGAGGGTGCTGGAGTAAATGAAGTCCGCCTGGCCTATGTACTGAATCAGGATGATCTTAAAAGCGCTTTAGTTTGCTTAGAGAAAGCACTCCAAGTGTATCCGGGACGCACAAATTAACAATAAGTCAATAGCACTTAAGAAAGAAGCTGTCTCAAATTTAT
>NZ_DJTD01000022.1:132431-165305 GCF_002440385.1 Sphingobacterium sp. UBA6317 | reverse complement strand
AGAAACGAAAAGAATAACAAAAAAGAAACGAAGCTCTTTCAATAGATATGTCAGTTGGCCTGACGATGATATATTATCATAGATCAGCCAATAAAGATTTTTAGGTGCCTATATCGGCGGTGTCTACCTCTTCCCATTCCGAACAGAGCAGTCAAGCCCGCCAGAGCCGATGGTATTGCCGTAACAGGTGGGAGAGTAGGTCGGTGCCTTTTTTTACACGGAAGCCCTTGCTGGAAACAGTCAAGGGCTTCTTTCGTTTAGCTACCTGCCTGTACTTCCCCGTACAATGCTATTGCATATCCTCCGCCTATTGGTTATCGCAGTACGTTGCTTGAGTTTACTTTCCTTATAGGCTATCCAACTGTTGTGAATTATACAGTGAGTGGCTATAGTTCTTGCTATAAAATTCATATGTTATACGGTCATTCTACACTGTTATTAAGCTTAATAAGGCAGATATCATTGTATCCACATACTATTTCTCATCTACATATCCCGATCAGGAACCCGATAACATTATACTTCTAGCTAGGCCTCTGTGAAGTTACAATTGCTTAACGATAACAAATGCAGCTCGGCATTCATTAGTAATCATTGCTGGATTATATTGTAGCAATGCCATTATTCTACTCGGAATTTCATTATTAAAAACTCTGTGGCTGCAGAATATCGATTGAAAAACAACGAAGATAAAAATTTAAGCAATCGTTTGTGTAGATTAAGCAAACGATTGCTTTCAAGTTTCATTTTTTATTTAGAAAAAAGTGTTATATTATTGTTATAGAGATTAAGTTCTTTAAATAGAACCAACTATAAAATCCGATCCAAAAGGATTTTTTCTATTGACTGTTTAGTTTGTTTTAAAATAGGTGATTTTTTAGAGGGACCAATTGGTCCCTTTAAATTTATATGAACTTTAAATTATGGATTCTAGAAGAGATTTTCTTAAAAAAGCCGGAATATTGTCATCGCTGGCTGTTTCACTCCCTACTCTGGTCAATGCCAATACGGCAGCCGCGTCGTTTAATATGTCTGGATATGCAGCTCCAAAAATCGATAAAGTCAGAGTAGCGGTGATAGGATTGGGTATGCGCGGTCCTGGTGCTGTTGAACGCTTGTCCTTTATTGAGGGATGCGAAATTGTCGCACTTTGTGACAAGCATCCAGACCGGGTGGAGCGCGCAACAAAAATTGTTACATCGAAAGGTTTAGCAGCTCCTAAAGCGTATTCAGGTGAAGATGGCTGGAAATCCTTGTTGAAAGAAGAGAAGCTTGATCTGGTCTATATTTGTACGCCTTGGGATTATCATACTCCGATGAGTATTGCGGCGATGAAAGCGGGTAATCACGTGGCTTGTGAAGTCCCGATCGCTTTGACAATCAAGGATTGTTGGGAGGTGGTAAAAACATCCGAGGCAACTAAAAAGCATTGTATGATGCTGGAGAACTGCTGTTATGATTTCTTCGAAATGCTGACATTGAATATGGTGCGCCAAGGCTTGTTTGGCGAGCTCGTTCACGCCGAAGGTGCTTATATTCACGATTTGCTTGATCTTAACTTTGCAAAAAATGGCTATGATAACATGTGGCGCCTAAGAGAAAATATAAAACTAAATGGAAATCTGTACCCTACACATGGACTTGGACCTGTGGCACAATGCTTAAATATCAATAGAGGGGATAAAATGGATCATCTTGTGGCGGTGTCTTCCAGTGATTTTATGATGGGAGAAAAAGCGAAAGAGTTAGCCGCTAAGGATTCTTTTTTTCAGGAATTTGTAGGAAAGAAATACCGTGGTAATATGAATACAACGCTTATCCGTACGGCCAAAGGGAAAACGATTATGTTGCAGCATGATGTTACTTCTCCTAGACCTTATTCTAGGCTACATACACTGAGTGGTACCAAAGGGTTTGCACAAAAGTACCCTACGGAGAATATTGCTTTTGGTCATGAATTCATTACAGAACAGAAATTGAAGGAACTGTATGATAAATACACCCCAGAATTGGTAAAATATATTGGTGAGCAGGCAAAGCAGGTCGGTGGACACGGTGGGATGGATTTTATGATGGACTGGCGTCTAATTGATTGTTTGCGCAATGGATTACCTTTGGATCAGGATGTCTATGACGCTGCTTCATGGAGCTGTATCGTACCGTTGAGTTTCGAATCTGTCGAAAAGAACTGTAAAACAGTTGATGTACCGGATTTCACAAAAGGTGCATGGAAAAATAATACGCCGGTAGAAATCACGTTAAAAGGTGGCGGAAATACGCCTATCCGTTCGAGATCAGCGAAAAAAGAAAATATACAATTGGGCGTATAGCCCTCCTATATAAAATGACTTATTGAAGGGGAACTTTTTATTGTTCCCCTTTTATGTTTATCTTTAATTATGTTATTCAATCTGACTCTAATTACCTGTTTATCGTTATTTTCCACCAAGGATACACTTTCCTGTTGTGTTGGGGAAAATATACCTACTCGCGCTGGTATGATAAAATCCCAAATTGCCCAGCTAAAAAGCAAGAATGCGGACAAAATGATATTGGTCGAAGGGGGCAAATTTCTAATGGGAAGTTCAAATTTTGAAGATAGTAAGCCCCTACATCAGGTTGAACTAAATTCATTTTATATGGATGAACATGAGGTCACAAATGCACAGTTTGCGCAGTTTGTAAAGGAGACGGGTTATGTAACTGTTGCTGAGCGAGAGCTTGATCCGAAAGATTTTCCGGGAGTGGATCCCAAGATGTTAGTCCCGGGATCGGCTGTGTTCTCTAAGCCCAAAGAACTCAATTCATTAAATAATTACCTGATGTGGTGGGAGTATGTCCCTGGTGCAAACTGGCAACATCCCGAGGGGCCGAATAGCTCGATAAAGGACAAAATGAATTATCCTGTTGTTCAGGTTGCCTATGAAGATGCTGCAGCTTATGCGGAATGGGCAGGCAAGCGATTACCTACAGAAGCGGAATGGGAATATGCGGCTAGAGGACGTAAAGATGCAAACGACGATTTGTATTATTGGGGCCAAGACTTGAAGCCTAATGGTAAATGGACCGCAAATATTTACCAGGGAAAGTTTCCGGTACAAGATTCAAAAGAAGATGGATTTGAGGGGACAGCACCTGTAAAATCATTTCAGGCAAATGCGTTGGGACTGTATGATATGGAAGGGAATGTGTGGGAATGGTGTGCTGATTTTTATAGACCTGACTATTATCAGCATAGTACAGCTGCTAATCCCAAAGGACCACAAGATTCTTATGATCCACAGGAACCAAATCTTGAAAAACGCGTTCAGCGGGGAGGGTCATTTCTTTGCAATGATCAATATTGCGAAAGGTATAAAGCCGGAAGCAGAGGAAAAGGAGAGGTCAACAGTCCTACAAATAATGTTGGATTTCGCTGTGTAAAAGATATAAAATAGAAAAGGCTTGCATGTGCAAGCCTTTTCTATTTTATTGATATGCCTTATTGTGCATTCAAAAACATTGATTTTTGATTGTACAATTCTCTGAAATAAGGATCTTGTAGATCTTTGATAAAGCGAATTGCTTCACCAGTTGATTTCATCTCAGGGCCTAATTGCTTGTCTACTTCAGGGAATTTATTGAAAGAGAATACAGGTTCTTTAATCGCGTATCCTTTCAATTTACGTTCGATTGTAAAGTCTTTCAATTTATTGACGCCCAACATGACTTTAGTTGCAATATTGATGTAAGGAACATCATAAGCTTTAGCGATGAAAGGAACTGTACGTGATGCACGTGGATTAGCCTCGATTACATATACATTTTCACCTTTGACAGCAAACTGGATGTTTAATAGACCTCTTACGTTCAACGCTTTTGCCAATTTAATAGAGTATTCTTCCATTTTGTCCTGAACAGCTTGTGATAGACCAAATGGAGGCAATACCGCCGATGAGTCACCCGAGTGGATACCTGCAGGCTCGATGTGTTCCATCATACCAATGATGTGTACATCTTCACCATCACAGATTGAATCTGATTCAGCTTCTTCTGCACGATCCAGGAAGTGGTCAATCAGAATATGATTTCCAGGAAGATTCTTCAACAAGTTAACGACAGCTTTTTCTAAATCTTCGTCATTGATGACAATACTCATTCCTTGTCCGCCCAATACGTAAGAAGGACGCACCAATACTGGATAGCCAACTTCGTTTGCAACTTGTAATGCTTCTTCTGCTGAAGTTGCTACACCGTATCTTGGATATGGAATTTCCAGTTCTTTCAATAGATCGGAGAAACGGCCACGGTCTTCTGCCAAGTCCATATTCTCAAATGAAGTACCGATAATTTTTACGCCAAGTTGCTCTAGACGCTCAGCCATTTTAAGAGCCGTTTGTCCACCCAACTGAACGATAACACCTTCGGGTTTTTCTAATTCGATGATCTCACGTACGTGCTCCCAGAATACGGGCTCGAAGTATAATTTGTCAGCCATATTGAAGTCTGTCGATACAGTCTCCGGGTTACAGTTAACCATAATCGCTTCGTAACCACATTCTTTAGCGGCTAATAAACCATGTACACAAGAGTAGTCGAACTCGATACCTTGACCGATACGGTTTGGACCAGAACCTAAAACGATGATTTTCTTTCTATCTGAAGAGATGGATTCGTTCTCTTCTTCGAATGTCGAATAGTAATAAGGTGTTTGTGCCGGGAATTCTGCAGCACAAGTATCGACCATTTTGTAAACACGGTTGATACCTAACTCCTTACGACGATCGTACACTTGATCCTCGGTTACATTTCCTAATAACCATGCGATTTGTACATCTGAATAACCTTTTTGTTTTAAGGTCATGAAGAAGTCGCGTGGAATATTATTCAATTGATAACGACGTAATTCTTGCTCAAGGTGTACCAACTCTTGGATCTGTACCAAGAACCATTTGTCGATACGTGTTGCCTTACGGATCGATTCCAAAGGAACGCCTAATTCGAAAGCATCTTTGATATGGAATAAGCGGTCACCACTTGGATGTTCGAGACTATCCATGATTTCGTCAAGGTTTCTCCATTGACGACCATCAGCACCTAAACCAGCGCGGCCAGTCTCCAAGGATTGACATGCTTTCTGTAAAGCTTCGATAAATGTACGGCCGATTGCCATAACTTCACCTACCGCTTTCATTTGTAGACCTAATTCTTTGTTTGCTCCTTTGAATTTATCGAAGTTGAAACGAGGAATCTTAACAATCACATAATCCAATGTTGGTTCAAAATATGCGGATGTTGTCTTGGTGATCTGATTTTGTAATTCATCTAAGTTGTAACCGATCGCCAGTTTAGCTGCAATCTTCGCAATTGGATAACCCGTTGCTTTCGATGCTAAAGCGGAAGAGCGTGATACACGTGGATTGATTTCGATGGCGATGATCTCTTCGTTTTCTGGGTTTACAGAGAACTGAACGTTACAACCACCCGCAAATGTACCAATTGAACGCATCATTAGGATAGCCTGATTACGCATATCTTGATAACATTTGTCTGATAATGTCATGCCTGGTGCAACGGTGATCGAGTCTCCAGTGTGGATACCCATTGGATCAAAGTTTTCAATAGTACAGATGATGATAACATTGTCATTGGTATCGCGAAGTAATTCCAACTCAAATTCTTTCCAGCCCAATACAGCTTGTTCAACCAAAACTTCATGTGTTGGTGATGCATGTAAACCTCTATTTAAGGCTGCGTCAAAATCTTCTTTTCTGTGAACAAACCCACCTCCTGTACCTGCAAGGGTATAAGATGGACGTATAACAAGCGGATAGCCAATCTCTTGTGCCGCTTCTTTACCTTCAAGGAATGAGTTTGCAATTTTGGATGTTGCAACGCCCACACCGATATCAACCATTAATTGACGGAATTCTTCGCGGTTTTCAGTTTTTTCAATGGCAGCAACATCAACACCGATAACTTTTACATTGTATTTTTCCCAAAGGCCTAGGTTGGAAGCTTCGATACATAAGTTCAAAGCCGTTTGACCACCCATGGTAGGAAGTACAGCGTCAATGTTGTGTTTTTGCAAAATCTCTTCAATACTTTCGCAAGTTAATGGAAGTAAGTAGACATTGTCCGCAACAACTTTGTCCGTCATGATTGTTGCAGGGTTTGAGTTGATGATGGATACTTCAATACCTTCTTCTTTCAATGAAAGGGATGCTTGAGATCCAGAATAATCAAATTCACAAGCTTGACCGATAACGATGGGACCTGATCCGATGATTAAAACCGACTTAATGGAAGTGTTTCTTGGCATTATATCTAGTTCAAAAAATTAAATTTCCTATTGTAAATCTGAGCAAAGACAATCAAAAATAGCTCATGGGGAAGGGTCATTCCGACTGCTTTGTCGGAGTGCAAAGTTACATTTTAAATTTTGAAAATTAAGTATTTATTTTAATAATATTTCAAAATTAAATGCCGTTTGTTGGAAAAGTAGTCCTGAAAAACAAAAACGAGTATAGAACCTTCATGATTTTAGAGCTATTGGTGCTGTGAAATCATGAAGGTTGTTGTTTTCCGATAACAGTGAGTTTTGAACTCATTGATGCTTTAATGAGAAACCACAAGTCAATAAAACATGCAGGTTTAGAAAACTGTCCAGATGTGTTTAATAAACGATGATTTCGTCTGTAAACAAATAACCTTTTTTAGGATTGCTGGCTTTGATCTTTATATAACGCGCCTGCTGTGCTTTGTCAAGTTTGAGTTCAAACCTTTTGAAAGTCAACTTGGACTCTTTATCGGATATATCATTTTTGATTGTTCCTACCGATCTGAAGGTACGGCCATTATCCGAAAGCAGGACTTCCATTTCTCCGGGCATGTAAACGCCTGGGCCAATTATCTGCATAAAATTCATGGCTACCTGGTGTATTTCTTCTCTACGTTCCATATCCACGACCACATCAATCGGACTGGTGAATCCTTGCCATTGGCCATCGTGATAGGAAAGTCCACCCATGATTCCATTTGTTAAGGTAGAATCTTTTTGTGCTGGATATCCCGACCATGCTGTGTTGTACGCTACTTTTTTTCCGATAGCGCGATGAATGTCAATATCAAAGGATAGGGTTGGACCAATTTTGATAGAATCTAGAAAATAAGCCGCATTGATATGGCCTGTCGAGCTGAGTTCAAATGGTCCGGTATACGGCGTAGACTGGATTGTAGGCTCACTGCCATCAATGGTATATCGGATCTGATCTGTTTTTAGTTGCTCGGTTGTCAGCATAATTTTATTGTTGTTTTTAGCTGCATTGTAGGTGGCCGTATAAGCGACATTAAAGGAAGGACGGTAATAATTGACGTTCAGATCTTGTAAAAGCTTATAATGAGATTGCAGTCTTCGCTCAAAGTCAGTCCAACTTTTCCCATCTTTATTGGTCCAATTGACCTCTGCTAAAGCCAATGCACGTGGGAATACCATATACTCAAGGTGTTCGGTGGTAGGAACATATTCTGTCCATATATTCGCTTGTGCTCCGAGAATATGCTTGGCTTTATCTCCTTGAATGGCCGCTGGAATAGGATCATATGAATACACCTTATCCAGTGTCAGGTAACCGCCGATGGCCTCAGGCTGTGTCCGAGGGTCTGTCTGATAAGAATCAAAATAGAGGTGTGAACCGGGAGTCATGATGACATCATGGCCTGCATTTGCGGCCTTTATGCCGCCATCTTCACCGCGCCAGCTCATGACGGTAGCTCCTTCGGTAAGTCCCCCTTGTAGGATTTCGTCCCAACCGATCAGTTTTCTACCCTTAGATTGCAGGTATTGATCCATTTGTCTGATGGCATAGCTCTGCAGTTCGTCGACAGATTTCAGTCCTTCTTTCTGCATGAGTGCCTGATCTTTTGGACAGGTTTCCCAATGCTTTTTCTCAGCTTCGTCACCGCCGATATGAATGTACTGGGAAGGGAATATTGTGAGGACTTCATCCAATACATTTTTTAGAAATTCAAAGGTTTTTTCATTACCGATGCAGAATTCTCCCTGACTATAGGGCTTTCCGGAACATGAGAGTTCGGGATATACGGCCAATACTTCTTCCGAATGTCCGGGCATTTCTATTTCGGGAATAACATTGATTCCTTTGCGGGCAGCATAATCGACCAATTCGCGGGCCTCTTCCTGTGTATAGAATCCACCGCTGGCATTTGGCGTACCTTTTTCTACATACTGACGACCATTGTTCCACCAATCTTTCCAGCTCGTATGTGTTCGCCAGGCCGCTTTTTGTGTTAACTCTGGGTACTTTTTAATCTCCAGTCGCCACCCTGCTCCGTCGGTTAAATGCCAATGAAAGTTATTGAACTTATAGATGGCCATGATGTCGATATACTTTTTTACAAAGGATAGTGGCATAAAATGACGCGATACATCCAGGTGTAAGCCACGATAGGCAAAGCGAGGCTCATCGACTATAGTCGCATAGGCTACTTTACTTGGATCGGCTTGTAGATAGCCTAATTGAACCAGCGTGTAAATCCCATTGATCACCTGAGGTACATTCCAAGCCCTGAGTAGCAGGCCTTTTTCATCGATTTGAATGGAATAGGCGTTCTTACTCAGATTATCTGCATCGACAGCTTTAATAATGCGAAAGCCTTCTTTAGGGCCTTTTTTATTTTTCTTGAGTACTTCGACAGTGAGGCTTTTGATGGCGGGGTGTTCAGTAAGTAACTGTGTCGCCTCCTGAAATTCATCTGAAACAATAACCTGAAGATGTGCAGGGATAGCGTATGTTCCAGTAGCCAAGGTGATTTTCGAAGGTTTGGGTATAATGTCAAAGTTGGTTTGGGCTTGTGCTGTAAAAATGGTTGCACCCCCAAGTAACAACATGGATAAAGATCGGCTCAGTCGCATAGTTTTGTTATTAGATTAATGATAATCAACACAAATATCCTAATTTTTGTTTCATAATTCTATTATTGACGGTAATCGCTTATTTTTTATGATATAAAACCAACAAATTGACGGTTAGAAATTACATTTTTAATCCTTAACTTTGTTGTATGATTGAACTTCCAGTTATTCCGGCAACTCCTGCACAACGCAAGCCTGATTGGTTGCGTGTCAAATTGCCTGTTGGTAAAGAATATAGACATGTCAGAAGTCTTGTAGACGAGCATAAATTACATACAATTTGTGAGAGTGGAAATTGCCCGAATATGGGCGAATGTTGGGGGGCTGGAACAGCAACCTTCATGATTTTGGGAAATATCTGTACACGTTCTTGCTCATTTTGTGCGGTAGCAACAGGCCGTCCGTTGGCGGTGGATCTGGATGAACCTAATCGTGTTGCCAATTCTGTCAAGTTAATGCAGGTAAAACACTGTGTGATCACTTCGGTGGATCGTGATGACCTAAAAGATGGTGGTTCGATAATATGGGCGGAGACAATTAATGCCATCCGAAGGGAAAGTCCTGAAACAACCTTAGAAACACTTTTGCCAGATTTTAAAGGACAATGGGATAATTTGGACCGCGTGATTGCAGTACGTCCAGAGGTTGTTTCGCACAACCTTGAAACTGTACGTCGTTTGACAAGAGAAGTTCGCGTTCAAGCTAAATATGATCGTTCACTTGAGTGTCTGCGTCGAATTTCTGAAGCTGGACTCCGTACAAAATCAGGAATTATGCTTGGTTTAGGTGAAACAGAGGAAGATGTTATCGAGGCAATGCAAGATTTATATAACGTTGGGGTACATATTTTGACACTGGGGCAATATTTACAGCCTACCAAAGCTCACCATCCTGTAATCGAGTGGATTACACCTGCACAATTTGAGAAATATCAGAAAATTGGTTTGGAAATGGGATTCAAGTATGTGGAGTCTGGACCGCTGGTTCGTTCTTCTTACCATGCAGAGAAACATTTATTTGATATGCAATAGAAAACATTTCTAAGTTTTTTAACAAAGAATATTTTTCGCAAGATATATAAAGAAGCCTGGGTGATTTTTTTGCTCAGGCTTCTTTTTTCTATTTTTTTTTAAATGAAACGGTTTGCCTCTAGGGGTTGAAAAACTTATTACTCTTGTTCATCATCGATAATTTGCTAAAACAGCAAGATTTCGATTACAAGATATTGGTCATTAGGCGCAAGAATAGACCAACAACACATCAGCAAAAAACCAGCAATAAAACAATAGACGAACATTAGGCCAAGACAATTGCTTCTTTCAGAGGTGGTCTGATACCTTATAGGTTAAAAACTGTACGGAGTAAAATTGTTCTTCCGCGAAGTTCAAATTCATTCTGTGAAATCATATTGGCCGTCATCAGGTAGGTGCGATAGTTTTTGATATTGGCCAAATTATTCATTTCCAATTCGATATCCATTTTCCACTTGTTGATCTTATAGCGCGTAAAAAAGTCGATGAAGGTATAACTTGCATTCTTCATGTTTGTTTGAAAGGTGGAAAGATTACGTAGGTTTAGCCGCATAAAGCCATTTTTAAAGGGACTGGCTGGAAAGCCTATGTTATGCATCATGGTGGTAGTTTTGTTTTGGATCGCATTGTCAAGGCCCTGTTGTTTGCTCCGGCTCCAATTGAATAGTCCTGAATAGGAAATATTATAAGATTTAAATACCTTAGCTTCAATACTGGGCTGAAATAGATAGCTCATACTTCGAGTAGGCACTAGCGCATTGTTTAACAATTGATTGTATTTGAAGTAAGAAATGCTTCCTTTTAGTTTGAGGGTACTTGCCAAAGGGAAGATGTATTTATCAAATCCGATCTGAGATGACCATCGATCTTGCAGGTTATCCATATTGACCAATATGTTTTCGGTGATGTTATTTTTTATAACGGACGATAACATCGTGTTGGAAAGCGATCTTGTATAGCTAATACCTGCATTTGCAAATAATACTTTTAGGGTGCGGGCCAAATTATAATTGAGATTAAACGTATGTTTTTTGGATTCATTTAGCGCTGCATTATTTTGGCTAAGCATTCTATAGTTCCGTAATACGGCACCACGGTATATATCTTCAATATTGCCTATATCCTGCGCAAATTGATAGTTAAATTGAAGATAGTCTTCTTGTGAAATCTGCCATCTTGCTTTTAAATTAGGATTGATCAGCATGGAATTTTTGGACGTGGCCAGTTGATGGCTGACATCTTCATAATGCGTAAACAAATAGGTGATCGGGATCTCGAGCTGGGTTTCAAATCGATTTGTTTTCCAGGAATATTGCGGTGTAATAAACGCTTGGGATCTGCTCCAATACAGATTATTACGGGTATTATCGCCCAATGTTCGAACACGTTGCTCATTATCTACTATGGTAAGGAGTGAGTTGAAATGTTGACGATCTGTATTGAAGCCAATTTGATAGTATTGTTTGATTCTGCCTTTATTGAAGCGATAACCTGTACTGACCTCCGTAAAAAAGGAAGGAACTTCGATTTGCTGGCGGCTGCTTTTATAGGGAATGCTATCGTTGAGTATTTCTGGAAAAACACCGGGATAGATCTGTAATGTCTGCGGTTTATTGCCATAATTTAAAGACCAGTTGATTGCAATAATGTCATTGTTTTTAAGTTGGGGTATATAGCTGAACAAGTTGCTGAATCCCTTGATGTGGTGTTTTTGGAACTGCTCGATCTGCCCTGAGGAGTTTGCCAGCAATGCTGTAATATCTTTTTTTTCATATTCAAATGATAAAGTATTGCTCGCATATTTCTTTTCCGTATTGGTCGATGCCGAAAGTCTGGCTGCGCCAAGCCAACGCGCTGTTTTCATGTGATTTTGCTCATTAAAATAAACGTCACCATCATCGAGCAGGTATTGCGTGTTTGAGGCATTATTTTGCCTATCGTTGTCGTATAAAACCTGAATATTGGATTTTAGCTGCCAGAGATTCTTGAGGTTGTATAGGTTATTGGTGTTCAGTGAACCGGTATTGTTGAAGTAATAATTATTTTTAGGAATATTTGGACTGCCTGTTGTGCTCGTCGCCAGGAGATTGTTGATAGTCGAGCTGCCGAACTTGGCCAGTAAAGAGGATTGATTGGCTCCAATAATATCTCCGGAAAGATCATGACCTGTATTATTCCCGTTGAGAACATTCAGCATCTTTACTTTCTTGTTGAATAGGATTGAATTCAATTCAGGATCATAGAGATTGGGGGTGCCGACGCCAATTTTGGCCTGTCCAGTGAGCTTCAGCTTAGCTTCCTCTTTGATAACGAGATTGATGGCGACGTCGTCTGTAAATCTTTTATTTTTAAGGACCTTATAATGTTCGTGATTGTCGAGCACCTGAATGTCCTTTACCATTTTATGCGGGATTGTCCGTGTACCTACACCATAGCGATTTTCCAACAGATCGTCACCGTCAATGTAAAGTTTAGAAACGGTTTTATCCTGGTATTTTATAAGCCCCGATTCGGTAACTTCCATGCCCGGAAGGCGTTTGATTACGTCGCCTATATTGCGATCCTCCTCTTTGGCAAAAGATCCGACGTCGTAGGAAATCGTATCATTTGAACGGCTCACTTTAGGTTTGCTCTTTACAATGACGTCTTGTAGCAGATTGGTTTTTGGAACGAGGGCGATCCGAAGATTGGATGTCTGTGTGCCAAGTTTGAGTTCAAATTTTTCGTAAGTAAGGTGATTGATCTGCAGGTAAAGGCTCGCATATTCCTTTGTCAATGTGATTGTGAAACGCCCATCTTTATCTGTCGGCTTGAAAGCGATGATTTTACCGTCTGAAAGGATGTTGACACTGGCAAAGGGTACGGGATGCTGTGTCTTATCCACTTGGACCGTTCCACTAATCGTTTGCTGGGCAAAGGTTATTTGCTCAAGCAAAACGACTATAAATAAACATAGAAATACTTTCATTAAGGCGTCAGCTCTATCGGATTATTGGTAACCTTCGAAGGTTTGTATTTATCGTCTCTTGAAATATTGAAACTTTTTATTTTGGATGGATCCAAAGCACCAATAGGGGAGCTTCCACCTGAATTACCGGATCGAACGGCAACGATGTTTCCGTTTGAGCCTACATTGATGGCTCTATTCTTTCCGGATTGCGCTTGCATGTAGGCTTGAGGATTGGCCTTAAAGGCTTCCTGAATTTTCTTTACTTCATCTGCCGTACTTGCGATGGTATTTTGTGGCAGTTCGACAAATGTTTTTCCATCTTCAATTTTATCGAATCCGGCGTAAGCAAAAATCACTTCATTTTTTGTGTCCCGTGCGTCAAGGATAAGTCCGGGTAGACCATGAAGTTTCCAGGGACCATAGGAAAATGGAAGTTCGGTTGTAAACCAGGCGATATAGGTGCGGCCTTTGAATGTTGCCTTCGCATTTTGGCAATTGTAACCACCGATTTCTTTACGATCTCCCAAGATTTCCCAATCCTGTGTGGGATATGGTGAAGTAATGGAGAAATGGTCACTAGCAACGGATATTACCTCTGTTATTTTATTTTGATCGGGGTTGATTAGATAAGATGATGATGAGGGCGAGGAGCGCGTAGTAAGGGTTAGATTGCCGGAAAATGCGGGATCTTCCATCTGTTTTTTGACCTCTTCCTGCATGCGTTTGGATGAATATGACGTATAGTAGCTGCCCTGCTGATTCAGGTAAACCACTGTTTCATCGCGTAAAAATTGGTCCCGTTGGGTACTGTCATTGACATGTTTGAATTCGTAATGTACTTTAGCGATGGCAGGAGTACGCTCTTGTGCAAATAATAGCTGCGTGGCCACAGACAGTAGGATTGATAATGAATATTTCATAAATATATGTTTATATCGTAAATATACGAAATATTCGTAATTGTAAAAATTTATTTGAACTTTTCGTTATTATCCTCCCTAGGGTTGTGCTAATGCAGGTTAAGAAAGGTTTGACTTGTTAGCAATACTTTTGTTAGCTATCTTGTTTCGTTAGCGGTATAAGTTTATTGGGTATGGCTAGGCATATCAGTTCTTGTTATCTTTTAAACAGGGTCTCACCTGCAATTACTGTCCGTTCTGTTTTTACATTTCGCAGTTGCTCATTTGGAATTTTCAAGATATCCTTTTCGAGGATAACAAAATCGGCATCTTTTCCCACTTCGATACTTCCTCGTTTTTTCTCCTGAAAACAAGAATATGCCGCCCAGATCGTCATTCCTTTTAAGGCATCTTCACGGCTTATAGCATCTTGCATCTGAAACCCGTGGTTAGGATAGCCTTTTTTGTCGACACGTGCTACAGCGGCGTGGAAACCATATATGGGGTTAAAATGTTCAACCGGAAAGTCACTCCCCAAAGCGAGTTTGCCATATTCTGCCAACAGACGCTTATAAGCGTAAGCGCCTTTCATACGTTCTTCACCAAGTCGATCTTTGGCCCAGTACATATCGGAGGTTGCGTGTGTAGGTTGTACAGATGGTATGATTTGATACTTTCGAAACTTGTCAAAATCTGTAGGCGATATAATTTGGGCGTGCTCGATGCGCCATCTACGGTCACCATTATTGTGGAGGTATTTGCCATAGATATCCAGAATAATACGATTGGCCGAATCGCCTATTGCATGGGTATTTGCCTGAAACTTACTTTCGGCAATCTGTTTGATCATGGCTTCGTATTCCTGGGGGCTATGGAGGAGAAAGCCGTGGGTGGGGGCATCATGGTAATGTGCGAGGAGGCACGCGCCACGAGATCCCAATGCACCATCGGCGAGCAGTTTAAATCCTTTGATCTCGAAACGGTCCGTTTCATAGAAACCCTGATCGATAAATGACTTTATGTTTTGGGGAATGCCGAGGATCATGGCATAATCTCTAATTTTCAACTGTCCTTCGCGATAGTATTTTTTTAGGAGATCGAGTCTTTCTTTTGATAAACCTGCGTCTACAATAGTGGTTAGACCGACGGAAAGGAGGGAGTCTTGCGTTCGCTTGAGCATTCTTAAGTAGTCTTTCTCACTCGGAACCGGGATTGTCTTATTGACAAGATCCATTGCATTGTCGATCAAGAGGCCATTGGGGATATTATTATTCCCGCCGACCACACCGCCACGAATCGTGGGAATACTGGTTAATTTGGCCCATTCTAGCGCTTTGGAGTTGGCTACCGCCGCATGATAATCTACACGCATGAGGTAGACGGGGATATCTGGGAAAGCTTTGTCGAGTAGGTCCTTGGTTGGGAAAGTTTTATCTTTCCAGCGATTTTGGTCCCAGCCACCACCGATCAGCCAAGTTTTGTCCGGATTTTTTTGCTGGTAGTTTTTGACACGTTGAATAACCTCCTCGAAAGAATCGCTACCGTTTAGGTCGACTTGATCCATTAGCTCGGCCTCGTCAAATAAATGGGCATGAGCATCGTAGAATCCCGGATAAATGGCCTTCCCCTGCGCATCAATTTTTTCTATTGCTTTGTACTTCCGCTGTATTTCTTCATCGGAACCGATGGCAATAAATTTACCGTCTTTGACAGCAAAAGCTTGTGCCATACTAAAAGCCGAATCTACAGTATATATTTGCGCATGATAAACAATGAGGTCCACTTTCGTTTGTGGTGAACATGAAATGATTGTCAAGCAGAACAAAAAAATGATGATTGGGAAGGTTTTCATAACCTAAAAATAGCAAAAAGCTTTGAATAAACGGAAACTAGGCTTGGGACTAGATCTATTGGAGATGCGGACGCGGGGTTTTGACTTATCGAATTGCTTTACGTGAAGTACCTACGCTGAATTGTCGCGTATTATTGGGACAGTAGATCATCAGTAAAGTAGTGAAAGGCAACCTGAAGGAAAAGTAATGCGAATACGGATTATCCAAATACAAAAAAGGCTATCCAAATAACTTGGACAGCCTTTTTAATTCAAAAATCAAAATACGTGATTAACAGTACTCGTCAAATGCTGCAACTAAATTGTCAGCAATCATTTGTGCCGGGCGACCTTCAATCATATGTCTTTCAATCATGTGTACCAATTTTCCGTCTTTAAATAAAGCCATTGCTGGTGAAGATGGCGGATAAGGCAACATGTAGTTACGTGCAGTGTTTACAGCATCAGTTTCCATACCTGCGAAAACAGTGACCAATTTAGCTGGGTGTTTTTCATTTTTTACAGCAGCTTTTGCAGCTGGGCGTGCATTTGCTGCAGCGCAACCACAAACAGAGTTTACAACCACAAAGACAGTTCCTTCTGATGCGATAGCCTGATCAACTGCTTCAGGAGTTTTTAATTCTTCGAATCCTGCATCAACTAACTCTTGACGCATTGGAGTTACTAAATATTCTGGATACATTATTTCTTAAGTAAAATGTTAATATTCTATTTTAATTGTTTCTATAAAGCTTTCTGTCGCTGGGCAAGTATTTTTAGTCCGTATAAACAACAGCTATACTTTATGCTTACAAATATAGCTGTAAAAGGCTGCTTCGTCAAGACACTTGTCTCAAATCAATGTCAGAAAATCTTTTACCGCATGAAGTCCATTTTCAAGACGTTGGTCGCCGAGCCCGGAAATAAGACGGTAATTCGCATTAATGGCGTTCAATTCGCTTTTCCAGATCTCCATGAAGTGTTCGCGCTGTTCGGGAAAATCCCGTAGTGGATCATCCTGCCAAGGTAGATCGATATCCATCAGCAGATAGAGATCATAAACATGTTGTTGAATTTTATCGGTGACTTCCTGCGGCGTATGACCGAAAAGATGATCTGACCAAATTTTTACCGTAAGAAAGGTGGTGTCACAGATGAGGAGCTGGTCTTGCGCTAAAGGGATCAGGGCTTCCTCTAGGGCTACCTGTCCATAAAACATATTGACTTCGTCCTGCAGGGTATATTTATTGTTGAGGCTTTGGCAATAATAACGTGAATACTCGGGTACGCATACCGTCTGAAATTCCTTGGCAAGAAATTGTGCCATCGTTGATTTTCCGGTGGACTCGGGGCCAACAACGGCAATTTTTATGAAATCTTTTCCCACATCGATCGTTTTGATACGCAATATTACGCAAAATTTTTATAGGTTTTCTGCCAATCGCGATAGCCATTCCAAGCGATGAGCGTGAAAACAAGGTAGAGTACTGCGGTCAGCATAAGGTCTTTGTGTATATAGAGCGGGATATAACAAATATCCACAAATACCCATAAGAGCCAATTTTGAAGCACTTTGCGCGTCATCAGAAATTGAGCAACAAAACTTACGGAGGTGCAGAATGCGTCAATATAAGGGACATCGGAATTTGTCTTGCTATCGAGGAGATAACCGATTGATAGTGTTAGGATCAGGATTGCCAGGAGGCAAAGGAGCAGCTGCCCATTGCTGGCTTTGACGATAGGTTTCTTTTTTTCTTCTTTTCGTCTTATCCAATAATACCAACCGTACACAGCTGTGGACAGGAAGTAGAACTGTAGTACAGTATCTCCGTACAGTTTGGCATTATAAAACAGAATCGCGTAGGACGCTACGCTGATGATACTGATTGGCCAGTTCCATATATTTTGCTTAGCGGCCAAATAGACACAAAGAAAGCCTGTCAGGGTACCTAACCATTCGAGCCAAGAGGTCTGGGCAAATTGACGCGCAATCTGCTGAAAAAAATCCTGCATGTGGTGTATTAAAAATTACACCCTAAATATACAAAGTCTGCCCTATAGTCCGTTATTGAACCTGTTTATTCGCGCAATTGGTACTGGCAAAGGACTCGGGCTTGGCCTTAAAAACAAATCCCATACCCATAATATAGCCCATGGCTTCTTTCAGGGCAACATTTGACTGGAAATTTGGATTGGTGTTGATGTCGGCGTGGACTTCGAGGTCTACTTTGTGTTTTTCGAGGAGGGGGCAGAGTTGATAGGCTATATCGATGGATTTTTGGACTTCGAGCAGCATCCTTTCTTTAATGCTCATTCGGTGATGCCTTTTGTCCCGTTGGATAAACATAAATCCACCTTTATGTTCCCGGAGAAAGACGATGACTGTAGCGAAGTCGA
Organism: Sphingobacterium sp. UBA6317; assembly: GCF_002440385.1. NCBI lineage: Bacteria > Pseudomonadati > Bacteroidota > Sphingobacteriia > Sphingobacteriales > Sphingobacteriaceae > Sphingobacterium > Sphingobacterium sp. UBA6317. The sequence continues at coordinate 147,283 of NZ_DJTD01000022.1, read as the reverse complement.
TGATGCCTCTCTTGACTTGGGAATCGGTGCCTATATAAACCTTGAGCTTATTCCCTAGGGCATCTTCTCGTTTAATGACTTCCTCAACAGCATCGAAAATCGTGGAGCGAATGGATTCGCCATTGTATTTTTGCCATCTCATAGCGATATAGATTAGATATAAAAAAATTAAACTTCATCATTGACATAAATTTACTGAATTTCAATGATCTAAGTGTTAATTTAGTTTTAAATAATTTATCCACATTGATGATGTTTTACACCGTAGGCCAGGTCTCCGGCATCACCGAGTCCAGGTACAATATAAGCTTTTGAGGTCAGTTCGTGGTCGACGTCACCTACCCAGATGTGTGCCGTAGGTACAAAAGCCTGAACGTGATTCAGTCCTTCCTCGGATGCAATGGCTGCAACAATGTGTAATTCCTTGATGTCATATTCGGCCAGGAGATCCTTACAGCATAATACAAGGCTCTTTCCTGTGGCCAACATGGGGTCTACAATGATTACTGTACGATTATCTAAGTTTGGTGTATTAACATATTCTTTATGAATTTCAAACTCACCGCTCTTTTTGGTATGCCGATAGGCCGCAATGAAGGTATTGTCGGCATGATCAAATACATTTAAAAGTCCCTGATGAAAGGGAAGTCCCGCTCTCAGAATTGTAGCGAGTACGGGTTGTTCCATCAAGAGATGGGTTTTGGCCACACCTAACGGAGTTTCAACTTCAACAGGTTTATAAGCCATCGTCTTGCTGATTTCATAAGCGAAAATTTCACCTAATCGTTCCAGATTCCGACGAAAGCGCATGCGATCCTGTTGAATCGTGATATCTCTCAGTTCGGCAATAAAATGATTTGCAATGCTATTTTGGGTAGATAGAATAGTGACCATGGCGTGTGTGCTAGTTCAGTTAAGCTAAAGATAATAAATAATCAATTGAAAGTAATAACATCTATGGTATTATTATAGTTTGCGCTAAAATGGTAAAATTTTTAGTAAATTTGTGTAAGAACATAGCAGGATATGGCCTGGACCACAGGTCAACAAATCGTCTTGAAGCAGATTGAAACCATCGGATTACAAAAACTGTTTTTGAGCTTAGGGCTCAAGCAATTCGTGGTGCAATGTTTGCTGGAAAAGGCCTGAATGGTTTTCTTAAAGACACAGGAAATATATGAAATTTGAATTGACATCGGAATACAAACCCACAGGCGATCAGCCAGAAGCAATTAAGCAGTTGGTAGCAGGGGTAGAGCAGGCAGAGCAATACCAGACGCTTTTGGGGGTGACAGGTTCGGGTAAGACCTTTACTGTGGCTAATGTGATTCAGGAAACCCAAAAGCCGACATTGATTTTAAGCCACAATAAAACTTTGGCGGCTCAGTTGTACGGTGAATTCAAACAGTTCTTTCCCAATAACTCGGTCAACTATTTTGTGTCTTATTACGATTATTATCAACCCGAAGCTTTTATTGCTTCGACGAATACCTACATCGAGAAGGATTTGGCGATTAACGAGGAAATCGAAAAGCTGCGTTTGGCAACCACGTCGTCATTGATGTCGGGACGGCGTGATATCGTTGTCGTCTCTTCGGTATCCTGTATCTACGGTATGGGAAATCCGGAAGATTTCTCCCGGTCTATCTTTCGTTTTGGGGTCGGTATGACTGTCACTAGAAACGCTTTCCTGCATAAGTTGGTGGAGATTTTATATTCGCGAACGACCACAGAGTTTAAACGGGGTACCTTTCGGGTTAAAGGTGATACAGTGGACGTGTTTCCGGCATACTTGGATAATGCTATTCGGATTTCATTCTTTGGGGATGAAATTGATGAACTGAGTGAGATCGATCCCATTTCAGGGAAAACGCTCAACAAGATGGAAGATCTTGCTCTTTTTCCAGCAAATCTCTTCGTTACACCGAAAGAAAAATTCAAAGAATCGATCTGGGCTATCCAAGATGAATTGATGCAACGGAAAACGCAACTGGAAGACGAGGGCTTAATGCTGGAGGCGAAGCGTTTAGAGGAGCGCGTCAATTATGATCTGGAAATGATGCGTGAACTGGGCTATTGTTCGGGGATTGAAAATTATTCCCGCTTTTTTGATGGTAGACAACCGGGGATGCGTCCGTTCTGTTTGCTGGATTATTTTCCGGAAGATTACCTGCTGGTCATTGATGAGAGTCACGTGACCTTACCACAATTACGTGCGATGTATGGAGGTGACCGATCGCGAAAAGTTTCCTTGGTAGAACATGGGTTTAGGTTGCCCGCGGCTTTGGATAATAGACCTTTAAACTTTCCGGAGTTTGAATCCTTGACAAATCAGACGATTTATGTATCGGCGACTCCGGGCGATTACGAACTGCAGCAGACCGAAGGTGTTGTCGTTGAGCAGGTCATTCGCCCAACAGGACTTCTGGATCCAATTATTGAAGTACGACCAGCGATTAATCAGGTCGATGATTTCTTGGAAGAAGTCGATAAGACCATTAAAGAGGGAGGACGTGTTTTGGCTACTACATTGACCAAACGCATGGCTGAAGAACTTTCCAAATATATGACCAAGCTGAACTTAAAAGTCCGTTATATCCACTCTGAAATTAAAACCTTGGAGCGGGTTGAAATCTTGCGGGGGCTCCGCTTGGGTGAATTTGATATCCTGGTCGGGGTGAATTTACTTCGTGAGGGGCTTGATTTGCCGGAGGTCACGCTTGTTGCTATTCTCGATGCGGATAAGGAGGGCTTTCTGCGTTCCGAACGATCGCTTATTCAGACGATTGGTCGCGCGGCCCGGAATGATAAAGGTCGGGTTATTATGTATGCGGATAAAATGACGGATAGCATGCGTGTCACAATAGATGAAACCAATCGTCGCCGAGACAAGCAGATGAAATATAACTTGGAACATGGCATTACACCGCGTACTGTGGGCAAAACAAGAGAAGAGATCTTAGAGCAGACTTCTGTTGCTGATTTCTCGGGTATTGAACCTAAAATTTATGTTGAACCTGATCCGTCGCAGGCCATTGCAGCTGATCCAGTGATGCAGTATCTCAGTGAGAAGGATCTGAAGAAAGCGATCGATAACGTACGGAAGAAAATGGATAAATCAGCGAAGGAAATGGATTTCTTGGAAGCAGCGAAATATCGTGATGAAATGTTCTCCTTGGAGAAGCTCTATGAAGAGCGATTCCCTTCGTAAAGGAAGTCGGTTTTAATTATTGTTAATCAATTTAAGATTTGTTAAACGACGCTAAATAGCGTATAAATTAAGATTCCACCGTCCATATTTGTAGCAATTGTAAATAAATTGGCTACATATGAAACATTTAATCTACAGCATAATACTGTTTTTTGTGCTCAGCATTCTGCCAAAGTAAAATTTCCTACGGGTTAAACGCCGGGTACACGAATGCTCCTGGACCTAATAGATTGGGCCGTACTTCCTAAGGTTAACGATTGAACTATATTGTTCAATTGTTAACATATTTTGCGTAAATCAAATTCTTCTCAGTAAATTAGTGCTCAAATCTAAACTAAAACATACTAAAAAATGAAAAAGCCAATTCTCGTTGTCAAATTTGGATCGGCTTCTATTACCACGAAAGAGGGAGAAGTTGATGAACGTATTGTTTTGGAGATCGCTAGGCAAATTGCTTCCTTACAAAAGAAATACAATATCGTCTTGGTCTCTTCAGGTGCTGTTGCTGCCGGTAAACGTTTTCTGCCCAGCTACACAGGAACGCTATCCGAACGCAAAGCAGCTGCTGCAATTGGGAACCCTATATTGATTAATACGTATTCTACTTATTTCCGACCGTTTAAAATTTCATTGGCGCAGAGTTTATGTGAGCGACATCACTTTTCCAATCGGGATCAATTTCTACAATTGAAAAATACGTATGAGGAATTGTGGCGGAACAATGTTATTCCAATCGCAAATGAAAATGATGTGGTGAGTAATAAAGAACTGAAGTTTTCAGATAATGATGAGCTGGCAACCTTGATTGCTGTTGGTTTTGGTGCCGAAAAATTACTGTTTAGCACTTCCGTTCCTGGTGTGTTGGATGCAAACAACAAGATTATACCGCAAATTGAAACAATTGACCGGGATATTTTAGGGCTGGCAAGGAAGGATAAATCTTCCGTAGGATTAGGGGGAATGACCTCGAAATTGAACTTTGCCCGATTGGCCAATCAAATGGGGATTGCTGTGGTGATTTTTAGTATGCAAACCGAGGAGGCGATACAAAAAGCGGTTAAGCACGAGACTGGCACATTGTGTCTGGCTCAAAGTAAGAAGATCTCTTCCCGCAAGAAATGGCTCGCGAGTGGAAGTTTAATAAAAGGGGAATTGATGGTTGATCGTGGAGCGGAGGAAGCATTATTGAAGCACAAAAGTTTACTCGCTGTGGGGGTAACCCGTATCGTCGAGCATTTTGAAAAAGGAGAAGTGTTAAATATTGTCAATCTAGAAGGCTTAACTGTTGCCGTTGCCCGCGCGAAGATGGATTCATCCGCTTTGTCCCAGACCAGTAAAAAAAATGTAGAAATTGCACATGCAAATGATATTGTATTATTATGAGTGAATCCATCTTAAACCAACTTCAGGCGGCGGCCAAAGCAAAACAAATTTTGCAACAACTGGCTCCTGATACCAAAATAACTATTTTAAATGCCATCGCAGAAGGTCTTATCGCACATACTACTGATGTATTAAAAGCCAATAAGATTGATTTGGATCGTATGGCTGATGACGACCCCAAAAAGGATCGTCTTTTGCTCAATAGCGATCGTCTAAAAGGTTTGGCTGACAGTGTTAAGCAGATCGCTCAGTTGGCAGATCCAACAGATCAGTTATTACTAAAAAAGATATTGCCAAATGGATTGGAGATCGAGAAAATTACGGTTCCACTCGGAGTCGTTGGGGTCATCTACGAATCGCGACCTAATGTGACGATAGATGTTGCTGCATTGTGTATTCAGTCGGGTAACGTTTGTCTATTGCGCGGTGGTTCGGACGCGTTACACACCAACGAGGCGTTGTTGAAAGTGATCCATGCTGTCTTGGAGCAGTATGGTATTGCAACAACTATTGTGCAACTGTTGCCTGTTGATAGGAAGCATGTTTCGGAATTATTGGAAGCTACTCAATTCGTGGATATTATCATACCACGGGGTTCACAGTCGCTGATCGATTATGTCAGGGAACACGCTAAAGTACCAGTTATTGAAACTGGAGCAGGAGTATGCCATACTTATGTGGACCGTACAGCAGATTTGGATATGGCAGCGAAAATTGTTGCCAATGCTAAAATTTCCAGGCCATCGGTGTGTAATTCTTTAGATACTGTTTTGGTCGATCGTGCTGTTGCTGCCGAGTTCCTAACGAAATTGAAAACTTATTTTGAAGATGCTCAGGTGGAAGTTTTCGCGGACCCTACAGCTTATGAGGTATTACAGGGTCAACATTTTTCAAATTTAAAGCGCGCAGATGAAGCCGATTTTGGAAGAGAATTTTTAGATTTGAAGTGTTCAATAAAGACGGTCACCAGTTTGGACGAAGCTTTGGAGCATATCGCAAAATATTCTTCCAAACATTCGGAATGTATTGTTTCTTCCAGTGAACTCCATATTGAACAATTTTTGAATACAGTGGATGCTGCCGCGGTATATGCCAATGCATCTACACGTTTTACGGACGGAGGTGAGTTTGGTCTGGGTGCGGAAATAGGTATCTCGACCCAAAAATTACATGCCCGTGGACCATTTGCATTGGAAAAATTGGTAACAGAGAAGTGGATTGTCCGCGGAAATGGACAGATCAGATAAGCATAGATCATGGGATTAAGTTTTAAGAAAGATGTATTGATGAATTGGATCGAAGAAATTGGTAAATTTCTTCGCATATGGACAGAAGGGCATGATGCTTTTACGGAGCCGACTGATCCAGCAGTATTTGAAGATGCTTATGAGAAATTCTTCGAAAAGAGTAGGACCTATTTTTTAAATCTTTCCGAAAATGAACTTTCGGCATATCTCAAAACAGATCTTCAAATTCAGCAACTACATCCATTGGCTTTAACGTTGTTATTTGATGGGTTGAATGCTACAGATGGCAATCAGGAGAATTTACTTCGTAAAGCAAAGTTTATTTTGAATCTGGCGATGGCAGAAACGGCAAGCTTTGCCTTTCAGGATTATCAATATCTTGCTATGATCGATAACAAATTGAAGAGTCTTTAGATTAATAAAGGTCTCCGTCATGCAATGTCCTAAAAAAGTGTTTAACTTTTTGGGTTCATTGCATGACGGAGACCTTAGCGCAGGATCTCACGGGCAATCACCAGACGTTGGATCTCAGAAGTTCCCTCATATATTTGCGTGATTTTTGCGTCGCGCATTAACCTCTCGACATGATATTCTTTTACGTAACCGTAGCCACCGTGGATCTGTACAGCTTCGACAGTGTGTTTCATGGCAACTTCAGATGCATGCAGTTTGGCCATGGCAGCTTCTTTACCGTAAGGAAGCCCCTGGTCTTTCGTCCAGGCAGCTTTATACGTCAAAAGTCGAGCTGCCTCGATATCAACTTCCATGTCGGCCAATTTAAACTGTATGGCCTGATGATCCGAAATCGGTTTTCCAAAGGTCTTTCGTTCTTTTGAGTAAGCCAAAGCAAGGTCATAGGCACCCGCAGCAATTCCTAAGGCCTGTGCCGCAATCCCAATGCGACCGCCATCGAGTGTTTTCATAGCAAATTTAAATCCGAAGCCATCTTCTCCGATACGGTTTTCCTTGGGAACCTGAACATCGGAAAATAGGAGTGAATGGGTATCGGAACTACGGATACCCAATTTGTTTTCTTTAGGACCAATGGTAAATCCCGGCAGCCCTTTTTCAACGATCAATACATTGATTCCTTTGTGGCCTTTTTCAGGATGTGTCTGTGCAATGACAAGATAGATATCGGCATGGCCACCATTGGTGATCCAATTTTTTGTACCATTTAGGAGATAGTGATCCCCCTTATCTTCGGCGGTGGTATGCTGTGAGGAGGCGTCCGAACCAGCTTCAGGTTCTGACAACGCAAAAGCACCAAGTTTTTCACCTTTCGCTAAAGGAATCAGGTACTTTTGTTTTTGTTCCTCTGTACCATAAGCATTGAGTCCATATAATACCAGGGAATTGTGGGCGGATACGATAACGGCCGCTGAGGCATCAATTTTGGCAATTTCTTCGAGCACAAGAACATAGGCCAACGTATCCATTCCAGCTCCGCCATAAGCTTCGGGGGTCATGATACCCATAAACCCTAGTTCGCCCATTTGCTTGACAAAATCTGTTGGAAATTTTGCGGCTTCATCGCGCTCGATTGCCCCAGCCTTTAGCTCCTGGGCAAATTCCCGCGCTGCGTCGCAGATCATTTTATGCTCTTCGCTTAATTCAAAATTCATGGCATTTCAGTTTTTTGGTTCATCAGTTACCAAGCCGATAACGTATATATAATAAGGTTTGCTGTCAAAAAGTTTCCTCCCAACTCACAATCATTTTATGAGCTCGGTGTACCAACATACTCAAATATACAAAATATATATTATGCAGGCATAGTAATATAGCAAATTACTTTTTAATCTACTTGAGCTAATCATTATAAGCATTTTGGAAAGTAATGGCCAGGGTAGGGCGGACAAGTAGCAAGGGGCATGTTGGTTTTCATTTTGTTTATAATTGTAAAATCCTTACTTTCAATTGGATTAAGTTTAGTTTTTTCATTTCAATTTAAAAAATTGAAGAATTACTTGTTTGCTAAATTTAATCTACTATATTTGTAGACTATATAATTTAAACACATTTAAAAAATAAGATTATGAGTTTAAGATTAGGGGATGAAGCGCCAAATTTCAAAGCGCAAACAACCATTGGTGAAATAGACTTTCACGATTATATCAAAGATAGCTGGGTCGTTTTCTTTTCGCACCCGTCAGATTATACGCCGGTATGTACTACAGAGTTGGGCCGTACGGCAAAATTGAAATCTGAATTTGACAAGAGGGGTGTGAAGGCCATTGCGCTAAGCGTCGATAATGTAAACGATCACTTGAATTGGATTAAGGATATCAATGAAACGCAAAATACCGAAGTGAATTTTCCGGTTATTGCTGATGAAGATCATCATGTATCCGAATTGTACGATATGATCCACCCAAATGCTTCCGCAACAGCGACCGTACGTTCCGTATTTATTATCGGTCCTGACAAAAAGATCAAATTGACGCTGACCTATCCAGCATCAACAGGTCGTAATTTTGATGAAATTTTACGGGTCATTGATTCTTTACAGTTAACTGCCGATTATCAAGTCGCTACGCCCGCTGACTGGAAGCATGGTGAAGATGTTATTGTTGTGCCAGCGATTAAGACAGAAGATATTCCTGCTAAATTTCCAAAAGGCTTCAAAGAGATCAAACCGTATTTGAGAACGACGCCACAGCCTAATCTATAGGGAGTAAGCCCTTGGAATTAAAGAACAAAAAAAGGCAACGTTGAAAAACGTTGCCTTTTTTATAAGTTATAAATGCCTCCTAATAGACTTTAACCATGTAGATATAGTCTTGCATTTTCTTGATTTGTTCTGTTCTTGGTAAACCTGCCAAGCTATTCTTTTTGTTGATCTTAAGACCGGTAACCAGTGAATCACTTGGTATGTCCGCTAAGGCGTTCAAGATTGATTTCGTTTTGATTGCAAAGGCGGCACCATCTATGCCACGTTGTTTTCCGGAAATAATACCAATCACATTACCTCTGCTATCCAATACCGGACCGCCACTGTTACCTGGATTGACAGGTACGGAGATCTGATAAGCGATGGTATCACCGGCATAACCTGTTGATGAACTTAGGTATCCCTGACCATATACTGCTTCGTCCCGAGGAAACCCGATCGTATAAATATCTTCACCAAGATCTGAAGTCGACGTTTTGAACGTGTAAGGTAAGCTTTTAGCTTTCTTAAAGGTCTTATCTGCGATGTATAAGATCGCCAAGTCTTTGCTTGGATCGGTGTGTACGATTTGTGCTTTATACGATTCGCCTTTACTATTTTGTAAATAGATCGAATCAGCCCCGCTAATGACATGGTAATTGGTGACGACATAGCCATCTGTCGTCAACATAAATCCTGTTGCACCAAACTGGCTTTCGGTACCTTTTACAGATTTTTTGTCATTGATATCCCTGATAGCAGCGTTGTGTGCGTTGACGTTCTTTTTGACATTGTTCATGTCTCTACGTAATGCACTGTAATCGGAAGATGCTTTCTCGAGGTTGCTGTAATAACCGCTCAGCCATAATGTGCCAAATACTGCAAATACCGCTACCACTGCAGCCACTAAAGAACTTGCTTTGATGCGTTCCCAAAGTGAAATTACCGCTGATTGTTTTATAGGAACTACCTTTGCGGGTTTGTTTTGGGTTTTATGGTATTCTTTTGCTGATTGTGCTAAAGCATTTTTGAAATCCAGCCGTTGACTGGTTTCTTTCATATTGGCAACAAATTCGCGGTGTTGTTGTAATTGGGCAGCATAGGAGGGCTGATCAGCACAAAAAGATTCAAATGCAGCTTTTTCTTCGGCCGATAATTCGCCGCGAAGATACTGGTCTGCTAATTCGAAAAATTCTTTTTGATTCATTGTTCCCATGGTGTTACACTAATTTTAATCTGTTGAAAAAAATATTTTTTTCAGCCGTTGTAGGCATTTATACTTCTGAGTCTTGGCATTATCTGTATTGGTATAACCAAATTTATCACAGATGTCCTGCATCGAATGGTTTAAGATGTAGAAATCATGTAAGATTGTCTTACAAGGTTCTCCCATTTTCTCTAAGGCAAGTTCCATTTGGTCGAACTTCTTTTCAAGTTCTTGATGCTGTTGTAGATCTTCTTCCTCAAATAAGGAATCTTCATAACCGCTAATGTCACTGTTGCCAAAACCAGCACGATTGAGTTGCTTAAGCCAAAGCCTTCTGCAAATCGAGTAAAGATATGTTTTAAGTTTGCTGCTGAGCTCAAAGTTCCCTTTGGTAACTTTATCGTAGAGCACAATGACAGCTTCTTGAAAAATATCTTTCGCTTCATCCTCACTTCCATTGTTTTGCAAGATCATATGGCTTATAGACGGATAGTACCGCTTGTAGATAGCATCTATCGCCAAGCTGTTGCCGTCTTTGATGCCTTCAATAATTTGCTCATCATTTTCTAGCAGGACTGATTTACTGAATTTACTCACCTATTAATACCTTAATGCTTAAATTGTAACCCTTTGAAAAATAAAATTCTTCGAAATATTTTCAAACGTAAACTTTTATTTGTTTAAAGTGAAATCTATCCCCAAAAATAAGGCTTATTCCTTGAAACCGAAAGCATTTGTTTTTTATTGGAATCAGCTTCTTTTGGGAGGACATCGTTATTTTTCGCCGGGTCAATTTTTTACGTTTTTACATTGTTTTATGTACGATCCTCAAATGGAGAACCTATAGAACAATTTTAAAGTTCGATATGATCTTTTTTGTATCGAAAAAGTTTCGCAATCGAGTGCTTTAATAATCTGCTTGTTATTACTACAAAATGAAGTTACATTTGGTTTCCTGGACTAAATTGCTTAATTACATTATGTTAAGAAACTCTGTTATTTTTTCAACGATTCTAGCCTCATTGCTGTCGCTGGACACTACCGTCACGATAGGGCAAACGATTACGTCATCTATCGACGGTTTCCAGTATGGAGCCACAACGGCTCCAAAAGGGAATGAATGGGAATCGCCTCAATTATTATCACTTAATAAGGAGTTGCCGCATGCGTCGTTCTTCTCCTTTCAGAACGTAGAAAGTGCGCGAAAAGTACTTCCCGAGCATAGTAACTATTGGCTTTCGCTCAATGGATCCTGGAAGTTTAACTGGGTAAAGACCCCGGAAGAGCGACCAAAGGACTTTTATGACCCGAATTATAATGTGGGTGCCTGGGAATCTGTTCCAGTCCCTATGAGCTGGAATATTTATGGTATACAGAAGGATGGAAGCTTAAAATATGGTGTACCTATTTATACCAATCAACGTGTGATCTTTCATCATCAAGTAAAGGTCGATGATTGGCGCGGTGGAGTTATGCGGACGCCAGCCCAAGATTGGACAACTTATGTCTACCGTAATGAAGTAGGATCGTACCGACGTAACTTTACAGTACCTACTCATTGGGACGGTCGTGAGGTATTTATCAATTTTGATGGTGTAGACTCCTTTTTCTACCTGTGGATAAATGGCAAATATGTCGGATTTTCAAAAAATTCCAGAAACGTCGCATCTTTCAATATCTCGCCTTACTTAAAAAAGGGTGCTGAAAATGTGTTGGCTGTTGAAGTTTACCGGAGTTCGGACGCTTCCTTTTTGGAAGATCAGGATATGTTTAGATTGCCCGGGATATTTCGGGATGTTTCGCTTACTTCAACGCCAAAAGTTCAGATTCGCGATTTAGCGGCCATTCCAGACTTGGACAGCAATTACGAAAATGGTTCGTTGAAAATTACGAGTACTGTACGCAATCTGGGTAGTAAGAAAGCTGAAGGGTATAAAGTAGTTTATTCACTTTATAAAAATAAGCTATACAGTGACGAGAATACCCTTGTTGATCAGACAGAAGCTTCATCAGCTGTGCCAGCCCTGGATGGTCAAGTTTCTAATAGCGTCGCCGCAACGTTGAACGTCAAAAATCCGGATAAATGGTCTGCCGAATTACCTTATCGGTATACTTTGGTGGCTGAATTGAAGGATAAAAAGAACAAAACGGTTGAGACTATTTCTACCTATGTTGGATTTAGAAAGGTTGAGATTAAAGATACCAAGGCTGCGGATGATGAATTTGGCTTGTCCGGACGTTATTATTATGTCAATGGTAAGACGGTGAAACTGAAAGGCGTCAACCGTCATGAAACCAATCCTGAACATGGCAAAGTAGTGACCAGAGAACAGATGGAAGCTGAGGTGAAATTAATGAAACGGGCGAATATCAACCATGTCCGGAATTCGCATTATCCAGAACCTGCTTATTGGTATTATTTATGCGATAAATATGGAATTTATCTCGAGGATGAGGCCAATATCGAAAGCCATGAATATTATTATGGCAAAGAGTCTCTTTCTCATGTTCCTGAATGGAAAAATGCCCATGTAGCCCGTAATATCGAGATGGTGCATTCGACCATCAACCATCCGGCAGTGGTTATCTGGTCTTTAGGAAATGAAGCCGGTCCGGGTGATAATTTCGTGGCCGCCTATCAGGCTATCAAGAAAATCGATACGTCAAGACCTGTTCAATACGAGCGTAACAATACAATCGTTGATATGGGCTCCAATCAATACCCCTCAATAGACTGGGTAAGAGGAGCTGTAAAAGGCACTTACAAATTGAAATATCCATTTCATATCTCGGAGTATTCACATTCCATGGGTAATGCCGTTGGTAACCTAATTGATTATTGGGAAGCCATCGAATCGACCAACTTCTTTATGGGCGGTGCCATTTGGGATTGGATTGATCAGGCTATGTATTATTACGATAAGAAGACCGGCGAACGCTTTCTCGCTTATGGCGGCGACTTTGGAGACAAACCCAATGATGGAACCTTTGTCAATAATGGGTTGATCTTTGCCGATATGAAACCTAAACCACAGTATTTTGAGGTCAAGAAAGTGTACCAAAATGCGGGCGTAAAGGCTGTTGATATTCAACAGGGGAAAATTGAGCTTTTCAATAAAAATTATTTTAAAGATCTATCCGATTATCAGGTTCAATGGTCGCTATATAAGGATGGGGTAGAAGTAAAAAATAGTGCAGGTACAATCAGTGCCGCTGATTTGCCGACAGCGCGCCAACGCAAGCAGCTTATATTGCCGATAAATTATGCGCAGTTAGATGCGGGATCGGAGTATTTTGTAAAAGTACAGTTTATTCTCAATACAGATCGACCTTGGGCGGCCAAAGGTTTTGTTCAAATGGAGGAACAACTGTTTGTCAAAGCGGCTGAAAATAAACCGTTGATTTCCGCTGTTGCACAAGGAGGGGCTCCGTCGCTTTCCAAAGAGGGTGATTTGCAGGTGGTGAAAGGAGATCAGTTTATCGCGAAGTTTGACAATAAAACAGGCTCGATATATAATCTAACATATGCCGGTAAACAAGTTATCCGCGATGGCGAAGGCCCAAAATTGGATGCACTACGTGCTCCGGTTGACAATGACAACTGGGCTTACCAACAATGGTTTGAAAAAGGATTACATAACCTTAAACATAAGGTTTTGTCTTCAAACAGTTATACCAAGAAAGATGGAACAGTTGTATTGGCGTTTACGGTTGAATCGCAAGCTCCATATGGCGCGTCTTTGTTGGGGGGAACTTCGGGAACCTACACGCTTAAAGAGCATACGGATAAGCCTTTTGGCAAAGATGATTTTAAATTTACAAGCAATCAGATCTGGACAATTTATAAGGATGGCTCTATTGAATTGTCGTCGAGTATTACATCCAATAATGCAAGTGTTGTATTAGCTCGATTGGGATATGCTTTGCAATTACCGACCGAGTATGGCAATTATAGTTATTATGGACGTGGACCGATCAATAATTATGCTGATCGGAAGACAGCACAATTTATTGAATTGCACAAAAGCACTGTAAAAGATCAGTTTGTGCCATGGCCTAATCCGCAAAATATGAGTAACAATGAGGATGTGCGTTGGACAGCATTGACAAATAATGCTGGACAGGGAGTTGTTTTTATTGCGAAAGAGCATTTATCAACATCCGCTTTGGACTATAGTGAGCTTGAGTTGACCTTTGCACCGCACCCTTATCAATTACCAAAAAGTTCGGGCGTACACGTGCATCTTGATGCAGCTGTAACAGGACTTGGTGGTAATAGCTGTGGACAAGGGCCACCGTTAGAAAAGGACCGTGTGAAAGCAGTACCAACGGCTATCGGTTTCATTATCCGTCCGATTCAGAACAATGATATGATAGCAAAGGCTCAGGTAGCGACTGCCGGTGACGCGCCCATTTCGTTGGCAAGAAGTTCAAATGGAGAAGTTTCTATTCAATCGGGAAATAAAAATGAGACCGTATTATACAGTTTGAACAATGCAAAGGCAAGTGTTTATAAAGCGCCTTTTGACTTACGCGCCGGTGGTACAGTAACGGCTTGGTATCAACAAAATGAAAAATTGAAGGTAACACAACAATACACTAAAATCGAAACCATTCCAATGGAGGTTGTTTTTGCTTCAAGTCAGGAGACTGGTGAAGGGGATGCCAAGAACCTATTGGATGGAGATCCTTCCTCGATTTGGCATACGATGTATTCGGTTACCGTAGCACAGTATCCACATTGGGTTGATTTTGATGCTGGAAGTAGCAAAACAATTAAGGGCTTCACTTTTCTACCAAGACAGGATGGACCGAATGGTGATATCAAGGATTATAAGATCCAGGTGAGTAAAGATGGGAAGAACTGGGAAGATGTGATGTCCGGATCTTTTGAACGGAATAAAAAATTAAAAACTGTTCGATTCGAAAAGCCTGTGAAAGGACGTTATATCCGCTTTACAGGACTTAACTCCCAACGTGGTGATGATTATGCTTCCGGAGCTGAATTTGCTGTTATCGCTGAATAATTTGCTTTAAATCGCATATTGAGCCAGCACCTGTCAAACAGGTGCTGGCTTTTTTGTTGGCGACCTAGGATAAGATTAAATAGTGCGATCGTTTCGTTTCACGTAAGGTAAGGTAAGGTAAGGT
>NZ_DJTD01000022.1:42881-132135 GCF_002440385.1 Sphingobacterium sp. UBA6317 | reverse complement strand
GTAAGGTAAGGTAAGGTAAGGTCTCGGGCGATAATTTTGCAAACTTATTACATATAATGTTCGCGCACTTCTGTATTTTTAGGCCAGTTTAAACCGAGGCAAACCGGACAGTATGGAAATAAATAAACTTGATAATGCGCCTTTTACGGCATACCAAAAACTGGTGGTCTTTTTATTGGCCATGACACAATTTACGGTCGTGCTTGATTTTATGGTGATGTCACCGATGGGGGATATCCTGATGAAAGCCATCGATCTCAAACCAGCTCAATTTGGCATTGCGGTTTCGGCCTATGCTTTTAGCGCGGGTGCTTCGGGGCTGCTTACCGCGGGTTTTGCCGATCGTTTTGATCGAAAGAAGCTGCTGCTTTTTTTCTATTCTGGCTTTATTATCGGAACTTTCTGCTGTAGTTTTGCCAACGATTATTGGACTTTGGTCGCTGCTCGAATTATCACGGGCCTCTTTGGAGGGGTCATTGGTTCGATCTCCATGGCTATTATCACCGATATCTTTACGCTTCAGCAACGTGGACGTGTGATGGGCTTTGTACAGATGGGCTTTGGCGCCAGCCAGGTCCTAGGCATTCCGATAGGTCTGTATATCGCAAACAATTGGGGCTGGCATAGTGCCTTTTTATGGATTGCCGTGATGGCTTTAATTATTGTCATTATCATTGCAATTAAACTCATTCCGATTACAGCACATATCGGTCTTCAGAAACATCAATCTGCGTTAAAGCACCTTTGGCTGACTTTTTCACAGCGAGAATATCGTATCGGCTTTGCTGCAACAGCCTTGCTATCCATTGGAGGTTATATGATGATGCCTTTTGGAAGTGCTTTTGCAGTCAATAACCTCAAAGTTAGCCACGAGCAGCTGCCGATGTTGTTTATGATTTCGGGTATCGCTTCATTGATTATTATGCCTATCGTCGGAAAATTGAGCGACCGTTACGATAAGTTTAAGATTTTCGCGTTCGCTTCCCTTTGGCTCATGGTTGTCGTATTTATCTACACGAACCTAGGCGTTACTCCATTTTATATTGTTGTTATCTTAAACATTTTAATGATGGCGGGCATTTTAAGTCGGATGACGCCTTCTTCCGCTTTGATCACGGCTGTTCCGGAGATGAAAGATCGGGGTGCATTTATGAGTATCAGTTCATCGTTGCAGCAGCTGGCAGGAGGTGTGGCAGCTTCGCTAGCAGGTGTAATCATTGTTCAAGAAACAAAAGAAAGCCCCTTGGAACATTATCCTACATTGGGGATGAGTGTGATTCTGCTCTCTATCATCGGTATTTTTATGATCTACCGGGTGAGCAGTATGATTAAAAAGCGAAAAGCCAATTCTTAAAACAAAATTGTTCTTATCGTTATTAGTTCTTAAAATATAAATTGCTAAAGAGAGATGGAATTATGGAAAAAATAGTTAGATATCCACATCCAAATGGAGAGATAACCGTTCTTTGGATACCTGAACGCTGTGCACATGCTGCGGTTTGCGTGAAGAGTCTCCCAAATGTGTATCATCCGAAAGATAGGCCTTGGATCACAGCCCAAAATGCCAGTACAGCGGAATTGATTGAACAGATCAAGCATTGCCCTTCTGGAGCACTTCAGTACGAATTGAAAAAATAATAGTTGTTGTATTGTTAAGGCAAAAAAAAAGCATCATTTAATTATAAATGATGCTTTTCTTGTTGGCGGTCTGGACGGGACTCGAACCCGCGACCCCATGCGTGACAGGCATGTATTCTA
The DNA here is from genome assembly GCF_002440385.1 of Sphingobacterium sp. UBA6317. Taxonomy (NCBI): domain Bacteria; kingdom Pseudomonadati; phylum Bacteroidota; class Sphingobacteriia; order Sphingobacteriales; family Sphingobacteriaceae; genus Sphingobacterium; species Sphingobacterium sp. UBA6317. The sequence continues at coordinate 130,377 of NZ_DJTD01000022.1, read as the reverse complement.
ACCAGCTGAACTACCAGACCAACAATGTGTTTTTAAAATTTTAGCGGTCTGGACGGGACTCGAACCCGCGACCCCATGCGTGACAGGCATGTATTCTAACCAGCTGAACTACCAGACCTAAAATCTTAAGGATTGTTTTTAATAATTTTTGGCGGTCTGGACGGGACTCGAACCCGCGACCCCATGCGTGACAGGCATGTATTCTAACCAGCTGAACTACCAGACCTAAAAATCTTAAAAACTTATTTTGTTAAAGAACATATGAGATTTCTCTCTCTTTTGAAGCGGTCTGGACGGGACTCGAACCCGCGACCCCATGCGTGACAGGCATGTATTCTAACCAGCTGAACTACCAGACCTCAACCCTTCTCCTCAGAAGGTGTGCAAATATAGCGTTTGTTTACGTATCTGCAAAGATTTTTTGAAAAAAAACTAATCTACTTGACCGTCTTTCATCTTCTCTGCATTCTCCGCAAACTGCAATGCATCGATAATACCTTGAATATCACCGTCCATAATTGCCGGTAAGTTGTACATCGTCATTCCAATACGGTGCTCCGTTACGCGACCTTGTGGGTAGTTATAGGTACGAATTTTTGCCGAACGGTCTCCAGTAGATACCAAAGTTTTTCTTTTTGCAGCGATGTCGCCGTTCTTTTTGTTCAACTCGAGCTCGTAAAGTTTGTTCCGCAACATCTCCATCGCTAACTCACGGTTGGCTAATTGGGAACGTTCTACCTGACAAACCACAACGATACCACTTGGTTTATGCGTCAACTGCACTTTTGTTTCAACCTTGTTGACGTTCTGTCCACCAGCACCACCTGAACGGGAAGTCTGTAATTCAATATCACCCGGATTGATCTCAACATCGACATCTTCAGCTTCAGGAAGAACTGCAACAGATGCTGCAGAAGTATGTACACGACCCTGTGTCTCCGTATCCGGAACGCGTTGTACACGATGTACACCTGATTCGTATTTCAATTGTCCGTAAACGTCTTCACCGATGACTTTTAAGATCACCTCCTTATAACCGCCAGAAGTTCCTTCGGTAACGTCCATTACTTCGTTGCGCCAGCCTTTGGTTTCGAAATAACGTGTGTACATGCGGTAAAGGTCGCCAGCGAATAAGGCTGCTTCATCACCACCTGATCCACCACGAATTTCGATAATGGCATTTTTCGCATCTTCAGGATCCTTAGGAATCAACATTAAGCGAATTTCTTCTTCTTTTTCTTCTTTTGCTACGTATAAAAGATCCAATTCTTCTTTAGCCATCTCACGAAGTTCTTGATCCTTCTCGTTCATGATGATGTCCTTATTGGTATCAATATTACTCACCATATTCTTGTAAATATGGTACTGATCCACGATTTTGCCCAAATCTTTGTACTCTTTATTCAATTTGGCAAAACGTTTCATATCTTGCATGGTATCAGGGTTGCTCAATTCAGCTTCCACTTCTTCCCATCTTTCTTTTATCGCTTGTAATTTATCTAACATATATCAAAAATGCTTCTTCTAGGAATGTATGACCTAGATTACTATTGAGTGTACAAAAGTAAGGAAATTTTGTTGCTTTTAAACAACCTAGCCTGCTATTAATGAGAGGAAACTGCTTTTAGTCCCACGATGGAAGCAATCAGCGTGAAAATAAAGAATATGCGCCAAAAATCTGCGGGCTCCTTAAAGAAGATGATCCCCATTAAAACGGTACCTACTGCACCTATTCCGGTCCAAACAGCATAAGCTGTGCCTAAGGGAAGTGTCTGTGTAGCTTTGATCAATAAGCCCATACTTGCAAATAAGAATACGACAAAGGCACCGTACCAGAGCCATTGCGCATTTCCGGTCGCATCTTTGGCTTTACCTAAGCAGGTCGTAAAGCCGATTTCACATAATCCACCCAATATTAAAAATACCCAGTTCATATCTTTTTTGATTTTTTGTTTCGATACAAAGATCCGGCTTTAGGGCGATAATAATTTTTACAAATGTTAAAAATTTGTGTGAATATTTGCGCGAATCCGGCTTAGGGTAACCTGACTGACACCGAGATAGGAGGCGATGTAACCAAGTTTGATCCGTTGAATATATTGAGGGTATTTTTGAAGTAACTCGGCATAGCGCTCTTGGGCAGTATTAAAGAGCTTGGACATGGTTCGTTGCTCGGCCTTGATAAATTCAAGTTCAGCCATCTTTCTTCCCCAGTTGGCAATGGCAATATCACTTTCGTAGAGATCAAAAAGTTGCTTTTGGTCTATCTGATAAACAACACTGTCCTCCAAAAGGTCTATATTTTCATAACCTGGGGTATCATGGACATAACTATTCATGGATATGAGCGTTCCACCGGGTGAAACAAAATCCAGGGTAATCTGACGGTTGGCCGTCTCGTAGTAAACGCGGGCTAATCCGGAAGCCAGAAAATAGAGATTTTTTTGAATTTTGTCCTGTTCGATCAGCAGGCTATTTCTTTTCGCTGTGATTTTCTTACTGACCTGCTCCAATTTTACAGCACTTTCAGGCGTTAGAAAGTGGTAACCGTTCAGGCAATCGGATAAAGAAATTAGGATTTGCTCGCCCATTTTTCCAAACGTAAAGTTTCACCATCCCATACTGCATAGGTATGGTAATTGATCCATTCCCCTAAATTTAGAATACGGCTATTGGAGTTGAGTTCAACATCATAAGGAAGATGTCTATGGCCAAAGATATAATAGTCGTGATGTTGGGTTGACTCCAGCTCCTTTGCATAGCCAATCAGCCATTCTTTGTCTTCACCCAAAAACTTTTCGTCCTCATTATTCGAAAGCCTACTATGTTTGGACCAGCGTGTCGCGATTCCGATTCCAAAATTTGGGTGCAACCGCGCAAATAACCATTGGCAGAGACGGCTCCGAAATACTTTCTTGAGTACCTTGTATTTGTAATCACCCGAACCTAATCCATCGCCGTGGTGAATATAAAAGTGTTTTCCGTTGAGTTTTAATTCCAGCTCATTGTCGATGATCTGAACATTTAATTCCTTTTTGAGGTAGTCAAACATCCACATATCGTGGTTTCCTTTAAATAAAGTAATGGGAATGCCGAGATCCGAAATTTCGGCTAATTTACCCAAAAAGCGGATATAGCCTTTCGGGACAACCGTGGCATATTCAAACCAGAAATCAAAAATATCACCAACAAGATAGAGCTGCGCAGCATCTGTTTTGATCTGGTCCAGCCACTGTATAATTTGCAGCTCCCTTTCCCGTGAACGTTCCAAGGGGTAAGATCCAAGATGAAAGTCGGAGGCAAAATAAATTTTTGTTCTTGTTGACATGTGGCCAAAACTAAAAAAAATGGCGGCGAATACAAAATTCGCCGCCACAATATAATTTGCTATGATTTCGATAATTCGGTGATGAGCGCCTTTAGATATTCCGTGGCATCGGGGTCAATGCGCTTCAAAGACTGCTGAAGTTGATCGGGATAAGCACTTTTTATCGCCATGATTGAACTTGCGATAACCATATAAGATTTGTCATTTACAGCGTTCAGAATTAGACTTTTGTATTTTTTATCTTTTGTCTGTGCGAGCTTTTGAATCGCAGAGGCGCGGATGACAGAGGCTTCGGATTTCTCCGCAAGTGTCAAGATTGTTTTTTCTGTTGATTTGCGAACCGTGGGATTGCTTAAATCGAGCCCTTGAATTGCTGTTGCAGCAAGATCCGCATCGGTATCCGCCAATGCTTTTGTTAAGATTTGCTGGCTGATGGTATTTGTCGGATTTTTTGAGGCGTATGCAATCGCACCGACGCGGTTAGCAAATGAAGGTGCATGCTCATATTGATACAGATAGTCGGCATCTGACTTATCGATTTGAATTTGACCAACGAGTGTTTTTTCGGGATCGACATCAATAAATTCAACAGCAGCAGGTAAAGGAATCATAAATTGGGCATTCCGCTTGTTGAGTTGAAAGGTCTGTCTGACCTTCCCATTTTTCGTATAGATATCGACGGCTAAGGGAAGCTGGAATGTCTGCACGGTTGAATCTTGAATTTGGGCTACATTCAGGATGATACTGTTCTCTCCGTTTCTTGTCGTGATTTTCAAAATTGGATGCCCACCTTGGTAATACCATTGATTGAAGTACGGAGCCCAGTCTTTTCCGGTCACCTCTTCCATCGCTAGACGGAGCTGTTGCGGTTCGCCGGTTTTAAAGGAATTGTCTGTCAAATATTTTTTCAGCGATTGATAGAACGCTTCATCACCCATTTGTTCTTTTAAAGCATAGAGAATCAATGAACCTTTTGCATAGCTGATATTATCAAACATATCTTCTTTATCATGATAATAATAACGGGCTAAAGTCGGACTTTTTCCATTTTTTGTCGATTTGAGATAAGACTGGAGTTTTTCAAATCTAGATTTATCGCCACGATCTTTACCACCATCGTGCTCACGCCAGATAACCTCGCCGAAAGTAGCGAAAGATTCATTCATGGTCAAATTGGACCAAGATTCTGCTGTTACCAAATCGCCAAACCACTGGTGAAACAGTTCATGGGCAATCGTTCCCTCCTGATTATCGTCCAACAATTCGCGTTTTGTCTTTTGTACATGTTCGCCATGTAGGGTTGCACTTGTATTTTCCATGGCGCCTGAGACATAATCGCGACAGACAATCTGTGCATACTTATTCCAAGGGTAAGGAACGTCTAGAGTCTTGCTGTAAAAATCCATCATGGCCGGTGTCTTTCCGAAGATATCTTTGGCATAGGGTGCATATTTCGGTTCAAGGTAGTAGTCAACGGGGATATTGTTGTACTTGTCCTGATAGATTTTAAAATCACCAACGGCCATCATAAATAGATATGGGGCATGTGGTAAATCCATTTTCCAGGTATCTGTACGTGTGCCATCACTATTTTTCTGTTGATTGCTCAATGCACCGTTCGATAAACTGACGTAATTGTCAAGAACGGTCATGGAGATTTCAGCCGTCGTCTTTTGGTTGGGGCGATCAATTGTCGGGAACCAGGCTGATGATGCTTCAGTCTCGCCCTGTGTCCATATTTGACGAGGTTTGTTGGGTGTGCGTTCATCTGGATTGATAAAATAAAGCCCCTTAGCATCGTTGATTGCTGCACTGCCCCGCGCCTTCAATAAATTGGGCTTTGCGGTATAATCGAGGTATACTGTATATTGCTCCTTTGCAAGGTAATTCCGGTCGAGCTTAATCAGTAGAGAGTGATCATCATAGGTATATTTCAAGGGAATCATTTGTGTGCCATTGACCAAAGATACCTGTTTAATATCCATGCCTTTTGCGTCAAGGCGGAGGGAGTCTGTTGGGTAGAAATAGGGTTGTAAAGTGACCCATTCTTTGCCATTCAGAAATTGGTTTGTATAGTCAAAACGTACATCGAGTTTGGTGTGGACAAGATCATTGATCTTGGTAGGGGTGGCTCGATATTGCTGATCTATAGGTAATTGTTGTGCTTCGCTTATTCCGATTTGAAGAATGGAAATCGACAAAGAAAGGTATATGACTTTTTTAAACATGGTTATAGTATTTTCAAGATTTAAATAAATCTAAAGAAATTTCGGTTGTGATAAAAATATACGCTGCAGAAATGTATCTAACGCTACTATGAGCGGCCCATGTTTTGTTTATTTATTCGCTTTGATTTAGGTAGTTTGGATGCTAACGTAAAGGACAAGCGGGAAGTGATGAATCTAGGCTTTTTAGTTATTATTCGAGGAAGAGAAAAAACTGCCTGAGGTAGGTAAGAGGTCGATAAATTTGTTTATATTCAACTCAAATTGAATTTTCAAATGCTAAGTGAATAAAACTTAGATTGGTTGAAACAAGTATAAGGTTTTATGATAAATAAGAATTTTGGTCTTATCCTAATGATGATAGGTATGGCAGGTACAGCGACGACTGGTTATGGACAACAGTTGACATATCCGACGACAAATAAAGGAACCGTCGTGGATGAATTTTGGGGTGAAAAGATAGCCGATCCTTACCGCTGGTTGGAAGATGATCGTTCAGCTGAAACAAAAAGCTGGGTACAGGCAGAGAATAAAGTGACTTTTGACTACTTGAATGCTATTCCATTCCGTACAAAATTAAAAGATCAATTAACCGAAATATGGAATTATGAAAAAATAGGAACCCCGTTTAAGGAAGGCGAGTACACTTATTTTTTTAAGAATAATGGCTTGCAGCAACATGCTGTCCTCTACCGTAAACTGGGGGAGGGAGGAGCAGAAGAAGTTTTCTTGGACCCAAATACGTTCTCGAAAGATGGGTCGACTTCATTGGCCGATGTTTCGTTTTCAAAGGATGGGAGTTTAGTCGCCTATTCTATTTCTGAAGGGGGATCGGACTGGCGGAAAGTCATTGTACTGAATGCCAAAGATAAGGCGCCTGTGGGAGAAATATTAGTAGATGTCAAATTCTCTGGTATTGCTTGGAAAGGAAACGATGGTTTTTATTACTCGAGTTACGATAAGCCAAAGGGATCTGAACTTTCTGAAAAAACAGACCAACATAAATTATACTACCATAAACTTAAAACAGCTCAGTCTACAGATAAATTGGTTTTTGGCGGTGCTGCAACACCGAGACGTTATGTCGGTGCTTCATTAACAGACGATCAACGTTACCTGATTATTTCAGCTGCAAATACGACAACAGGAAATGAACTTTATTATCAGGATCTCCAGCAACCGAATAGCAAGATTGTCTGCCTACAAGATCATTTTGATGCCAATACAAGTGTCGTTGACAATATTGGGGATAGTTTCTTATTGGAGACAAACTACAAGGCTGCCAACAACCGTTTGGTAAGAGTGGATTTGAAGAATCCTGCAAAGGAGAACTGGAAAGATGTTATTCCAGAAACTGAAAATGTGCTTTCGATCAGCACCGGAGGTGGTTATCTTTTTGCAAATTATTTGAAAGATGCGGTTTCAGTGGTGATTCAATATGATTATACCGGTAAAAAGATTCGGCAAATAGAATTGCCAGGTGTAGGCACAGCGAGTGGTTTTTCGGGCAAGAAAAAGGAAAAAGAAATTTATTTTGGTTTTTCAAATTACATTACGCCTTCTTCAAGTTATAAGTTTGACGTGAATTCTGGTCAGTCTGCACTCTATATCAAACCTAAGGTGAAGTTTGATTCCGATCAGTATGAATCGAAACAGGTTTTCTACACATCCAAAGATGGTACTAAGGTTCCGATGATTATTACGTACAAAAAGGGGATTGTCTTGAATGGGAAAAACCCGACGATTGTGTATGGTTATGGCGGCTTTAATATCAGCTTGACACCTGCCTTTAGTACTTCCGTTGCGGTGTGGTTGGCAAATGGCGGTGTTTATGCTGTTCCGAATTTACGTGGGGGCGGCGAATATGGTCAGAAATGGCATGATGGCGGCAGACAGTTCAATAAGTTGAATGTTTTTAATGATTTTATTGCCGCCGCACATTATCTTCAGGAGAATGGTTATACATCACCCGAGTACACCGCTTTATCGGGAGGATCCAATGGTGGTTTGCTCGTGGGCGCAACAATGACAATAGATCCCAAAGTAGCCAAGGTCGCACTTCCTGAGGTTGGTGTTTTGGACATGTTGCGTTATCATACCTTCACAGCCGGTGCAGGTTGGTCCTATGATTATGGTACAGTCAATGATAGCAAAGAAATGTTTGACTATCTGAAAGCATATTCTCCGGTGCACAATGTGAAAACTGGAGTTTGTTACCCAGCGACGATGGTCTTTACGGGAGATCATGATGATCGGGTGGTACCGGCGCACTCCTATAAGTTTGCTTCCGAACTACAGGCAAAACAAGCTTGTGATAATCCTGTATTGATTCGTATTGAGACAAAAGCTGGTCACGGTGCGGGAAGGTCAACAGAAGTCCTGATCAATAGTACAGTTGATAAATATGCTTTTGCCCTTTGGAATATGGGTATTAAAGAATTAAAATAAGCGGACAGCAGTCAAAGACTCAACATATTGTCTGTCTTGTTCTCCATAAAAAAGCCGCGATCAATAATTTGACTGCGGCTTTTTCTATTCATTGACTATTCGAACATCTTCTTATTGCCAGGTCTTTTCACCCTTTTCCATTTTTTGTAATGTTGCTACATATTCTTCTTTTTGAGTAGCATCGGTAATGAGTGAGATCGCTTTTTCTTGCGTTTTAATTGCTTTTTCTTTTTCTCCGAGGCGATATAATATGTTTGCAAAAGTGTCTAAATACATGGGTGCATCTTTTTCTTTTTCGTTGGATAATTTGCTCCATTCAGCTGCTGCTTTTAGGCACGCTGGGTCATTGCAGTTTTCAAAAATGGACCACGCCATGTTGTTTAGTTCTGCAGCGGTAATGGTTGAGCCATATTTTGCAATGTATTTATTGAAGCTATCTCTTAAACCAGGGTAATTTTTGGTATAACCATAATAACGTGGTTGCATTTCGAGACTTGCTTTCTCTGTATTCACAGTCGGATATTTTTGCGCCAATTCTTTTTCTATGCTCGTAAAATCAACTGTTTCCTTTGCACGAATTTTGGTGTTTACTGCATTACTAACCAACAGTTGGGAGAGGAAGTCATTTGCTTTCACTTTTTCACTAACGGCATCAAATTTAGCAGGATTGTCTTTGATTAAATTAAAAGCCTTAGAATCGACAACATTCGCCGCTGAAAGTAATAAACTAACATTCTCCTTTGTAAAGATTTGATCCGTAGACAAGGACGCTAATACGACTCCTTCCGCTTTTGCTTGTGTCTCTTGATCATAAGCTTCTTTGGCAGCTATAGCCATACTTTTGGCGATGGTTACATTTGTTGGGTCGGCATTGAATTTTGCCAATAGTGTTTCATATTGTGTATTCGGATCAAGTGATTTTTGTGCTTTCGCTATAAAATCGTCCGCTTCACCACCACCTACGATACGATGCACAAGGGTACCTTTTGAGTCAAAGATCAGAAAAGTTGGGTAGGCTCTAACTTTATATTCTTTGGCAAAACGGTCGGCCTCTTCGTACCATGATTTTACATCTTCATTGTCATTCTTAGTTTTATCCATCTGAATTTTTGCATTGACAAATTTAGCATTGAAAAAATCGCCTACTTTGGCTTGTGGGAAGATGGTACTCGACATATATTTACAGGGGCCACACCAGGTTGTAAAACAGTCTACAAAAATGAATTTGTTTTCTTTAGCCGCTTTTTCTTTAATCTGACTCCAATTGAGCCCATGCTCAAATTTGACCCCTTCGCTCTGCGCAAATAGGAGGGTTGGAATTAGAAATAGCATTAAAATCAATTTTTTCATAATGTTGGTATTTTAGATTTTTAATTTAATCGTTCGTATTGGTCGGGATAGGTTTAGTTTTCCCAAGTTTTTATTCCTTTCATCATTTTGTCCAGTGTTTCTTGATAGATAGGACGATCGTCCTCACTGGCCATTTCGATCGCTTTATTTTGCCACTTTATGGCTTTTTCTTTTTCTCCTTTCTTATAGAGCAGATTTGCATAGGTATCCAAAAATGCACTGCTTGGATCCTCAAGGATGGATTTCTTGCTCCAGCTTAACGCGGATTCAATACATGCAGTATCACTGCTATTATTAAAAATAGTCCAGGCAAAGGTATTTAATTGGTGTGGGGTAAAATCTTCTGACGAAAGGTAATCATTGATGGTATTCTTCATGGCGACGTAATTCTTCACCTGAAGGTAATAGTGTGCTTTTATTTTCTTGAACATCGGGATGAAATCGATGTCTGGATATTTTGCAGCGAGTTCATTCTGATAACTATCCCAGTTGGGTTCATGTTTGGCATCAATCTTAATCTGAAATAATTCGTTGACGACAACATTAGCCAGGGTGCGGTTGGCAATACCTGGAGACTCTAATAGAATATCGATTTTCTCTTTATTGTTGCGAATAAGATTAAAAGCTTTTGAATTGGTGAATTTGGCAGCTGCCAATAAAATATGGACATTTTCTTTTTTGAATAACTCATCCGTACCCAATGAATTCGCTAAGGTATTTTCTGCCTTTCGTGCAGTATTTTCATCGTAAGCGATATTTGCTGCTTTCAGCATCTGCTTGGCCGTATAAATATCTTGGGGTCTTTTCTCGAATTTTTTTAACAGCGTGTAATACTGTGTTTCGGGATTTAGTCCATCCATCACATGTCCGACAAATTCGGGAGCATCACTTGCACCGACAATCCGGTGTACCGCCTGCCCATCGGGATTAAAGATAAGAAATGTGGGAAAGGATTGAATATTGTATTCATTGGAAATAGCACGCGCATCGGCATACCATTTTTTGACATTGGCATTGTCGGACTCTGTCGAATCCATTTGCACTTTTACACTAATGAAGTTCTGATTGATTGGCTGCCCCACCTGCTCTAGGGGAAAGATCTCATTGCTCATATATTGGCATGGGCCACACCAGGTTGCAAATAGCTCTACGAAGATAAACTTGTTCTCAGCTTGTGCCCGTTCCTTTATCTGCTTCCAACTCAACCCTTCTACAAATTTCACTCCCTTAGTCTGGGCTTGAGCCAAATTCCCGAATAAAATTGTAAGGCATAACGCGATTATACTTCTCATACTCACTCAACAAAAGATTCATAATTATGTTTAAGTTATTAAATTAATCTGAAAACAAAAACACCTCTGAAGTATTAATTTCAGAGGTGTTTTCGTGGACTGATAAATCGCTTATTTGATATTTATCTTCGATTTTAAATCTTTTGTTAGACCGTCTTTATGTAACATCAAAGAAGTTGTTTTATATCGTACAAATTCTTTTGATGCATATAAATAACCATGGTAGTCATTTGTTGTACCCCAAGAGTTTTTAACGATGTAATACTCTTTTCCGCTTTGATCTTTTACAAGACCTACGATATGCATACCGTGGTCATCTGTAGTCTGCCAGTTGTCGAAAGCTTTTTGTCTTTCTTCCGGTGTTACTTTTAACTCTGGTTTAGGACCAACAAACATTGTGGACTTTTCTTGATCTGTCATTTCCTCGAAAGGTTTTTCTGGTACATAAGCTACACCGTTTTTCCAAGAGAAACCTTTTTCTGATACGTCAGTAGCCCAAGCTACCGTATAACCTTTTTGTAAAGCGTTGTCAATAATGTCCGTTAAATCGTTCATCTTAACATTATAGAAACGGTCGAATGACCAGTTGTCTGGAATCAACAATACGAATTGGCTGTAGTATGGATGGTCAGTTACCGAAGCAATACCCACGTAATCATCCGGATTGATACCGATTACCTGATCTGCAAAGGTGCGCGGTGTATAGGATTTACCGTTATAGTCAAATTTCTCAGGTACTTCCCCAAGATAAGAATCCATCGCAGCGGTATAGGCTTTTTCCCAATTTGGCGTTAATGTTTTACCTTTTACTACTGCTCCTAACATCGCATCCAACATATTGGTCATTTCACCAAAGTTGTTACGTGTAGTACCGTAGTGAAGACCTGTGTAAGCCGATTGCGGCATTGTACCATATTTACGGAAAGAGTTCAACACATCATGGAATTGACCACCTTCACCCAATGACAATCCGCCATGAAGGCGTACATACGTGCGTGCTTTATCTAAATACGTGTTGCGCGCGGTATAGATTTGTGAGATCTCCACTGGTTTTTTACCCATACGGATCATTTCTGACTCCAGGAAAGAGTTACCTGAATAAGACCAACAAGTACCAGATGAACCTTGGTTTTTGATGGATGTGTTACCAAGATTGATAACTTCAGTAAATGTAAATCCAGATTTGCTATTGTCATTTTGATTTGCTTTTAGCGCATTGATCAAATTGTCTTGTGCTTGTACTTGGAATGAAGCTGCGAAAAGTGAAGCAGCTAGTACAATCGTTTTATTCCAATTCATTGTTAGTATTTTGTTAATTTAGTGTGGTGCTAAATTAAATAAATAAAATTTAGTAAGGTAAATTCCTCTGTAAAATAATTGTTCTTAAAAATCTGCTGTTTTCTGCAATCTTTTGCTGGAGAATAGGATATGCATAAAGCATAATATCACATAAAAATGGTCAGAAATTTCTTTCTGACCATGGTGTTCTGTATCGTTTGTAATTTCGCGCGGATTACCGGAGTTTCTCGCCGAATAATGACCGTCGGTACGCTTTCAATAGTCGTTTAATCAGTCGGTTCAGCTTTTTTCGGAAAAAGCAGCGAAGCAATGATACTCAATACAAGTATGCCGACAATAACGATCAACGAATGTGTTGTTGTAAAACCTACTTCGGCCAACCAATGATGCAGCAGCATCTTTAGACCAATGAAGACCAGCAAAAATGCTAAACCTACTTTGAGGTATTGGAATTTGTGGATGATATTGACCAAAAGGAAGAACATCGACCGCAATCCAAGTATTGCAAAAATATTGGAGAAAAATACAACATAGGGATCTTTGGTAACCGAGAAAATTGCAGGGATAGAATCCACAGCAAAAATCAAATCCGTAAATTCTATGACCAGTAGTACAAGAAATAGCGGTGTCATATATTTAACGCCGTTCTCTACATGGAAGAAGTGTCCACCATCTAATTTGGGGGTTACCTTAAAGTATCGGGAAGCAAATTTAACGACCGGGTGATTCTGTGGATCCACTTCTTCGTCCTGGTTACGGTTGATAAACATTTTGACCCCTGTAAAGACCAAGAAAGCACCAAAAACATAGAGGATCCAGCCGAATTTAGCAATAAGGGTTGCGCCAAGGAAAATAAACAAGAAACGCATAATGATTGCGCCCAAAATTCCCCACACCAAAACTTTATGGTAATAGCGCTCTGGAATGCCAAAAGAAGTAAATAATAATACCATCACAAAGATATTATCTACGGATAGGGCATATTCCACAACGTAACCGGTGATATATTCCAGACCAAGGTTTTTGTTGTAGAGCTCGAGACTCGCCGCTAAATCACCGGGAATGATTTTAATATCGTGGTGGTGTTTGGTAATGATTTCTTGAAGGTGGTCCAAGTCATGGATATTGTGCAATTCAAATCCATAGTGACGGAGAAGCCAATAGAAACCCAAGGAGAATAAGACCCAGATGGCGCTCATGATGCTAGCCATCTTTAGGCTAACAGGTTTGTCGCCTTTGGAGAATAAGCCTAGATCTATTGCTAGCATAAGTGCAATAAAGATGAGGAATCCGCCAAAAAACATTAATTCGTGACTCATTTTATTTTTTTCTTTCTGTTGTATATTTTACCAGCTGCTCCAACCCCGATTTGTATTCACTGTCGGGAAAGTCTTCCAAGATCCGGAAAGCATCTTGTTGGTATTCCAGCATCTTATTTGTAGCGTATTCGAGCCCACCACTCTGGCGGACAAAGTCGATGACTTCAGCCACTTTGTGTGTGTCTTCATTATGGTTTTTAATCAAATTAATGATCCTTCGCTTTTCACTTGAAGTCACTTGATTCAAGGCATAGATTAACGGTAAGGTCATTTTCTTCTCTTTGATGTCATTGCCGAGTGGTTTGCCAACGTCATCTAAACCAAAGTCGAATAAATCGTCCTTGATTTGAAATGCAATTCCGATCTTTTCACCAAATTGATGGAGCTTGTCGATTGTCTCCTGATCTGCATTCGAAGAAGCCGATCCACAGGCACAGCAAGAGGCAATCAGCGAAGCTGTTTTCTTTCGAATGACCTCAAAATAAATAGACTCTTCGATATCCAGTTTACGGGCCTTTTCGATTTGAAGCAATTCACCTTCGCTCATCTGATCAACAGCTTCCGATACAATTTTTAGTAAGTGATAATCCTGATGTTTTACAGAAAGGAGCAGGCCCCTTGACAGCAGAAAATCACCCACCAAAACAGCAATTTTATTTTTCCACAAAGCATTGATGGAAAAAAAACCTCTGCGTTCGTAGGAGTTGTCTACCACATCATCATGTACGAGTGATGCGGTATGCAGCAATTCTACGAGAGCAGCTCCTCTGTAGGTGGATTCATTGATTCCGTTGCATATCCCAGCAGAAAAGAACACAAACATGGGCCGCATTTGTTTGCCTTTACGTTTGATCAGGTATTGTGTAATGCGATCCAACAAGGGGACGGAGCTTTTCATTGAAGCTTTGAATTTTTTTTCAAAAGCCTCAAGTTCATGGGCAATAGGACGTTGGATCTCTCTTAATTTTGACATGAATTGGGGTGAAATACCAAAATAGTTAAAGCTTAAAGATAGTGATTTTGTTACAACTCTTCGACTGCTTTCTCAAGATTTTTGTACCATTCCTCACCATAGGTTCGGATGAGAGGATCCTTTAAAAATTTAAATACAGGGACCTGTAATTCTTTACCAAATGAGCATGCATCTTTACAGATATGCCAACGGTCATAGTGTAGTACGTCGAATTCGGGGTAATGTGTTGTCCTGATAGGATAGAGGTGACACGAAACGGGTTTTCGCCAATGCACCTCGCCAAGTTCGTAAGCTTTTTCGATAGCGCATTTTGTAATGCCATTTTCCCAGGTCACATAGGCACATTCTTTATTCCCATCAACACAAGTGGTCGTTAGATCGCCATCAATATCGACAACATACTTCCCTTGCTCTTCAATCGCTTCAATACCTTTCTCGGTCATATAGGGCTTTACTTTGGGATAAATCTCCTCCAATATAGCCTTTTCACTCTCCAATAAAGGTGCGCCTGAATCGCCTTCAATACAACAAATTCCTTTACATTTTGATAAATTACACACAAAGTCATTGTTGATTAGATCTTCGTGCACCAATACATTTCCTACTTCAATCATTCTAATTATTTTGAGTAGCTTGCTTTCTGTCCCAATTTGTATTTTAATCCACTGGCTTCGAGTAATTCCAGTGTTACCGAACCGATTAGAATATCTACATTGGCTTTGACCGGAATACGGTTGCCATCATTGGTTACCCACAGATAAAGCTTGCTATTTTTTTTAAAGATACGTCCTGGTTTAATCTCAGGACTGAATTTGAGACATTCTAAAGTGCCTAATTCCGTTTTTATTTTTTCTATTCCAATATATTGTATGCCTAAGGTGGCAATCTCATCATTCAAAAAATAAGTCAGCTTAAAAGATTCTCCTGGTTTAACAGTCGACAGATCTAGATTTCGGGCGAAATAATAGGAAGAAAGCAAGTCGAAAGTCTGATCTACCTTCGAATTGAAAGTCCCCTTGTTGCCTACAACACTATTTGTTTCCTGGTTGAAGCGCACCTTATCGTTCCGTCTATATCCTCCTTCACGAATGTTTTCCGTATAGTAATACGGTAAAAATGTCTTGCTGTTGATATACGAGTTGTATTCATTTCTCACCGTATATATGGCAAAGGCGCCAGCTGTTTTGCCGGCAGCGTATAGATGAAATGAAGGGTTTCCGGCTCCATCCTTGGTATCCTCAACGGTTAATGTCCCTGTTGCGGCTGAAATAAAGCCATAACGGAGTTTATATTTTAATTTCTCGCCACCTTTAAATGCCGATTCTTTTAAATGCGGTAAATCTTGAGCGAAAGCAGTACTTACGATAACGGATAAGTAAAGGAGCAAAGTCGATATAAGTTTCATGTACGTAAGTTTACGAAATTTGTTTGAAAAAGAAATGTTAATTTCATTCAAATAAATTTAACTTTTGGAGTTAATGAGACCTTCATGGACGATGACATATACTTATGTTGAGCTGAGTTATTTAGGCTGTGTCCGCTTAAATACGGGGACCGTAGAACAGGGTTCACCATACATAATACTCTTTGCTACCTTACTCAATTTTACCGTAAACTGCACAAATGTAGACTCTGGGATAAACGTATCGCCACAACCTTTCACAACCACACGTTGATCTCGAAATTGTTCCATGTCAATCTGTTCAATTGCCGCAGCATACTGTATACGCAACAACTCCTCTGAATCCCCAAAAATAACTGTCTTCGCATAGGGTTCCAATTTGTTGGCTAATAACATATAAGCCCAGGTCGGAACAATAGCATCGGCAGTACACGTAATTGCGACATGTTTACCTTCGTATTGCGACCAGTCGTGTGTCTTAATGAATTCTCGGAAATCCTTTTCTTTAAGAATCAAGCCATGGAAGAGATTATCCTTAATATCATAGACTACATTGTCTGCTTTAGGATGGTAGTTGGCCAGGTCAACTGTGACTAACCCACTTTGCGCAACTTTGTTGACAATATCTGTTTGAATATCCATATTTACATCAAAAAAAAAGCCGGACGATAATTCGTCCGGCTACAAATTTACTTAAAAATCTTTTAAAAGAATTTCACTCTATTGTCAATGATTTCAGCTTTGTCTTGTAAAGCGCGGAAAATAGATCCCCAAGCGCGTTGTGCTTTAGCTGCAAGCATTTGTTTCTTTTGTCCGTTGATATCCGAAATCGCGGCAGGATTGGTAAAACCATTTACTTGTACAACATATACACCGGTATTGCCTTCAATCGCTTTGGAAGGTTTGTTTGGCTGTAGCCCAAAAACAGTACCAACCACTTTGTTTTCTAATGCAACACCAGGAATAACTGGGTTTGCGAAGACAACATTTTCAACGTGAATAGCTGCTTTACCAACTTTTTGTGCTACTTGATCAATAGAAGATGTACCTGCTAAAGCCTTGTCAAATTTATCTTTCAAGATTCTAGCTTTAACCATATTTCTTACTGCAGGTTCGATATCTTTCTTAACAGCATCCAAGGAAAGAGTTCCTTTAGGCTGTATGTCGACCAAGTTTGCTAAGATATAAGAGGTTTCAGTTTCGAAAACTTTATCTGAAATATCGCCTTTTTTAGCTTCGAAAGCCCATTTGATTAAATCACGTGGAGCTTCGGCGCCATCTAATACATTGTCCATCGCTGTTACGCGTGAGGCTGTTTTTGCTTCCAGACCAATTTTTTTCGCTTCTTGAGCAAAGTTCTGTGCTGTAGCTGCAGATAAGAATGCTGTTGCTTTGCTATGTGCATTGTTCAACGTTTCTTTTCCGCTGTTGATCACTTTGTCAATGATAGCAACTTTTGCATATTTTGAACTTCCTGATTGTTTTTCAATTTTAATGACATGGACACCATATTGTGATTTTACAACTTTGATATCGCCTGTTTTACTTTCGAAGATGGCTGTCTCAAGATCTGGAGCCATACGGCCTCTTGTTAAAGTACCCAGCTCGCCACCGTTGGTTTTGCTCTCTGGATCTTTGCTGAATTGAACCGCCAATGCCGCAAAATTGTCTCCTTTTTGAATCAATCCTTTGATCGAATCTGCTTTCGCCAATGCTTTATCCATTCCACCTTCGGCAGCAGGATCCAATAGTATGTGTGATGCTTTCACAGAGTCAGGGCTTACGATCGTCGAAACAACTTTTGCAATTTCATACGCATTGTTGTTTAAGAAAGGTCCCACAGTTGTTCCGGCCGCAACATTGAAGACAACGGAATCCAATGAAGGACTCAACTGTCCTTTTTTCACATAAGTAAACGGAAATTTGTTGTCTGAATTGATCGAAGCAAATAAAGAGTCATCTTTAGCAACGATTAAATCTTGTTTCAATTTATTGATCGTCTCTTTTACGGCCAATGAATCTTTTGCAAGAGGTTTTGCATCCACCATTACGTATTGGATCGCACGTGTTTCCTCTTGTGTTTTGAACATACTTTTATGCTCATTATAATATTCTTGGTAATCTGCATCAGTCAATTTGGCATCAGCATCCTTAACAGAAGCGTAATCCAAAAGAATGTATTTGAAGTCTGCTAGTTTATTACGCTCTTGGTATTCTTCGTTTGCTTCCAAAGAAGTAACATATACGCTATTAGAAAGCAATTCGCCATATTTGCTGCTTAAACGCTCATCTCTAACGCCTTTCAGTAGTTCCTCCCATTGTTCAGCCACTTGTTGGTTACCTGATGTGTTCATTTGGGTGATAAAAGCACGCAGTTGACTCGGGTCAAATTGTCCTGTTTGTGGGTTGGTAAACGCTTGAACGATTTGAGGTGAAGGGTTGTTACCTTGCACTAAATCATTTAATTCGTCTTTGCCGACAGTCAAACCGATTTTTTCAATTTCCTTTTTCAAGATTTCTCTTGATAAAAATTGATTCCATACTTGTTGAACAGCGTAGGTCCGCATTTGAGGGGTCACTGCACCGCCCATTTGTTGTTTGAACATTTCCTCTGTTTGTTCAACTTGCTTACTGAACTCAGGATATTCAATTTCAGTTCCGTTGACTTCCCCTACACGATTTTGATGTCTCGCCCAAAAAGGAGCTCCCCCTCGAACGACATCGCCTAGTAAAAATGCTAAAATTGCGATAGCCATAGCTGCGGTCAAGATGACACCAGCTTTGTTACGCAAAAAGCCCATTAATCCCATAGTCTGCTTATTGTGTTTATATTGTGTAAATACTTGTATTTCGTTAATTTATGCATAGCATAGCAAAATGCGGTGCAAGATACAATTTTTATAAAAAAAAACGGAATATTTTCCTGAATGTAACAAAACAAATTTGAAAACTATTTGTATAAAGTGGAGTTTTTTGTGCTCTTTTAGTTCAAATGATTCGTTTTGAACAACTTAATCGTATAAATAAACTGCCTGGAGGTATTGTCTCGGATCTATACCTGCTGTTAAGCTAAACCTGAATCTGGTTTATGGCCTGCAAATAGTTATTTACCTAAGGAAGGGAAGAGACTGTTGTTGGTGATCACCGTATAACCAGTTGCATTGGCTATATTGACGTGTTTAAAATCCTTGTCCGAAGTAAATGATGAACCTTGTAAGTTACCGCGATTATCCCGAAAGAATGCCGTAATGGGAACATGATTATAAAAGGTCATGTTGCTGTTGCTATCGGCTTTACTTTCGTCATAGATGATCTCTTCTGTTTTGATGACAGAACCGTCAGCCATAGTAACCACCACATTTTTGGTAAATACGGTGGTCTTTTCTTTTTCCCGCCGAATAGCATGGTCGGAAGTAATTCGCTGAGTTTCCTTTAAATTGTCGTCGTAAAAGATGATTTTTATGCTTTTTGGAAATTCGTATACTTCGGTGCTATCGTGTTTGATACGCATTTCAGGGGCTGTAAGATTCGCTTTTACCCGTGTGGAATCGCTATAAATAATATCGACATGACGCGAAATGTCGACCGCCTCTTCCTTTTTCATATTGGCAATGCGGTCTACCTCTTTTAGATCCGGTTCGCAAGAGGTCAATGAGAGCGCCCCTAGTAAAAATAAGATTACTAGGGGCGATATATTTTGGAATATGGATGAAGCAAATGTCTTGCGTACCATCGTATTAATTAATCTAAAGGCGGTTTTCTAAACCAGCGGTCATTGAGGGTAAAGCCGATATTAAAGTTAATATAGCGTTCACGTAGGAGACTGTTGCTGATTTTGCCCATTTGGCCAAATTCTGCAGAGAAGTTTATTTTAGAGAAAGCTCCTGAAAATTGATTTCTTGCCAACGGCAGTCCCACACCTACAGTAACCGCCATATCGTTGATATTCTGGTCGCTTAAGAAATATTGTGTTTTATTATACCTGAAACCAACTCTATAGTCTACTTGGTTCAGATATTTAAGCGAAGTAACATCTGGTGTAATCTGACCACCAATCGCTACGCCATAATTCTTCCGTAGTTCGTTTTCACCCGCTCTGGTCTGAAATCTTGACCAATCGGCATATTTAAAATCGGCCCCGATTAACCATCGGTTGTTACGTGCAAGGGTAATACCTACATTATGTCGCAACGGAAGCGTCAAATGCCTGCTGCTACGGTCCGAAACATAGGTGCTATCCAACGGGATATTTTGGTTGTCTGGATCCGTTGAAGGTGTAACCCGTGTATTAAAAATTGTTGCTCTTTCTTTGATATCATTATTGAGCGACCCTGAATAACCAACGATCAACGAGTATTCTCTATTTAAAGGTTGTTCGTATTGCAGACCATAATCAAAGATAATCCCTTGGATTTCGCGCTTATTTTGTTGTTGTGTATTTAATGCTCCGGATGAAGGCAAAAACTCTACACGGCTATAATCATTTAGGGTTCCAAATAGATAAGACATATTGGCACCAATACTCAGACCTTTTACAATGCGTACCCCCCAACCTGCATAGGCTTTAGTTAAACCACCTTCGCCCGTGAAAACTTTCGTATAGGGATCAGAATTGACTGTTCCCGTTGAAGATGTCCGATAGCCTATATCTGAATAGGGAAGGATACCCAAGCTGATACCACCAAATCGTTTCATTGGGAATGTCATGGTGATGTGGCTAAAGGCAAAGTCAGCGGTATTATCCGATCTTGTTGTCGAATTTAACTGCGTGTAGTTCCCGTATAAACCAGCATCAAAGGTCGTAAACTGTGTAGCAGAATAAGATGCAGGGTTGCTTGGGTTGGTATTATACACGCCATTGATTCTCCGGACAGCGGTATTGACACCTCCCATCCCTCTATATTGTGGCAATAAATCTTCACGCATCTGACCAAGTCCAAATTGAGAATAAGGTGATGCGGATGTCGTTTTTTGTGCAAATGCGGTAGTAGAACTAGCTAAAATTCCACCTGCTAACAACAGTTGGAGTGATTTATTTCTTAGAGAGCTTGTAAAGCGTTTCTGCATGGTCAATCTATAAAATTGAGAAACTAATGTTTATTTAGTTTTAGTGAAATTTTCGAGTTATCTGACTCTTATATTAAATGTTCTTTGCTTTTAATCGCATACAAAACTATTCAATTTTTGCGAGCTTGTTAAGCCGATTTTGTTAAAAAAGGTTAAACACTTATTGTACAGTCGTTTAGAAAAACTGAAAGTAGATTATGGTCAGTGTTATGATGGCATATACAACTTCAAAAAACCATTTCTTTTTGGCATAAGTGAAATAATAAGCCATATAAATAGCGATGGAGGGGGCACAAAGTAAAAAATGGGCCTCCGTTAGTTTTTTATTCCAGTAAAAAGAAACTATCGCAAGGCATAACATAAAAAACAACAGTTGAAATGACTTGCGAATATGCACGACACTTTTGAAAAAATTGTCTTTCAATACCAAGAGGAAGAGTATTAACGTAAAGATTACTGGGACGAGTACCAGATAATCGACTAACTGAATGCGAATAGCAGTAGGGAATTTGTAGGTAAACGGTAGCCAAATGGTATAAAACTGCTCCATTTTACCCATCCAAAGGTAGATAACCGCTAAGATGAAATAGACCGTTGCTAGGCCAAGTAAAGGTGTAATCCACTCGCGCCAGTTGAATGGCCTAAAAATGAGTAGGCCTATCCATAGTAAGGCGAACATACTCAGAAAAGGGAAGTAGATCAGACTTCCTATCCCTACAATCATACCGAGATCAAACATTTCGGCTTTAACATCTGTCTGCCGATAGAGGGAGAGCAATTTGCTTAACATCCATATCGAAATGAAATTACAGATCAGTGTGGGTGAAAGTACCAAAAATGGTAAAAACAGGCTGGCCAGTGTCATGTACATCAAAGCAACCAAGAAACTGGGTTTACCCAGCAGGTTAAAATGGCTTGTGATGCGATTGAGTATCGTTGCCTGAGAAATCGTCAGGATCAGTGTGATAAAAACATTGGTCGAAGGAGAGAGGTTGATTAAATTATTTTCTCCCAAAAGATTCCCCAAGGCAGGCTCAAAGATTACAGAATCAAGTTTGTCCGGAAGGTGAAGAAATATGCCTAAGCATAAAACAAAACCCACGATGGATAGAAATAAAATATTGATGGGTGAATAATTTCTAAACTGACTTATAATCATCGTATGCAATCAATAAAATGCTATTTATTCTTTTTTTCCAATTTGCTGATACGGCGATCGAGCAAGAAAAGGAAGAAAGCCAAACCCAGAAAAATGACCAACATGACCAATACAACAACGTAGATCTTACCTTCGCTACGTAATCCAGTCGCCATCTCGACATCATCCTGTGCAAATGTGCTCAAAGTTGATAAGAGTAGTAAGGCGATTGACAATGTTATTTTTTTCATTTGTTTAAAATATTATTCGTGTCGTTTTCATTGTTATGTATGATTCGATACACGCTATTTGATTTATGTAATATTCTGTTTTTTACTGATTGGGTTTTACCGGATTTCTTTATTTTAGAAATAAAGTACGGTATTAGCCGTTCAATATTATGCGTTCAAGTCTTTCTTTTCGAGCAGGCGTACCCTATAGCGAAGTGAACAAATCCAAGCTGCAATCATTGGCCAGCCGATCATCGCGGCATAAAATGTAGGGCGTAGCTCGCTGCTCATTTTTAAATCGCCAAAGGCTGCGTTTCCTCCACTTCCAGGGTGAAGAGAGTCTGTCATCTTTGGTAGAATATAAAGTAACACGATGATAATCGGAAATGCAAAGATATTGTACACAGCCGATATTTTGGCTCTTTTTTGTTCTTCTTCCAGCGCATTGCGGAGCACCAAATAGGCTAGATACATCAGTGTTGCTATGGCAGAGCCATTAAGCTTCGGGTCGTTTGGCCAAGGCTCTCCCCAGGTGATGTTTGCCCAAAGCATACCTGTTGCAAGTCCAAGAAAACAAAATGTTATTCCGGTATTAACGGCTTCAATGGCCATTAAATCATACTCCTGTTTGCCCGTATTGAGGTATTTGATACTATAAATAACAGACACCAGGTACATAACGAACATAGCCGACCACATTGGGACATGAAAATAAACGTTGCGTATGCTTTCGTGAAGGATGAATAGGCGGGGAACAGGTCCCAAAAGACCATTGATAATGACCGCACAGATAATCATTACCGCTAATATTTTCCACCATTTTTTTCTCATGGATAAATTGAATTTAGTTTGTTCTCAATTCTGACACTTAATCTCGCCAAAGGTACGGAAATAACAATAAAGAAATAGTGATGGTGATTACATTAATTGCAAGTAATACGATTATTTCTTTGCTGCTGGAAGCCCTTTCCACGCCTTCTATTGCATTGCGGGATAGCTTGATTAATACGATTAACAGTGGGATGATGGCGGGGAAACTCAAGATGGCCATTAAGGTGCTGTTGTTGCCAGCTTTGGAGCTGATCCCGGAGATCATGGTAAAGACTGTGGCGAAACTGATGCTGCCTAAGATGACCGAAATGAAGTAAAGTGTTGGATCACCGACAGGGTTTCTGAATATCGTCGAATAGACAAAATATGCAATGATCGCCAGCAGGGTCATCATCATCATATTGTAAATGACTTTCGCTAAAATGATCGCTCTGGGATCAACCAGTGAATAGTAGTAAAGTTGCCGGTTTGGGTTTTCTTGGACGAAGCTTTTGTTGATTGCATTGATCGAAGCGAAGAGCATAATGATCCAAAATAATGCATTCCATGTAGCCGTATCAACTGATTTGAACGCTTGATAGCAGACGAAAACAGTTGATACGACATATAGTAGAATTCCGTTAATAGCATATTTTGAACGCCATTCCAGAATGATGTCTTTAAGAATTAAAGTTTTTACCTGTTGCAGCAAAGTCATATGCAGCAAAGATACAAATGTATTTTGACCACGGGAGTGACCAAAACCATCAATTCTTAAAAAAGCTGTTTTTTTACTTATGCGTTAGAAATTTTGGATTTTGCAGCATCAGTTGTATTGTCGATTTTGCTTGCCAAATTTTGAGCGGCATTGTTAGCGTGGTCCAAAGCTTCTCTGCCGGCTTCTTTTGCTTTGTTTTTCAGTGCATCTGCATCATCCGATGCTTTGCTGAAAGCTGCTTGTGCTTTTGATTTCAAATTGTCTAATTCAGCCGAAGCTCTGTTCGCTAGTTTTTGTGCCTTTTTAGCTTCTTTTTTTGAAAGATCTTTCAATGACTTAGTTAAGCTTTTAATGCCGTCATTTGCACGATCTAATTGTTTTTTCCCATCATCAGTTCCTAAAAGATACCATGCAGCAGCTCCCGCAGCTAATCCTACCAAAGCAAATGCCACTAATCCATTTTTGCTATTTTTCATAATTCTTCTATTTTGTTATATATTCAAATGATAATCAAGTATGATACCAAATGAACAATCCCAGGGTGAATTTGTTTAAAAAGAATCAATAATTAACAAAATTTTACATATCAATTTTCTGCTGCTTTGATTGCAGATTATAGAGGTGCTGATAAAGACCGCTTTCTTTTTGGAGCAGTTCAAAGTGCGTACCGCTCTCAGACACGATTCCATTTTCGACAACGATAATTTTATCGGCATCAATAATGGTCGATAGTCGGTGTGCAATAATGATCGAGGTGCGTCCACGCATTAATTCTTCCAACGCCTCCTGCACTTGTCTTTCTGATTCTGAGTCTAGGGAAGAAGTGGCTTCGTCCAAGATAAGGATTGCAGGATCTTTTAATAGTGCACGCGCAATGGCGATTCGTTGGCGCTGACCACCAGAGAGTTTAACGCCACGTTCACCAACTAAGGTGTCATAGCTTTCGGGGAAATTTAATATAAATTGATGTGCGTTGGCACGTTTTGCAGCCGCTATTATTTCATCTTCCGTGGCATCGAGCTTACCATAGGCTATATTTTCACGTATTGTTCCGCCAAACAGCAAAACATCTTGCGGCACGATAGCGACCTGGTTGCGGATATCGCAAAGTTCAAAATCGGATGCCGGTTTGTCATCGTAATATACTTCCCCTTTATTGGCTGTATAGAATTGAAGAATCAATGAAGCTATTGTTGATTTTCCGGTTCCACTCGGTCCAACGATGGCTATTTTATCGCCAGCATTGGCTGTAAAGTTGATGTCTTTCAGAATTTCAATATCGGGGCGGCTTGGATAGGCAAAGGAAACATGGTTGAAGCTTAGTTTTCCGGTCATGGTCTTGTGCACTTCTTTGCAAGTTGGTTTTACATTGAGGTGTTCTTGGGGCTCATCTAAAATTTCCAAGATCCGCTCACTTGCACCCAAAGAGCGTTGGATATTGGCATAGAGTTCGGGGAAACTGCCCATGGAGCCTGCAACAAACATCGAATACAAGATATAAGTAGTCAGGTCGCCTACAGTCATTTCATGGATAGAAACCAATGCTGCGCCGTACCAGATGACAGCAATCACCGCACCGAAAATACAGAAAATAATAAAAGAGGCAAATGCACCACGGAAAGTAGCTCCTTTGACTGCCAACTTTACCACTGAATCCATTTGATTGCTGTAGCGATTAAACTCGAAGTACTCATTCACAAAGGCTTTTACGTTGCTTATCCCCAATAATGTTTCTTGAACGATACTATTTGACTCGGCCATTTTATCCTGGGCCTGTCTGGACAATTCGCGGATGAATTTTCCGAAAATAATAGCAGCTACAACGATAATCGGTAAAATACAAAGGTTCATGAGGGCAAGTTTGGGCGATACCCAAACCAAAAGGAACACACCGAAACAAAGACTAATCAACTGTCTTAAGATTTCAGCCAAAGTTGTTGTTAACGTATCCTGGATCTGTGAAAGGTCAGCAGACAGGCGGCTGTTTAATTCCCCAACACGACGATTGGCGAAAAATTCAATTGGCAAAGAAATCAGCTTAAGATAAGTATCCTTGCGTAATGCGGATAGCGTACGTTCGGCAATCTCAACAAAAATTCGGATACGAAAAAAAGAAACGACTGACAGAAAAGACAGAATAATAAAGGCAATTCCACCAATATAATAAACATGTGGTGCAAGCCATGGATAAGTTTGCTTGCCTTGCGCGGCATCAATCATGGCGCCAAGCAAAGCCGGAAAGGCGAGCATGGCCAAACTGGATAATACCAAGAAAAACATGCCGACCCCAAATTTAAAACGATAAGGTTTTAAATAGGTCATCAATTTAGATGCTCTCAATAGGAGCTCTTTATTCAATTTTGGTTTTGGTAGATCTTCTTCTTGTTTGTTACCGCTGTTGAATCCTCTTGCCATATCCGCTACTTCAAATTTTGTTGCGAGGACAAATGTAAAGAGATTAAAAATATTTTGCTATCATACTTTAGTCAATTTTTTGAACTAAACCGTACTTTTTCTGATTTAAAACGGCTGTTTTAAGTGGCTTGTACTTGTGCAAATGCTTGTTGCTGCTGCTTTATCCTAAATTTTGTTGTTTCGAAGCTGTTAGTTGCGCGTTAAATTTATACAATAAATATCCTAATACGGCGATAACAAGTAAAGCGATATAGAGCAGGATATTGCCTATACCTCCGTTGCCTGATGTTTTGTCAATCTGTGCCCGCAGTTTCTCGTTCTCTTTTTGAAGCTTACTTATGGTGCCGATATAGGCTGATACCTGCTTGTCGTAATCTGTTGCCAATTGTTGGAATTTATCTTTCTCAAAATCTTTGATTTTCAATAGTTTTTGAGTCTCTAAGAAAATGTTATTGTCGGTGATAACAATATCTTTAAGGATATCAATGCTCTTTTGCATGTCACCTTTTGATTTGAAAAGGCCAAAAAGCCCTGTTTTTTGAGTGAGGCTCGTGTCATAGGCGCCGAATTTCTGTTGACGGGCATCGAGTAGGTCATTTACACGGCTTCGTTGGACCTCAAAAGAGCTGGAGTCTGGGTTGTTTTGCGACTTGGCCTGTCCAAAGAAGCAAAATAGAACGGCGATTGGAAGTAGGAATTTTAAGAATTTCATCATGTATTTGGACGATCTATTTAATCAAATGTCTAGTTTAAACTAACGTTGATGGTAAAATTTTATTTTGCCACGAAGCTACAACTACAATTTTAGCCTTGTGGTCAGTTTGACCAAGGATAAAAAAATGGAGCGAAAGCACGACAAATGAATTTATGAAATTAATCTTTAAATTCTATACGAATAACATTGGAATCGTCATCATGAAGTCCGAGTAGCTGGCTGGCATTACCTTTATTGATGGCGATTTCAAGGTAGTTGGAAATACCGAATAAACAAAGTTTCTCTCCTTCTCCCACTTCATTGTAATGCCAGGAAAGATTGGTAATGGTTTCATTACGTTTAAAATAAAGGACAAAATGACGTCCTTTCTGAACTTTATTGAATAGATCTTTCGAGATATTGGTAATGGCGTTGCCGAATGCATCAACATAAATGACGTTGCCTCGGATCATGTCTTTATCAAAGATGGGCTGCAAAGTTACTTTTTCGATGAGCTGTTGCATTGAAGTACCGATTTCTTTCAGTTTGCCCCCCTTAGCAATATGACAGGCGGATTTAGAAAGAATATCTGCGAGCGGAAAGTGTAGATACCGAAGGTCTTGCATTAAGTTGAGCTCATAGAGTTCCTGGGGTTCGTTGCCATTCAACAATAAGCTGAAAATACCGTTGTCGGCTCCGACGAAATAATGATCGTTGTATTTCATGCCGATATATTTCGACTCTTCATGAAACAGGGTGTTAATGCCGATAATATGTACGGTTCCTTTAGGGAAATAATGATAAGCGTTGCCTAACACAAAGGCCGCTCGAGGGATATTGAATGCTGGAATTTCGTGGGTAATATCAACAATATTGGCACCGGACAATTGCGATAAAAGACTACCCTTTAACGCGGCTTGATAAAAATCTTTGTGTCCTAAGTCTGTTGTTAATGTAATTACTGCCATTATAATCTAAATCCTAGATCGAATTGCTGTCGAATTCCCTTAAATATACCCTTAAATTTATCTAAATAGTGGACAAAATTACTATTTATCAGATGATTTATAAAGTTAATTGGATAACTTATTTTGAATCTGTCTTTTTTCGATTGATATACACAAACATAGCGAAGATTTTATGCATAACGAAATCTTTGTGCCCCTTTGTCGGCTGTCTCCATAAGCTTATAAATCATCGTCGTTTGTACGCCGTATCTTCTTGGTTGTTTCGTTAGAATACGTTAATTTTGAATAGTATTATACAGGAACGATATTGTGTAATGGCTACAATCTAATTAATTCTAAATAGGATAAAATTTGAACGAATTACTAATTGCATTAGATGGTCTGAATTTGCCCATATTATGGGGAGCAGACAATGAGCACTTCGATTATTTGAAGAAGCAATTCCCAAAACTGCGGATTGTAGCTCGCGGAAGTGAAATGAAGGTGTTGGGAGACGCGAAGGAATTAGACCTGTTTGAGCAATCGTTTAAGGAAGTCATGGCTCATCTGGAGAAATTTAACAACATTACTTTATTGGATTTTGAAAATCTCCTTGGAGCAAGTGCAGGTTCTGCTGTTCAGCAGGAAAAAGAACTTGCGGCCAAACATGCAGCCTTTGGATCCGAACCGATCGTGTATGGACCTAATGGCCTTATTGTACGTGCACGTACGGCCAACCAACGGAAGATGGTGGATAGTATTTCGAAAAATGACATCTTATTTGCTATCGGACCGGCGGGTACAGGAAAGACCTATACGGCGGTTGCATTAGCTGTTCGGGCACTTCGAAATAAAGAAATCAAAAGGATCATTCTAACGAGACCAGCCGTCGAGGCCGGCGAAAATCTCGGGTTTTTACCGGGCGACTTAAAGGAGAAGGTAGACCCCTATTTGAGACCGCTCTACGATGCATTGGACGATATGATTCCAGCAGAAAAGCTAAAAGGTTACCTGGAAAATCGGACCATTGAAGTTGCACCTCTAGCGTTTATGCGTGGACGAACATTGGACAACTGCTTTGTGATTCTGGACGAAGCTCAGAATGCAACGGATATGCAGCTGAAGATGTTTTTGACACGTATGGGGCCAACGGCAAAATTTATCGTTACCGGTGATATGACACAGGTAGATTTACCGAAAAAAAATCAATCTGGATTGTCTACTTCAATTCGCCTATTGGAGAATATCGAAGGAATAGACATTATCCACCTCAGCGGTGGAGATGTGGTTCGCCATAAATTGGTTCGCCGCATCCTCGAAGCGTATGGCGATATTTAATCGGTCTATGCTGCAAACGTATGATTTGGGATATCCCAGTTTGGCATGGGTACAAAAGGTGCCGACTGATATAGTTCAAATAGCCTTATTAAAAGGCAAATCGAGTACAGTGAGCTCTTAAATAAATGCGCTGCATTTATGAATGCCGTTGAAAGCAGTCATAAATGAACAATTACTTACATTTGAATTTTACGTTGAACATGAATGCTATAAAAGAAACAAATTTCAATTTCGAAAACCAGACTGCTTTTTACCGGGGAAAAGTACGTGACGTGTATACGATTGCCGATACGTATTTGGCGATGGTTGCCTCAGATCGTATTTCGGCATTTGATGTGGTACTTCCACGTCCTATTCCTTATAAAGGACAGGTGTTGAATCAAATTGCAGCCAAATTTTTAAAGGCTACGGCTGATATTATTCCAAATTGGGTCGTGTCTGTTCCGGACCCCAGTGTAACTATCGGTCAGCTATGCGAGCCGTTTAAAGTGGAAATGGTTATTCGGGGCTACTTGTCAGGACACGCTTGGCGCGAATATGCTGCGGGTAAACGGGAAATATGTGGTGAGGCATTGCCAGAAGGACTGAAAGAAAATGACAAATTACCTGAGCCAATTATTACACCGACAACAAAGGCTGCTGTTGGACATGATGAGGATATTTCACGTGTCGATATCTTGAAAAAAGGCATCGTAAGCGAAGAAGACTATGTTCAATTGGAGCAATATACCAAAGCGTTGTTTCAAAGGGGTACCGAAATTGCCGCGCAAAGAGGGCTTATTTTGGTGGATACAAAATATGAGTTTGGAAAAAAAGATGGGAAAATTGTGCTGATCGACGAAATTCATACACCAGATTCTTCCCGTTATTTTTATGCGGAAGGTTATGCGGAACGTCAGGAAAAAGGGGAGGCACAAAAGCAATTGTCGAAGGAGTTTGTTCGCAAATGGTTAATTGAAAACGGCTTCCAAGGGAAAGACGGTCAGGTTGTTCCGGAGATGACGGATGAGATTGTCGCTTCCATTTCTGAACGTTATATTGAGCTTTACGAGCATATCGTCGGAGAGAAGTTTGTGTATCCAGATCAGGAAAACGTACTGGAACGTGTGGAAAGAAATGTGGCAAAGGCCTTGAAAACGCTAAATTATTAGTACATTGTATCCTCAAACAAAGGAGATAGACTAATGAAGTATACCATTGATAAGCACGATCGCTATATTGTCATAGAACCTCATGTCGATGTGATTGACGCGGATAATGCCGCTAAACTCAAAGGGGAGTTTTTGTTGCGGAATACGATTGGACAACGGAATATCGTTTTGGATATGATCCACGTTAAGCAAACGGACGAGGTCGGTATCCGTTTAGGTGTGCTTGCCCATCGTTTATGTCAGTCTGTTGGGGGCATATTTATTTTGGTTAATCTTTGTCCAACGTTAATGGATATGGTTCGTGTGTCGCATTTGGATAAATCGCTTAAAATAGCACCATCTTTAAAGGTGGCGGAAGATTTAATCTTTGCACACGAATTGGAATCTGAGTATCGCGGGGCAATCGAGGATTAATATGAAGTTTGAAGTTCTGATATTAGGAAATAGCTCGGCCACACCGATGTTTGATCGTCATCCGACTAGCCAAGTGTTGAACTTTAATGAGCAATTGTTTTTGATCGACTGTGGAGAAGGTACACAAATGCAACTTAGCCGATACGGCATCAAAAGCAATCGTTTAGGACATATATTTATTAGCCATCTGCATGGGGATCATTATTTGGGTTTGGTGGGGCTGCTTTCATCGATGCACCTTGTCGGCCGAAAAAGTGATCTCCATTTGTATGGGCCACCTGCGTTAAAGGAAATTTTAGACGTGCAATTTTTGCATTCCGAGACTATTTTACGCTATAATCTTGTTTTTCATCCGATTTCACCCGAACAGCCAGGGGTCATTTTTGAAAACAGAACATTAAAAGTAAGCACTTTTCCATTAAAGCATCGTATTGCCTGTACAGGCTTTCGTTTTGATGAGGGTCCCCGTGCACGAACATTGCTTGGCGATGTCGTACAGGAACTGAATATACCCACCGCTTATTTTCCGATGATCAAAAAAGGATTTGAATACGTCGATGAAAGTGGTAAAGTATATACTGCAGATGACCTGAGCCTTCCCGCTCCCTTATCGCGCAGTTATGTGTATTGTTCGGATACCGTACGGACGGCAGAATACCTGCCTTATGTGCAAAAGGCTAATCTGATGTATCATGAGTCCACATTCTTGCACGATATGGTCGACCGCGCAAAAGAGACATTTCACACCACTGCGTTGGAGGCTGGAGAGATCGCCCAGGAAACTCATGCAAAGAAGTTGCTATTGGGTCATTATTCAGCGCGGTACAGAGATTTAAATCCCCTATTGGAAGAAGCGAGAACTGTATTCCCAAATACGGAACTCTCTGTGGAAGGTCGGTGGTTTTCCGTTTAATTTTTTTGAATTTTCTCTGATATCCCAACGATAAACGGGTTAACACCTATGAATAATTGCTTATTATATTGCATATGATGAACAATTTATCTAAGTTTACGGCTCTAATTTTTTTATAATGGATAATCCATTCAACTTAAACAACCTACTACGGGAAAATATTAAGAAGCTCGTACCTTATTCATCCGCAAGAGATGAATTTAAAGGGGAGGCATCCATATTAATTGATGCCAATGAAAATCCTTTTGGATCCCCCTTAAACCATGATTACAACCGATATCCAGACCCTCTCCAACATCAAGTTAAAGCAAAACTTTCTAAAATAAAAGGTGTACCATCAGAGAATATCTTTTTGGGAAATGGAAGTGATGAAGCTATTGATATTTTATACCGTGCATTTTGTACCCCTGGTGTTGACAATGTCATATTAGTTCCGCCAACCTACGGGATGTATGAAGTCTCGGCGAACATCAATGATGTTGCTTTCAAAAAGGTAAACCTTACTGCTGATTACCAGCTGGATTTGGATGGTATTGCCAATGCAATAGACGCACATACTAAACTGATTTTTATCTGTTCTCCGAATAATCCAACCGGAAACTCAATCCGTCGTCAGGATATTGAAGCAATCCTGAATAATTTCCAGGGGCTTGTGGTAGTGGATGAGGCCTATATTAATTTTTCTGCTGTCAAGTCATTTACGCAAGAACTGGCTGAATACCCCAATCTAGTGGTATTGCAGACCTTATCCAAAGCCTGGGGGCTTGCGGCCTTACGCTTGGGTATGGCTTTTGCCAGTAAGGAGATTATCGCTGTTTACAATAAAATAAAACCACCATACAACATTAATCAAGCGACACAAGATATTGTATTGGAAGCCTTAGATCAGGTTGATCAAGTCAATGACTGGATCAAGGAGACAGTAGCAGAACGTGAGCAACTAGTGCGTGGATTGCTTGAACTGGATTATGTGCAGCATATTACACCTTCTGATGCCAACTTTATTTTGGTGAAGATGGAGCAGCCACGTGAAGTTTACGATTATCTCGTTCAATATGGAATTATCGTTAGAGATAGATCCAAAGTCGAACTGTGTGAAGGCTGTCTACGGATCACGGTCGGTACACCGGCTGAAAATAAAACATTGTTAGAAAAACTTAATCAAATCAATAAATAATACTATGCCTGATAACTTAAAACGTGTACTGTTTATAGACCGCGATGGAACATTGATTTTGGAACCTGAAGACGAACAAATCGATTCTTTTGCCAAATTAAAATTCTATCCTGGTGCTTTGCAGTATCTACCACGTATCGCAAAGGAGCTGGATTTCGAATTGATCTTGGTTTCCAACCAAGATGGTTTAGGAACGTCTTCCCATCCGGAAGAGAATTTCTGGCCAGTCCATCATTTTGTGATTGATACGTTTGCAGGAGAAGGCGTAGTGTTTGCCGAGGAACATATTGATAAAACCTTTCCACACGAGAATGCGGAAACCCGAAAACCGGGAGTTGGTATGCTTGGAGCCTATTTTGATGCGTCGAAATACGATTTGAGCCAATCCTTCGTCATTGGCGATCGTGTGAACGATGTTAAATTGGCACAAAACCTCGGTGCAAAGGCAATTTGGCTGCGTGCAAACGATCAATTAGGTGCTTTGGAAAACCTTGCGATAGATTCAACTGTTATAGCTTTAGAGACAACGGATTGGAAGACGGTGTATGAATTCCTTAAATTGGGTACGCGCACTGCCGAACATCATCGTAAAACCAATGAAACGGATATTTTTATTCAGTTGAATCTGGATGGTTCGGGTAAGTCAGACATCGAAACGGGGTTACCGTTTTTCGACCATATGCTGGATCAATTGGCTAGACATGGAGCACTTGATTTGACCATTAAGGCGAAAGGGGATCTTCATATCGACGAACATCATACCATCGAAGATACGGGTATTGCGCTGGGCGAGATCTTTTTGAAGGTTTTAGGGGATAAACGTGGAATTGAGCGCTACTCCTATACGTTGCCGATGGATGATTGTTTGGCTCAGGTTGCATTGGATTTTGGTGGTCGCAACTGGATAGTGTGGGATGCGGCATTTAAGCGGGAGAAGATCGGCGATATGCCTACGGAAATGTTTTTCCACTTCTTTAAGTCGTTTTCAGATGCTTCACGATCGAATTTAAACATTAAAGCTGAAGGTGACAATGAGCACCATAAGATTGAAGCGATTTTCAAAGCTTTTGCTAAATCTATCAAGAAAGCGGTAAGACGCGATGCCGACCATATGCAATTGCCAAGTACAAAAGGAGTATTGTAAGATGATAGGAATTATTAATTACGGTGCGGGGAATATTTTCTCCTTGACAGCGGCACTGGATCGTGTTGGGCTTACCTATGGTATGGTCAATACTGCCGATGAGATCGATCAATACGATCGTATCATCATTCCTGGAGTGGGCCACGCTGGAGCCGCGATGGACAAACTACAGGAATCGGGATTGGTGCCCTATATCAAAAAGCTAAAAAAGCCTGTATTGGGTATTTGTGTTGGTATGCAATTACTGACGGCTTTTTCAGAAGAAGGAAATGCCGAAATGTTAAAGCTATTTCCTTTGAAGACCTTACATTTTGATGCCGAAAAGTCGGGTAAAGTACCACATATGGGCTGGAATAGTGTTTCCGTGCCAGCAAACAGTCCTTTATTTGCACATATTGAAGACCAGACTTATTTTTATTTTGTCCACTCGTACTTTATCGAATTCGATGCGACATATACCGCGGCGAAATGTGTCTATGGACAGCCTTTTTCGGCTGCAATTTCCAAAGACAATTTCTTTGGCGTACAATTTCATCCAGAGAAATCTGGAAAAGCAGGAGAGCAGCTGCTGCTCAATTTTTCAACTATTCAAATTGATTAAAAATATTCGACTATGTATATCATTCCAGCAATAGATGTCTTGGACAAAAAAGTTGTCCGCTTGAGAGAGGGTAACTACAATGACGTTACAACGTATGCGATTAGTTTAGAAGAGCAAATCGAAACCTACCGTGCAAATGGTACGGAACTCGTCCATATCATTGATTTAAATGGTGCAAAAGGAGACTTCAGCAATCAGGCCTATTTATTTGATATCATCCAAAAGACAGATATGAAAATTCAGTATGGCGGTGGTGTAAGAAGTATCGAAAAGGTTAAGGAATTGGTTGATGCAGGGATTTATCGCGTTATTGTCGGAACACAGGCAATCACCAATCCTTCATTCTTGGAGGAGCTGGCTACGTTGAACGAAGGTAAAGTAAAATATGCCGACCACATCGTTATTGCAATCGACGTTTTGGATGAGGTAATCAAATACTCGGGTTGGTTGGAAAGTTCGCCAATCAAATTGATCGAATATATTGATAAATGCTTGGTTTTAGGATTCTTTAGGTTCTTATGTACCGATATTAGTAAAGATGGAAAATTGGGCGGTGCAGGCGTTGAACTCTACCAAAAGTTGTTGAGCCATTCTCCGATTATCAAGTTAATAGCTTCTGGCGGGATCAGTTCAATGGACGATATTCAGAAACTTCAGGAATTGGGCAGTGTAGAATCTGTTGTCGTTGGTAAAGCAATCTATGAAAATAGAATCTCGATCGATGAAATCAAAGATTGGAATTTAAAATCGTTAATCAGATTTTAAAATGCTGGCAAAACGTATAATTCCCTGTTTGGATGTCAAAGATGGGCGGACGGTAAAAGGAGTCAATTTTGTGGATCTGCGCGATGCAGGTGATCCTGTTGAATTGGCCTATGAATATTCTCAACAAGGGGCTGATGAACTCGTTTTCCTAGATATTACAGCAACGCATGAGGGGCGTAAAACGACAATTGATCTGGTCAAAGCAGTCGCACGTCAAGTGAATATTCCCTTTACAATCGGCGGTGGTATCAATGAAATCAGAGATGCTGATATCTTGTTGAATGCAGGTGCGGACAAAATATCCATCAATTCCGCTGCGGTACGCAATCCTGCTCTTATCAACCAGATGGCTGCAGCTTTTGGTGCACAATTTGTTGTGGTTGCTGTGGATACCCGGTCGATCGAAGGTCAGAATTTTGTGCATCTGAGCGGCGGACGCATTAAGACGGAATTGGACACAGCGGATTGGATCCTTGAAGCGCAAGAACGTGGAGCAGGAGAGATCCTGTTGACGTCAATGGATCATGATGGAACAAAAAATGGCTTTGACAATGGTTTTTTAAAAACAATAAACGACCAGATTCATATTCCACTGATTGCTTCTGGCGGTGCCGGTAATCAACAGCATTTTGTCGATGTTTTTCAACAAGCTAACGTGGATGCTGCCCTGGCGGCATCGGTCTTCCATTATGGTGAAATATTGATCCCCGATCTTAAAGCTACCTTACGCCAAAATGGTATTGTCGTAAGATAGGATAGCGGAGTAAAGATCGATAATCAAAGGGGTGGAAGTTATAAACTTGCTGAAAGAAATCCTGAGAAATTAAACTGGGCTCATGGCTCTTCGAAAATAATTAAAATTGAAATACTAAAATCATGTTAGATTTTGCAAAAAGTGACGGCCTTGTTCCAGTGATTGTGCAGGACTTCCAAACATTGGAAGTGTTGATGTTAGGCTATATGAACGAGGAAGCTTGGGAGAAGACACAAGCAGAGAAACGCGTTACGTTTTTCTCCCGAAGCAAAAATCGCCTCTGGACAAAAGGAGAGGAAAGTGGAAACTTTTTGAATGTAAAAAGCATCCATGTTGATTGCGATAAGGATACTGTTTTGATCAAAGCAGAACCAATGGGACCTACCTGTCATACAGGAAGCAGAAGTTGTTTTAATACAGACTTCAACCAAAACTTTCTGTTGGAGCTAGAGCGTATTGTCAACCATCGCTATGAACATCCTTCTGACGAATCTTATGTCAATCGTCTGCGTTCTCGCGGTATCAATAAGATTGCGCAAAAGGTTGGCGAGGAAGCCGTAGAAACAGTCATTGCAGCATTGACCGAAACGGATACTGATTTTATTAATGAAACTTCAGACTTATTGTTTCATTTGATCGTATTGTTGCGTGAGAAAGGATTTTCTTTGGAAACAATTGCGAAAAACCTCGAGAGCAGACATCAATAGGTATTTGGACGACGGCATCAGCGTTGAACAAAATCTGAAGCGGAAAGAAGGCTTTAAGCTAAGATGACAAAATAATCTAAGAAGTGCAGTATATTTGTGGATATACTGCACTTCTTGTTTCTACCGACTAACAATGCGTATTGCTGTATTGATCTTTACTGGATCACAGCTCAGTCAGCGGAGAATTCGGTCCTATAACATAAAAAATAGGCTTAAAACAGGTGCTCCGAATAGAGAAGGCGTTTTAGCGAATTACTATGGATATTACATTAAAATCGACGTTACCAGGGCATCAAAACCCTATTTTTTGTGTAGAGAAGGGCTACTATGCACATACTTTTTTTACGGCAGGTAACGATAAGGGCGTTGTCGAATGGGATATTGAGCAAAATGCATTTAAGCGTATTCTCTGTGCGGTAAGTTCATCGGTTTATGCTTTACGGTTGATCCCGGGGACGCCGATTCTGGCCATAGCCTTGCGTGAGGGTAAACTGCTTTTTGTAGATGTCGAAGAGCAAAAGCTTGTAGCAAGTATACAGCTAAGCAGCAAAGCTATTTTTGCATTGGCTTATATGTCCTGGAAAAATGAGCTTCTGGCAGTAGGTGAAGAGGGAACATTGTACGTTATTGATCTGACAACTTATAAATGTATTTATGAGAAGCGAATATCCCCAACAACAATTCGCGCAATTGCAATTGATGAAGGACTTGGAAGAATAGCATTAGGGGATAAAGATGGCAAAGTTTATACCTTGGACAGTGCTGATTTTCATATTATTGCGGATTCAAAATTGCATAGTATGCCCGCTACGTCGCTGGCATTTATCCATAATAAATTGCTAAGCGGTGGACGGGATGCGCAATTGGTGATTTCAGACCCCAATCAATTGACAACTAATTTTTCGTTTGTACCGCATCTGTTTACCGTATATGGAATATATCCCCATCCTGAAGCACCAATTTTTGTTACTGTCAGTCGCGACAAATCGTTGAAATTTTGGTCCACAGCCGATTTTGCACTATTGAAAAATATGAGCCGCGAGAAGATGCAAGATGGCCATCATTTATCTGTAAATGCGGGAGCATGGTCCGAAAATGGTCAATATTTCTTTAGCGTCAGCGATGACAAACTGGTGAAAGTCTGGGAATTTCATGTATAAAATATCGGGTAGGAAGTGCGGACTAACTTAGGGGCATAAAAAGTAAAGTCATTTGTAGCGAATTCATAATTATATCGTTAACTATGGTAATTATAAATTTAATTGACCTTATAGTTATATTTTATGAAAAGAATTTGGCTTATCCTATTAGGCTGTATAGCGCTTTCGAGCTGTGATAAAATCGAAAGTAAAGGAATGTATCTAGCTAGCGTGCCCATATTCGAAACAATGGAAAGTATACGAGCTAAAGCTAATCCCGTAAGCAGCCCTACGACAATTGTTCAAACCGGAAAGATTTATATTTATCAAGATTACTTGTTTATAAATGAGCCACGGAAAGGAGTTCATATCTTTAATAATGTTGATCCGTCAAAACCCGTGGCGATGGCATTCTTAAGTATTCCCGGCAATGTGGATCTTGCGGTTCTAGATGGAAAGCTGTATGCGGATAGTTTTACAGATCTGTTGACCTTCGATCTCGAAAATCCTGCATCTCCAAAATTATTGACACGAAATAAGGATGTGTTTAAGATGTTGCTTCAAATGGATTACTTGAATAATACTGCCGATCGCATCATTACAGGATACCGAGATAGCCTGGTAAGCTATAGCCAAAAAGATAAATATTCACCTTATGACCGAAAAGAACCTCTCTATAACGAGACCAATTCGGGCTCGGGACAGGGCGGATCCATGGCGCGATTTACCATTGCCAATAAACATCTATATGCCGTGGACCAAACGACGTTGCACCTTTTTGACGTGCAGAATGCGAGTAAACCTGCCTATGTAAAGGATATCAAAATAGGTCCTGGCATCGAAACAATTTTTCCCTTTAAAAACAACCTGTTTATCGGCTCCAATACAGGTATGGTGATTTATGATATCACGACGGCATCAGCTCCCGTAGAGCTGTCGCGTTATACACATATTCGTGCCTGTGATCCTGTCGTTGTCAATGAGAAATATGCCTTTGTAACCTTACGTGCAGGCGTGGTATGTGGGGGGCAGCAAAATTTGTTGGAAGTTATCGATATCCAAGATCTGACGAAACCGATGCTGAAACATAGCTTCACTTTGGAGAATCCTTACGGACTGGCGCTATCGGACCACACGCTGTATATCTGTGATGGAAAATTTGGGTTGAAGTCATTCGATGCCAGTGATGTTAGTCAAATAGGTAATAAGCTTTTAGAAACTCACAAAAACCTGATGAGTATGGATGTTATCGCTGGACCAAAATCGCTAATTATTGTTGGAGAAAAAGGTGTACATCAATATGATTATAGCAATAAGGCCAAATTGAAGGAATTGAGCATTATTCCTGTTATTAGACCCAATTAAGACACTATTTCAAGAGCTTCATTATTCTGATATGAAAAGACTTTCGATTGCCATTTTGGCTCTTCTCGGGTATTTAACTGTTGATGCCCAAACAAAAAAATATACAAATCATAATGAATTTTCGGTTATTACTTATGGCCCTGCTTTTCTGGAATCTGGATTTGGCTTACATACATTGCATGGGGTGCAGCTCCATGAAAATATCGCTCTGGGTTTAAATACAGGGGTGGATAGGTATCCTGTAAACAATGAAGGATCAAAATGGTTTTTACCACTCTCAGCCAAAGTAAATTATGTGGAATTCCCTGACAGAAAACGTAGTTTTTTTGCAGGATTGGATTTAGGCTATAGTTTTGCTTTCTTGAATAAAAATCTAGTCGAGAGCAATTTAAAATATGAATATCAGGGTGGCTCGTTGGTAAATCCACAGCTGGGTTGGCGCTTTAAATTTAAGAATTCAGCGAAATATTGGTCTTTGGCAACAGGATATCGGTATCAGCACTATAGCCGAAAGGATACTTATACGCGACCCTCAGCAAGTTTGCCAGACACTAGCATAGGGTATGGAACAACACAAATGGATAAAAAATATGATCTGCACCGTTTTACTTTACAGGTAGGATTTGGTTTTTAGGTATCGATCGGATGTTTTTTTTATTAACAGGTGTCGATAGCTTGAAATGTAAAAAAATAGCGTAAGTATACGGTTCGTTTTTCAAATCTAGGCCGATACTAACGCTATTTCACTCTTTTTTGTGGAGCTTACTTATTCGCCGTCTAAAAGCTGTAATACCTGCGTAAGGTATTTCTCATCGACTTCATCAAAACTATTTAATTCACTACTGTCAACGTCCAGCACACCGATAATCTGTCCCTGTTTAAAAACGGGTAGCACGATTTCGGACCGCGAGAGCGAACTACAGGCAATGTGTCCCGGAAATTGCTCCACATCAGGAACAATCAATGTTTTTTCCTGTGCCCAAGCACCCCCGCATACACCACGACCTTTCTTGATACGCGTGCATGCAACGGGTCCCTGAAAAGGGCCTAACACGAGCTCGTCTCCATCAACAAGATAGAAACCAACCCAGAAAAAATTGAATTGTTCTTTCAGTGCAGCAGCGATGTTAGCCAAATTGGCAATTTGATTCGGCTCGCCTTGCAAAAGTCCCTCAATTTGAGGAAGTAAATTTTGATATTGTTCTTCTTTGCTACCTTTAGCTATTTGTAAATCCTCTGCCATAAAAATCTATGTAAAAAAAATAATCATGCATTTGCTATCAGGATTACAATTGCCAAGCATGTTTTGCCTGTCCGGAAAGCTTCACGGCATATTGAGTTCCAACCTGCATGAAATGAAAAAGCGCTAATACGCTGTTCAAAGTTAACAGAATATTAGCGCTTTCTTATCAGGCAAATGTTATTATTTCTTGGTGTTGATAATATTCACCCGAATGTAGTTGCTTCTTTTGCCGGAAGGCGTTACAACAACGGCTTTGAAAACACGTTCCTTACTATTAGGAACCGTAATTTTCACTGGACCTGTATATTCTAAATCCAATTCTGAAGGATCGTAGTTGTCCAATGTGTAATAAATTTTGGCCCCTTCAACAGATGGTTTCAAGCCTCTGATCGTATATTCCGAAGCATATACGGTGGTATCTGTTATGCCATATACTTCCGGTACACGATAGAATGTATTGGTTTGGTCAAGTTTAGCCAGCTGATTTGCTGCACGCTGTTCTGAGAAATTTTTCCAATTCTTTTTCTCTGGCTGTGTCCAGGCAATTTCAGAAAGCGCTAAAACGCGCGGTAACACTGTAAATTCGACTTTATTGGATGATCCAATATACTCTGTCCAAATATTTGCTTGTACACCTAGAACGTGTTTCTTGTTGTTTTCAGCAATTTTGCTAGGCATTGGGTCTGACGAATATACTTTGCTCAATGTGGAAAGTCCGCCGATACTTAAAGGTTCTCTGTTTTGATCAGGACCTTGTTTGTGATCAAAATATAGACCATAGCTGTTTGCCGTTATGATCACATCGTGACCTTGATTGGCTGCATCAATCGCACCTTGATCGCCTCTCCAGCTCATGACAGTCGCATTAGGCGCTAAACCACCCTCCAAGATCTCATCCCATCCAATGATACGTTTACCTTTGCTATTGATATATTTTTCCATACGTTGGATAAAATAGCTCTGTAACTCGTGTTCATCTTTGAGGTTGTTATCTTTGATTCTTTTTTGACAAAATGGACATGTTTTCCATTTTGTTTTTGGACATTCATCACCGCCGATGTGGATATATTCACTCGGGAATAGGGGAATGACTTCATCAATGACATCTTCCAACAACTTGAATGTTTCTTCTTTTCCAGCACAGAAAACATCGTCAAAGACCCCCCAAGTCTGCGCAGCCGTGTAAGGTCCTGGCTTATCACCACAGCCCAATTCTGGATAAGCCGAAAGTGCTGCTAACGCATGCCCAGGCATTTCGATTTCGGGTATAACCGTTACATATTTAGCTTTAGCATAAGCAACCACTTCTTTGATTTGGTCTTGGGTATAGAAACCGCCATAAGGTGTGTTATCATAATCACCATCTGTCTTGTAGTTACCCAGTAGTGTTTGCTTGCGGTAACCGCCAATCTGAGTCAATTTTGGATGTGATTTGATTTCGATACGCCAGCCTTGGTCGTCTGTCAAATGCCAATGAAACGTATTCAATTTGTAAGACGCCAGAATATCAATGTATTTTTTTACAAACTCTACTGGAAAGAAATGACGGCCAACATCGAGATGTAATCCACGGTAAGCAAAGCGAGGTTCATCCTGGATTGAAGCTTGTTGAATTTCTATGCTGGCCTTTTTATCCACAGGTAGCAACTGGATCAACGATTGCATACCATAAAATAGACCGGCAGCTTTTCCGCTAATAGTTGCGCGGTCTGAACTTATGTTAAGTTCATACGCTTCAGCATTAGTGGATTTTGCGTTTTTGGAGGAGAAATAGATCGTATTGCTGCTCGCTGATTTCACTAGGGATAAATTGAGACTGTAGTTGCTTTTTAGGAAATCCTGAAACAGCGTTGCAACTTTTTTGTCCTCTTCGCTATCAAAGGCGATTTTGGTGTTAGCGTTGATTTTAAATGTACCATTTTTAATTTGAACCTGTTGCGGTAAGGGCACAATGTTCAAGGTAGCATCTTTCTTTTCTTGCGCAAATACTGCTGCTCCTATACTTAGAGCCAGCGCAAGTGAAAATAGTTTCTTCATGCGTGAGATTATAACTGAAATAAGAAGTTCTAAAAATAGGTGAATAAATACGTTTTAGCAAAGAGGAAATGTAACAAATAGGGTATGAAAACACTGTTGAACGTATTTTTGGGCACTTAGAAGTAGTTTGGATAATAACGTGTTTGGGTTAGATCAATCGTTTGTTTAGTCTGTTAAAGGGGATATTTTACTTCGGGGAATAGTATCCAAATTTAGGTAAAAAAATTTATGCCTTTTTAAATGTTCGTATCTCCTGTGAGCTGATGCTTTATCACTAAACCTTCTTTCGTTGTACAGATTATTTCGATCACGTGAAGGGAAGATAACGACCTTATAACTTCTTCTGAATGATGTCATTTTTGATCCGTTTTTAATGCTTAGTTTATAGGTACATTCAACGGAGCTGATAGGGCTTTATCCGAATAAGGTCCGAATGAGGTCCCTATAAAGTCCCTATCAGCTCCTTATTATTTATAGCAATATCTTTTTGATGTTTCAAATTTGAAGCACTGTTAATAGGGCGCGAAGTATTGCAAAACTGAGGTTCGGGAAATGACAAAGGAACCCGAAGGTTCCTTTATATCTTTTACGTTACAGCATGAATAGCACGTATCCGTCATCTAATGATTAATATCGGATATGTTCAGCAAATGTTTATGCATTAAAGTCGTTTCAATGCTAATTTGATCATATCCTCTACGGAAAGATTGCTTTCGGTCTTTAAAATGGTATTTAACACCTTCTCTGCCGCGACTTTGTTGAATCCGAGCATCACTAGTGCTGACAATGCTTCGTCCGGAACTGATTGGGATTGGATAGGTGATGCCAAAGCTTCGAAGCCCTGTTTTTTTAATTTATCCTGAAGTTCCAGTATAAGACGTTGTGCTGTCTTAGGGCCAATTCCTTTAATCTTTTGAATGAGGACAACCTGGCCATTGACGATGGCAGACTGGATCTCATCGGGTGTGTTTGACGATAGGATCATACGGCCTGTATTGGGGCCAATACCAGAAACAGAGATCAAATTTTCGAATAATTTTTTCTCGCCTTCTGTTGCAAAGCCATAAAGCGTGTGTGAGTCTTCCCGAACTTGAAGTGAAATAAATAATTTACAGTTTTCCTGATCCTTGATTTGGGAGAAGGTATAGAGCGAGATGTGGACATAATAACCAATCCCACTCACATCGATAACAACATGAGTGGGGGCTTTATATGCTAATTTTCCAATGAAATATTCGTACATAGTA
The DNA here is from genome assembly GCF_002440385.1 of Sphingobacterium sp. UBA6317. Taxonomy (NCBI): domain Bacteria; kingdom Pseudomonadati; phylum Bacteroidota; class Sphingobacteriia; order Sphingobacteriales; family Sphingobacteriaceae; genus Sphingobacterium; species Sphingobacterium sp. UBA6317. The sequence continues at coordinate 86,727 of NZ_DJTD01000022.1, read as the reverse complement.
TACGAATATAGGAAGATTTTAAGCTATTCTATAAATTTTTAAGATGTGCTTGTACATCTACTACGGCAATGGTAACCATATTGACGATTTCGCGCACAGAGCTATCCAGTTGCAATACGTGAATAGGTTTGTTCATACCCAGAAGGATTGGACCTACTGCCTCAGCTTCACCAACTTCTTGCAATAATTTATAAGCGATATTTCCAGACTCCAAATTAGGGAATACAAGTGTATTCGCCGATTTTCCATTCAAGCAGCTGAACGGGAAGTTTGCGGTCAACATTTCGCTGTTTAAGGCGAAGTTTGCTTGTAAATCACCATCAGCAATAATCTCTGGATGTTGATCGTGTAGAATCTGCGCTGCTGCTCTTACTTTTGTTGGCGTTTTTCCTTCACTTGAACCAAAATTAGAGTAAGATAGTAATGCAATACGTGGCTGAATGTTCATACGTTTCACAGCTTTATCCAGTAACAGGGTAATGTCTGCCAATTCTTGTGCTGTAGGGTCTTCATTTACGGTTGTATCGCCCATGAAGATTGGTCCTTTTTTGGTTAACATCATGTACATACCTGCCACACGGCTGCCTGGCTTAGCACCGATTACATGCAATGCCGGACGGATTGTATTTGCATAATTTTTGGTCATACCGGAAATTAGGGTATCAGCTTCGCCAAATTCCACTAAAGAGGCACCAAAATAGTTACGGTCGTACATCAACTTACGGGCGTCGTATTTCGAAATACCACGACGTTGTCTTTTGCTATAAAGATGCTCAATAAATTTCTTCGAGCGCTCCGTTTCGCCATCTACTTCAGCAACCGGGTCGATAATTTCAAGGCCATCCAGTTCAAAAGCATATTCTTTGATTAGACGTTCGATTTTATCTTTTCTACCCAAAAGAATTGGAATAGCAATGCCTTCTTCTTTAACAATCTGTGCCGCACGCAACGTTTTGTAATTGTCTGCTTCTGCAAAAACAACACGTTTAGGATCTCTTTTAGCAGCCATGGTTAAATTGCGCATAATCGCATCATCTTTACCCAGACGTTTACGTAATGCGTCGCTATATTGATCCCAGTCTTCGATTACGGTCTGTGCTACACCTGATGCGATGGCAGCTTTTGCAACAGCCATGGAAACTTCAGTGATCAATCGCGGATCGGTAGGTTTTGGAATAATATATTCTTCCGAGAATTTTAAATTGCTGGTGTTATAGGCTTGATTTACTTCTTCGGGAACAGGTTGTTTCGCCAAATCTGCAATTGCATGCACTGCCGCAATTTTCATTTCTTCGTTGATTGCTGTTGCACGTACATCCAAAGCACCCCGGAAGATGTATGGGAAACCCAATACATTGTTTACCTGGTTAGGATAGTCTGATCGACCTGTACCCATGATAATATCGTTACGTGTAGCCATTGCCAAATCGTAAGCAATCTCCGGATTTGGATTTGCCATTGCCAATACAATTGGGTTTGGAGCCATCGATAACAACATCTCTGCCGACATAACATCCGCTGCCGATAGACCAATAAATACATCCGAATCTTTTACAGCATCTGCCAGGGTGCGGATATCGCGATCTGTTGCATATTGTGCTTTCATGCTATCCAGATTTTCTCTATCCGTACGGATAACACCTTTGCTGTCCAGCATCACAATATTTTCTTTGCGGGCACCTACTGAAATATACATTGCAGTACATGACATTGCAGCTGCGCCAGCGCCATTCACGACGATTTTCACTTTAGAAATATCTTTTCCGATAATTTCACAGGCATTGATCAATGCAGCACCCGAAATGATTGCCGTACCATGTTGGTCATCGTGCATCACTGGGATGTTCATTTCTTCTTTTAGACGACGTTCGATTTCAAAACATTCCGGTGCTTTGATATCTTCCAGGTTGATCCCGCCAAAAGTAGGTTCCAATGCTTTGACGATGTTGACGAACTCATCGACATTTTTGGTGTCCACTTCGATGTCAAATACATCAATGTCGGCAAAAATTTTGAATAATAATCCTTTACCTTCCATGACTGGTTTACCAGCTTGGGCGCCGATATCGCCTAAGCCCAATACTGCTGTACCATTACTGATAACAGCAACAAGGTTTCCTTTTGCGGTATATTTATAAGCATCTTCTTTGTTCTCAGCAATAGCCAAACATGGCTCCGCTACACCCGGAGAATATGCTAATGACAAGTCTCTTTGCGAATTTGTTGGTTTGGTCGGAACAACAGCTATTTTACCAGGTCTACCCATTGCATGGTAGTTTAACGCTGCCTGTTTACGATTAGTGTTACTCATTACGATTTTATTAATTTAAGGCTACAAATCTATCATTCTTTTTGATAATTGGAAATATTTGCCAATATCTTATTATAATTAGACAATAATATGTTACTTCAGCACATCCAATAGTTTAAACATTTGCTGGCGCATATTGGACGCAGACCCAGAATAGTTATTGACCAGCAAAGTATAGGTAAATGACTGTCCTGTTTTATTGGTATGTACACCTGTATAACCAAGTACGCCACCAATTGTTCCACTTTTCATCTTCATATTGTTATATGTAGGAAGACTTTCGTAGAAGGCGGGGTACCAACTTTGTTTTTGTGCATATTGCATAATCTTATTCATGGCAGATGTGGTCACCCTATTTTGAGGTGATAGACCAGAGCCATCCATGCTATTGAGTTCACTGGATTTTATGCCTAATTTGGCATTCCAATATTTCTGTATATAATAGGCGCCATCTTCGGTGCCCGTTTTACCAGCTGTTGTATAAGCAATCGCTTTCAACAAGGCCTCTCCGTAAAGGTTGATGCTCTTTTGGTTAAACCAGTAGACAATTTTGTCTAAGGTTGGAGATAAATGGATATCGAGGGTCTGTTTTTTTGAAATATCAACTGAATCCATCTTGGTCCCGGTAGCTGGTAGTTCGCTGGCGGTAATACCGTTGTTACTTAGTACTTCATTTAATTGATAAGCGAGATCATAGGCCGGGTCTGGCGAAGAGAGCTCGATAGTTTTCTTGAGGTCCTGTCCATAGGTGCCGCGCACAAATATCTTGGTCGAATAGGGAGCGGCATAGGCGTACACATTGTCTCCGCTTCCCGATTTACCCGTGGTTGTTTCATTGATGATTTCCAGATACGGAACTGGCGTTGTGTAATTGGCGATCTCAGCTTTAGCTCCGACTTTAGTGCTTGGCAGAAAATTTATGCCGAAGGCATTTTCACACCAATTGAGGGAAGAAATTCCAGCACCATAGTAATTGCCCATGTCGGTCCAGATCCAGCCCCCTGGAAGCTGGTTGCCATTGTAAAGCCGGTCATCGGCGATGATTGCGCCATTTATACTTTTAATACCGGCATTCTGGACTGCTGTAAGCCACTTGTTCAGTATCGTTGTTGCTTGAGTCTCCGGGTAGCGGGCGCTGCCGAGGGTAGGATCCCCCGTACCTGTCACAATAATATTTCCGTTTAACACTCCGTTCTCGTCGATTTCACCTGTATAATACAGGGTTGTTTTGAAGTGAAAATTCTTGCCCAGGAAGTCCAAGGCCGTAGCCGAAGTGATGACCTTCATGGTGGAAGCGGTCGCCAATCCGACGTTCTCATTTGCTGCGAATACAGTCTGGCCTGTTTTTGCGTCGAAAACGGTCAATGAGCTCAAACCATTTCTGAGGTTTTCCTGATTTTGAAATTGCGTGAATGCATCCTGAATTTTACTACGAAGATCCTGTGCATATACTGGCGTAGCAACGGTCGTTAACGTGTAGGCAGAAAAAGCAATGGCACTTAGCACAAATTGGTTCATATATCATGTTTTTATAGTCCTAGGGTATATCCCAGTTTATCTTCGATGAGCTTGTTGGCACGGTTATTTTTATTCGTGTTTGGAACTCATGGATATTCCATTGGACGTATTGTAATTCCTGGAACGCTGCCAATTTTAGGGAAAAGCGTTCGCTGTGTTTCGTTTGTTTTATTTGGCTTAAAGTTAGGCATTCGCCCCTAAAAAATCCTAACTTGCGTAAAATTGTATAAACGACATGAAGCATATCGAAAAATTAGCTGCCATTCGTGAGGCGATGAAGGCTCAGGGAATCGATGGATATATCATCCCATCATCAGATCCTCATATTAGTGAATATCTACCGGAACGTTATAAATGCATCGCCTGGGCATCGGGTTTTACCGGATCAGCAGGTACTTTGGCAATCACGCAGGATTTTGCGGGCCTTTGGACCGATTCTCGTTATTTTGTCCAAGCAGCAGAGCAATTGGCGGGAACAGGCTTTGAATTGGTGAAATTGAAAGTGCAAGGTGCAGCGGAGTATGCAGATTGGTTGGGCGAACAGTTGGGCGCTGGTGCTAAAGTTGCGTTTGACGGCAATCTCGCTTCTTTATTAGTGGCTCAATCTGTTCAGCATACTTTGGAGCCTTTGGAGATTAAAGTAGATGGTCATGTTGACCTGTTGTCATCATTATGGGAAGGACGACCAGAACTTCCTAAGGCACAGGCCTACCTGCTGGACGAAAATATTACGGGACAGTCAACGGTTTCTAAAATTGAAGCTGTCCGCGCGGAGATGAAAAAGAATAGAACGGAGGCTCATCTGATCTCATCTTTGGATGACCTGGCCTGGTTATTAAACATCCGTGGTCAAGATGTACCTTGTAACCCTGTTGTTTTAGGATTTGTATTAATTACAGCAGAAAATGCAACGCTTTATATCGAACCTTCGAAGCTGACAACTCAGGCAACTGAAGAACTGAAGGGCTACGGAGTGGATATTGCAGCTTATGAGGATCTCTTTGAGACAGTTCCGACATTGGAGGTTGCATCTATTCTTATCGATCCCAAACGCACCTGTTTTGCTGTTTTCGACAGCGTACCTAAAGGGGTTAAAATTGTTGAGAAAATAAACCCTTCGACGAGTTTAAAAGCAATTAAGAATAAGGTTGAAGTTGAAAATAACCGCCATACGTTTGTAAAAGACGGTATAGCGTTGACTCGTTTCTTCAAATGGTTGGAAGAGAATGTCTCCTCTGGTGAGCTTTCTGAATTATCTATTGCTGACAAATTACGTGGATTTCGTGAAAGTCAAGATGGCTTTGTTGACGTCTCATTCACGACAATTGCGGGATATTTGGATCACGGTGCCCTGCCGCATTATTCGGCTAATGAAAAATCGAATTATACACTAGAGCCTAAAGGTTTACTATTGGTCGATTCTGGGGGGCAATATACTACAGGGACAACGGATATTACCAGAGTGGTAACGCTTGGAGGTCTTACGCAGGAGGAAAAAGAGGATTATACCCTTGTGCTCAAGGGAACAATAGAAGGCTCTCAGGCTATCTTCCCTACTGGAACGCGCGGCTATCAGATCGATGCAATTACGCGTCGTCCATTGTGGGAAACATTACGCAATTATGGGCATGGTACGGGACATGGTGTCGGTTTCTTCTTGAATGTACACGAAGGTCCACAAGTGTTCAATGCAGCAGCAATAGATGTTGCTGTTGAACCAGGTATGATCACTTCAATAGAGCCTGGATTGTATCGCGTCGGCAAACATGGTATTCGCATTGAGAACCTCGTGTTGACCCGTAGAGCAGGATCTTCCGAATTTGGAGACTTCCTGGACTTTGAGACACTAACAATATGTTATATCGCAACTGATTTAATCGAAAAATCCTTATTGGATAAGAAACATATTGCCTGGCTAAATAACTATAATCAGTGGGTATTTGATCAATTATCGACTCATCTTACGGTTGAGGAAAAGAATTGGTTGGCAGACAAGTGTCAGGCGATTTAATCGCTCAAAAAGAATAACGACAGTGGCTGTCCGCTGTCCACAACAATAAGTTGTCAAAATAAAAAGCCCTCCAATAATTAAGTAATAAAGTTTTGGGGGCTTTTTTTTAATCGATTTTTTTCAAAATCTCGTAAATAGATTCTTTTCCAAAAGGTTTCAGAATAAAACCGCTTATAAAAGGATAATTAGCCAGTTGCTCCTGATCGCTTTTGCTCGTAGAGGAGCTGACAATAAAAATCTTGGTTCGTTTGATGAAGTCTGTACTATTTTCAAGTACATCCATTAACTCCCAACCAGTCATAAATGGCATATTGATATCCACAAAGAGTATGGGTGGCATCAGCGACTGGCAGATGTCATTGTTATCCAAAAAATCCAATGCATCCAGTGCATTTTTGAAGGAATGAAAGTCAATCTCATAGTCGGTAAATCCCTGTAGCATATGGCCGAAAATAGTACGTAAAATGGCATTATCATCAATGAGAATGATCGTTCTTTTAGTTTCAGGAGTCATGGTCTTTTTGATTAATAATGTTTTCATCGTGTCAATAAACCTCATCTTTGTCGTTGATTGACATCGCAGTTTTTCTTTTACTCTTTTACTTGTGAGATCACGCTGTCCAGGATCTTAGCAGTTATTTTCTACGAACAGGATTGAACGCTATTTTTTATAGTTGTATCAGCGGATTTTTATATGCTTTTTCTAAAAATTTGACATAAAAGGTACTACCCGAATCGATTTTACTTTGTACATCGATCTTTCCGCCCAATGATTCGATCTGATATCTTATGAGAAACAATCCGACACCTTTAGTCTCAAATCCACGGTGAAAAACCTTTTTGAACATAAACAGCTCAGATTTGTATTTTGGTAGGTTAATACCCAGCCCGTTGTCTTTAACCGTTAATAAGGTTCCTTCTTGTTCCAGATGCGTATGTATTTCGATCCTAGGGGCTCTATCTTTTGCCGTAAATCGGAGTGCATTACTCAGGAGATTGCTTAAGATACTTTCCAGGTAAATCTTAGGATAATAAATATCTTTTACATTGAATTCGATGGAAATAGTCGCATTTTTTTGCTGTATTTCTTCCAGAAATTGCTGTTGCACTTTTTTGAATACATCGAGAAAATTACATTGCTCGTAAATCAGTGAATTGTTTGATTTGATATCAAGTATACCCCCCAAATCATGTAATGTTTCAGTCAGGTTGTCACTGCTAATATCCAGAAGGTTCATAAAATCTGCTTTTATTTTTTCGTCATCAGTTACCTTGATTTCGTCAATAAGCATCTGTATATTACTGAGTGGGCCCTTTAGATCATGAGCGAGGATGTTAGCAAATTCTTCCAGTTGTCGTATTTTGGTTTCAAGATCTATTTTGACTAGATCCGATTCAATCTTTTGCCTCTTTAGAATTTCTATATTCTTTTTTGATTCGGAAATATCCTGCACCTGGACGATCAGAAATTGTGCGGTATTGGCATTATCAAAAACTGCCGCAACCGTTACAGAACACCATACAAAATGTCCTAATTTATGTAAATAGCGTTTTTGAAGCGTAAATGCTTCAATTTCGCCCCTGACAAGTTTTTCTCTAAGTTCAACATCTTTATCTATATCGTCTGGGTGTGTTCGATCAGTAAACTTGGTTGTCGACATTTCTTCATGAGAATAACCAAGAATTTTGGTTAACATGTTATTGGATTCTATGCAGTAACCTTCGAGGCTTGTCAAAGATATTCCCAGACCAGATAAATAAAATGCTTGATTAAATTTGTGTTCATTGAATTTACTCTTTTCATTGGACTCGACTTGTTTTGTAATGTCGGAAATAACCAGGGCTACCCGGTTCAGCGCCCTATGTATAGGTTTTATCTGTAAACGGTACCATTTGTCTTTGTGCTCTTTTAAATTGGATTGAAAATCCATCTTAAGTTCGCGGTCCAATTTTAATGAACTTTGTATTAATTGAAGAGCGGGCACTGCAAGATCAGGTGGGAAAAGCTCCGTGAGGCTCTTATTTAGAAATTCTTCTGGCGTATAGAACAATAGATCCGGATTGTTGGTCCAGTAGTTTTTAAATACTCCAGTATCGGTTACTTCGAATACAAGATCATTCAATGAGGCAACAAGCAATTGAAGTTGGTGTTGTTTATCTTCTAGGACACGATTTTTATTGACCAATTTCGATACATCAATAAATGAGATTGAAAGACCTTTTTTATTGTCTTCTATAGTAAGATGAACATTGAATTGATACCATCTAAACTCTTGATCCTTTTTTCTTCCTAGGATAATTTCATTTTGGTTTTGGTTTTTGGAAAGAGCACTAAAAAATGGCGTTTCTGTAGGCGATAGTTCCGAAAGATCATCTGCTGAGTAAAATGTAATTAAATCATGTAGTTTGTTGGTGGTTGCCGTACTTTCGAGGTCTAAAAGCTCTTGTGCGCGTTTGTTAAACAGTAGAATAGTGCCATCATCGGTGGTCGTGATTAATCCCTCCAACCTTGTATTTACAGTTTGGTCAGAAAGCACAGATAAAGAGTCCCGTTGCAGATGCATTATCTAACAATGTTTAGGGTTAATTTTCTCATTTATAAGCATAAGTGGCCTATCAGCCCCTATTTGCAAAATTGGTAACTTTTACCCCAAAATAATAAATAAATATTAAAATATGTAACTTTTTGTATAAATTGCTAGCAAGCAGATTGTTATGTAGGCATAGTAATCTGCCTGCTGGTGTTTTACATGTTCTGTACCGAGGAACGTATGTTTAATTCTTCATTTTTTCGAGCCAAATCCAGTTAAACCAAAGTGGCTGTAGTTCTTTACTTTTAAAGGTTACGATATATTTTCCGGGCTTATCGAATTTAAATTTGCCGATGCGGTTTTCGACAAATTCTTCTGTGTAGTTGTTTTCATTGGGCTCGACCACCATTTTGTTTGTAGGAGCAAAACTTCCTTGCAACCGCTGATTGGCAGTACTGACTTCAAAAACACTGTTTTGTTTATTGGGATTATGTGCTGAAAAATCGAGTGAGTAGACGCCTGCTTCAGGGATGGTTACCTCCCAATCGATCTTCGTATCACCCGTCAGGATCGCATGCGTTGGATTTTTGCCGTTATAGCGTACAATTTTGAGTCCTTGGTTGAGGCTATTGGTTGATTTCAACGAAAAGCCACCAAAGGTTGATTCCGGGATTGTATTTTTGTCCAATTCTAGCGGGCTGTTAAAAGTCAATTTAACTTCTGAAACATAATGATCAGGTTGCGCGTCAGGTAATTGGATATGGATTAGACTGAGACTTTGATCAAATTTTAGCGCCGTAGATACACTTCCGTTCATCAGGGAAACCTGTTCTGGGGTCGATTTGATTCCTGTAATCCGAAGTGTATGATCTAAGGGCCAATTAAAGACGTGCGCATATACGACTGTTTTTTGCCCTTCTTTTTTGGTCGTGAGGTAACCCCAATCGAAATGGTTGTTTTTTAGATCAAGGCCGGTGCTGCCATAGATGCCCTCTCCATAACTGTTTAGCCAATCTCCGACTTCGTGCAGACGACTGACACTTTCGTAGGGAACTGTTCCATTGGCACGTGGCCCGATATTTAAGGTGAAGCCCCCGTTGAGACTTACATTGGAGATCAACGATTGGAAAATTTGACTGGTTGATTTCCATTCATTCTCCTGACCGTTGTAACCCCATGAATGGGCAATCGTCCCAGGGGTTTCCCATGGATGGTTAATGTAATTGCTGCCAAATTGGTTATCTCCTAATGTCTCAAAATCCACGTTCTCCGCATCCGTAGGAAGACCTAGACGTGAATTAATCAAGCAATTAGGCTGTAGTTCACGGATCAGTTTGACAACTTGCAGTAATTGTTCTTTTTTTATGATCGACTTTTGATAAGGGATCCACATGTCGAACCATATCAAGGCAATGTCGCCATAGTTGGTCATCAGTTCGCGAAGTTGAGGGATAACTTTCTCCTGCCAATATTGATTGTATTGGGCATCGGTAACATGTCCCGACAGCTCCTGTTGATGATTCCAGCCGTATGGATGTTCCCAGTCAATCCAATGGGAATAGTAAAAACCTAATTTCATGCCGTGCTTTCTACAAGCCTCTGCGATATCTTTGATGACATCCCGATTGGAACCACTCAATTTTGGGAGGCTATAATGACCAACTTTTGTGTCCCAAAGGGCAACACCATCATGATGTTTGGCGGTGATGATGATATATTTCATCCCAGCCTCTTTTGCTAGAAGAACCCATTGCTCAGGATCTATTTTACTCCAGTCGAAACGTTTTGCCAAGGTACCGTATTCTTCTTTGGAGACGCGGTTGCGATATCTTAACCACTCGGCATAGTTATTCATATAACGCAAAGGTTCGCCCTTCCACATGCCTTCAGCTGCACTGTACAGCCCCCAATGAATGAACATGCCAAAGCGGGCATCTTTAAACCATGAGGCTTTTTCAGAAGTTTGTGCAAATATTTTGGCCGAAATACTGAATAGCAATAATGACAGAATCAGTAGTCGCTTGATTGATGGTATCATAAAGGTTGTTCTGTTTTTTGACTTACAAGATAGGCAAAAAATCGAATATCGATCCTTAAATTGGGTTTTGAAGTGGCTCTGAAGGATAAAATGTCGTCTGTAAAAAAGTGAAAACCCCTCGTATTTAAACGAAGGGTCTTTGTTTAGTATGAAGCTTTAACGCGATTATTTCAAGTTAAAGGCCTGGATAATCTTTTTAAAAACTGCTGTATTGTTGTAGATGCCAATAAAATTTTGCGCACCGGGTCCATAAGCAAAGACAGGTACCATAATATTGGTATGGTCATCGCTACTGAAATTGCCCCTAACAGTTCCCTTTTTATAATTGGCATCCAACAGGGAAAGTCCGCCAGTTTCGTGATCTGCAGTGACAATGACGAGTGTTTCACCATCTTGGTCCGCAAATTTTAGGGCTTCCCCGACAAGCCGATCAAAGTCATGTTGTTCGGTAACAACATAGGGAAGATCGTTGGCATGGGCTCCATAGTCAATTTGTGCACCCTCGGCCATGATAAAGAAGCCATTTTTATTTTTAGACAAAAGCTCAATCGTTTTTGAGAGGGAAGTTTTTAGCATTTCTCCCCGTCCATCGAGTATTCTTCGTGTCGCAGAATCCGCCAGGAGTACGAGCTGTTTGCCTGATGTCGCTTTTTCAAAATCACCTAAATTTTGCTGAAGCTGATACCCTTTTTCGGTCAGTTGCTTCATCAGCGTGTTATCCTTGTTGTTGAGGAAGCTTTCGCGACGGGATCCAACTAAGATATCCACATGGCTATTTTTGAAATCTGCCGCAATTTCCTGTGACATGGTCCGATCGATCTGATGTGCGTAAAATGCAGCCGGAGTGGCATCTGTAATATCTCCCGCACTGATTATACCGCTTTTGATCCCGTGTTGAGCAAGTGTATCAGGAATAGCGCTCAACAATTTACCGTCTGCATCCACGCCAATGTAACGGTTATTGGTTTTATGTCCAGTAGCCAAAGCTGTCCCGCCCGCAGCGGAGTCGGTAAAATCCGAATTGGATGCTTCGGTGCGTGAAAGACCAATATGTTTCATATTGATGATATTGGACTGACCAAAATTGGCACTTAAACCCGCTTGTATTTGAGCCAATCCCATGCCATCACCAATAAGTAAAATAACGTTCTTAACCTTGCTCGTTGCACCATCATTTTTATAGGTTGGCTGATAGGGAACGTAGGCCTTTGGATTTTCGTATTCGACTTTAGCGTTGTTTAAATAGAAATTCTTAAGCGCAGTAGGATGGTCTGTATTGATCCAGTCTACCCCCATGTGACCAAGTTCTTTCCAACTATTGGGACTGTCTTTGGTTGCCCAGAAACGAAAGGTTTTCCCCAATTTATGCGCTTTGTCTATCACAGATTTCATCTTTTCAAGGTCGGGTGGAGTAGGTGTCCCTTTGCCATTCCAGACAGAATACTGCTTAATATCCTGACTGATCATCCCAATATGTTTGAGCTGTGCCGGCGTATAATCTTTTTCCGGCCGGCCATCAAAATAAATCATCGATGGATAATTGTCGAACTTTTCCGGCGGCGGGATTTCACCGCTGACGACAATTTTAATGGCGGAAGGATTTTTCTGCTGGTCGAATATAGATTCGTTGCCCTTCAAATCGGCCAACAATTTAGACAATACCTGTTCGTAATTTTCTTTGATATCAATCACGAGCTGCAAGGTCTGCTCAGGTTTGGCATAAGGTTTATTGCCGTTCTCCTTAAAGAAAGCAATTAAAGGGTCGATGTAAAGTTTTTTTAACGTCTTCCCTGGTTTGATTTCGCTGCTTTCATGGGCGACGTAAAGCTCTCCATTGCGATAGAAGACGTCCGCTTCGATAGAGCCCATTCCAGCATAGTAAGCCTCCAACAGCGGGATTTGCTGTTTGTAATCATTGTGGCTGTGACCTGCATTGGCAGTCAGTTTCTGTTGTGCAGAAACTGACTGAATGCTTAGGCCGGCAAATAGCAGCCACATTAATTTATTGTTTTTTACCATCCTGCATTTTGTTTAATGACGCCGGAACTGTTGTCGATCTCGCGTTGTGGAACTGCCCAAACATCATGTACTTGCGGATTGAAATTTCTAGCCGGCCAAATTACAGCACCATCGAAATCGTGTAAAGGTTTGGCATAGGTAGCTTGCGCATCGCCCCATCTGACCAAATCACGGTGACGGTCTGCCCATTCACCAGCAAGCTCATTGCGGCGCTCGCGTTTTAGGTCTACAAGAGTCATTCCGCTTTTTGCTATTAAACCAGCTCTCTTCCTAATTTTATTTAATTCAGTATCACCGGCTCCAGCCCCATTTAAATTAATGGCGGCCTCAGCTTTAATCAATAATACTTCGGCATAACGCATCAATGGTACATTGAGGTCTGTTGTTCCGTTGTCGCCATTTGGATTAACGTGTGTTGGAATAGGGTTGGCGTATGAAAATGGTTCCATATACTTTTTGAACTGGTAGTTCGAAGTCGCACCACCGTCTTTTGTAAATGTACGTTCTTCGCCAAAAAACTGGAATTTATCCCCTGGTTTCAAGATTGTTGCTTCACGACGCAAGTCACCTGTTTCAAAAGAATCGTAAAGTTCTTTTGTCGGTAGATAGTAGCCCCAGCCGTTGTAGATTCCCCAAGCTTTATTGGTAAGCATAACACCTGGAAGTTTGCTGCCCCAGCCAGTACCACCACCATTTGGCGTACAGACCACCGACCAAATATATTCTTTGGACCAGTTGTTAGCCGCCTTAAACACATCCACAAAATTGGTCAATAAATCATGTTTGCCCGAACTGATCACCATATCCGCGTACTTCGCAGCATTGGTATAATCTTTTTTGTACAGATATACTTTTGATAAATAGGCCCATGCAGCTGTTTTGTGCGCTTTACCATAATCGGTATCCTTCATCTCAGAAAAATAAGGAAGGTTGTCGGCCGCTTTTAATAGTAGTGAAATGATATAATCGTAGTTTTCGTTAACGTTGTTGGCTCTAGCTACAGGAACAGAAGCATCTGTTTCAGGCGTAACAATAGGCACACCCGCCTTGTCGTTACCATAGTTTGCCGCTAATTGAAAATAAACCAGACCTGCATTGAAATAGGCATCGCCAATGATCTGTTTTTTTCGCGCTTCATCCATGCTTATATTGGGAACATTGATAATAATATCGTTGGCCCTCTTTATAATCGCATAACGCATGCTCCATTGAGATTCTGTATAACCACCACCGATGTAATTGCGGTTGAAGTTTTTAATATTGTCGGCTTCGGGCTTGTTACGTCCTGTCACCATGTCGTCACTGGCATTAATAAACCAAAACATCCCGCGACCGTAATAATCCTCTTCATTGTACTTTTCGTACATCCCGGCTTCTGCTTTGATCGCATCTTGTTCCGTTTTCCAGAAATTCTGTGCGGAGGGAGAACCCTCTGGTGTTATATCTAATTGTTTATTGCACGATGCAAAAAGTGCTACTGCTGCTATTGCAAGGTATTTTATATTCGTTTTCATCGTTTTATTTTTTTTATGGCTGATGAGTATAAATCATCGGCTTTTTTTAGATTAAAAATTGACATTTAAACCAACAATAAAGCTTCGGGCTTGTGGGTAACGTCCCACGTCGAGACCATTGTTATCCATTCCAATTTCTGGGTCAAAACCTGTATATTTCGTAATGGTAAATAGGTTGTTGGCCGTTGCATAAACACGTACGTTGCCCATCTTAAATTTGTTTGCAATTGATTTTGGTAAGGTATAGCCTAATGTAACGTTACGAATGCGGAGGTAGGAACCATTTTCGATGTAAAAATCAGACGCATTGAAATTGCCATTTGCATCTGAAGTGGAGATGATCGGCACTTTACCGTTTGGATTTTCTGGAGACCAGGCGTCCAAAATGCCCGTTAACTTATTGTAAGAAGGTCCACTCGCACTATACGTTGTTCTTTTGATAGCGTTGAAAAGCTTGTTGCCTTGAACGCCCTGAGCAAAAATATTAAAATCAAAATCCTTATAATTCGCATTAAAGCTCAATCCATAGGAGAAATCTGGATATGCACTGCCCGCAAAATAACGATCTTCAGGTCCGATTGAACCATTGCCATCGATATCTACAAATTTGAAATCTCCCGCTTTTGCATTAGGCTGAATTTTTTGTCCATTGGCATTTTTGTAATTATCAGCTTCGGCCTGGCTCTGAAAGATACCATCTGTTTTTAGTACATAGTAGCTGTAGAGCGGTTGACCGACGGTAATAGAGAGTGGGGCTAACTCATTTCTGAAATTAGTACCCACAGCAATGGTGTTCAAGCCCGGTGCTAATTCTTCAACCTTGTTATTTAATTTGGTTAAGGTTGCGTTGATGGAATAAGTAAAGTCGGAATTTTTTGAACTACTGTACGTTAATCCCAGCTCAATTCCTCTGTCTTTGACTAAACCCGCGTTGATCGTTTGACTATTTAAACCTGCTGTACCTGGCAGTGATCTGGTCAGGATCATTTTATTTGTTTCCTTAATAAAGTAATCGGCGACTAAGTTAAAATGGTTGAAAATTCCCAAATCTACACCTATATTGGTCTGCTTACTTTCTGCCCAAGTGAGGTTCTTGTTGGCCAAAATCGTTTGTACGTATCCTTTTTGTAAGGTCGGTGTTTGGCCGAAATAACTTTGTGTCGATGCTAGTAGCGGGTTAACAGCTGCAGCTGACAAACTACCGAGATTACCTAAAATACCATAGCTACCGCGTAATTTTAATTGATCTAACCAGGTTACTGATTTTAAAAACTCTTCTTTACTGATTACCCATCCTGCTGAAGCAGAAGCGTAGTTTTTAAATCTATTTTCTTTTGTCAACATGGATGAACCATCTCGTCTACCAATCAACGATAGTAAATACTTGTCGTTATAACTGTAGTTTGCTCTTAAGAATAGCGATGATATTGCTGTTGAAGCATAGCCACTTTCCGAAGGTTGAATGGTATTCGCATTTGTTAAATAACGGTATTGTTTGGACTCATCGTCAAAACCTGCTCCGGAAGTATATAGATAGGTATTCTTTGTTTTTTGAAAAGTATAACCACCAGTTAGGTCAAGTTGATGCTTGTCGAAAGAAGTTTTGTAATTTAAAACTTGTTCTGCAAGGATATCATTTGCATCATCAGCTCGTTCAACTAGACTATTGCTCAAAACCGGTTTACCTATTTCAGGACGTCTTGGTGTAAAGCTTTTAAATCGAGCATTCGATTTAGTAATACTTAAATTAGATCTGAATGTTAAGCCTTTTGCCAATTGGATGCTAGCATAAGGATTGACAACAAGGACATTGACCGGATTGTTGATGTCGATGCGCATCAGTTCCGCAACAGGATTAATGATATCACCGTAATCGCCAGGGAATGGACCCGGTAGACCAGCAAAGCTTCCATCTGCATTGTAAGGGGTTCCATTAGTTGGATAATAAATGGCAGAAAGTAGGGCTCCTGTATAGTCACTGCTGGTATTGGCGCCATTTCCATTGGTACTGCTATAGGATAAGTTTTCACCAACTTTCAACCAAGGGGTAAGTTGATGTTCTGAATTTATACGGAAATTATAGCGTTTGGTTTTGGTATTCAATACAATACCCTCGGCGTTGCGGTAATTAAAACTCAGGTAAAAGTTAGACTTTTCGCTACCACCATTAATTGCAGCATTGTAATCCTGTAGTGTCGCGTTTCTAAAAACTTCATCCATCCAGTTTGTTTTGGTGACTAAACCTTCTGGGTATTTGGTCGGATCAAAAGCAGGTAGGATAGTTGTTCCACCATTTTGAGCGGCTGTAGCAGCTACTTGTGCACGTTGTTCGGCGTTTAAAGGCTGTAATTTTCGCCATGCACTTTGTTGACCTAACTTGGCATCAACGCTAATTTGCATCTGTCCTTTTTTTCCTTTTTTAGTGGTGATCAATACCACACCACCGGAAGCTCTCGCTCCATAGATCGCTGCCGATGCGTCTTTAAGGACCGAAATGGATTCGATATCGTTTGGATTGAGCTGTGGGGTGCCTAGGAAAATTGAACCGTCAATAACGTAGAGTACACTTTCGCCATTGATACCACCGGCGCCTCTGATATTGATACGTGGCGTTGCAGTTGGGTCACCACCTTCATTCGTAACAATAACACCTGGTGATTTACCGGCCAATACTTCGCCAACACTGTTGACAGATCTAGACGATAATTTGTCAAGTGATACCAAGCTGACAGCACCTGTTAATGTTTCTTTTTTCTGGGTTCCATATCCCACTACAACAACTTCTGATAAGGTCGAACGCTCTTCGCTTAGCGTTACATTTATAACTTCATTTTCACCAACAGAAACATCTTTAGAATGGAATCCGACCATCGAAAAGGAAAGTACGGCTTGCGGTCCTGCTTCGATACGGAATGCACCTTTTATATCTGTTGTGGTCCCAACCTGCGTACCTACTACTTTTACAGAAACACCCGCAATTGCAGCCCCTGTTGTATCTCTTACAAAACCGGTAACGATTCGGTCTGCCTTGATGTTTGCTTGTGTGTTCAGGATTACATAGTCCTCTTTTTCCACTGCATTGATTCCAAGCTTATTCAAGAGGGAGCGAACGGGTTCAGTTTTAAAGCTGCCGCTTAAGATTGTGTTCCGTTCTTGCAATAGATCGGGATTGTAAACAAAATGAAGGCCCGAAAGACTTTCGATTTTGTGGAGAATCACATCGAGTTTTTCGCCCTTGCTTATTTTGATGTTTACGCTGCTTTTGTCCAAACGTTGGGCCATGCTTGGGGAGGCCATCAATGAACTGCAGAATACTGAAGTAATCGAAAATGCGATGCAGGGATACTTCATGATCCGGTAAAAAGAGAATTCTCTCTTGAATGCAGGTGTTTTCATTTTTTTGTAATAATTAGGTAATGAATTACGCATGGTGACTAAGATGTTTTAGGTAAATTTTTAGACATTATTTGTGGATTTTAAATACTTTATCCTTTTCAATCGTACTGTACTTAAGGTGATGTAGGCTGCAGATAATATCCAGTATTTCTGCTGGATTTTGTGTGCTATTGAATGTGGCTGTTGTTTTTAGAGACCTAAGCGATGTATCCTTTAAGATAATTTCAATGTTGTAGATATATTCCAGTTTTTTTGCGACCTCTTGGAGGTTTGTTCCATCAAACGCTATGGCGACAGCGGTATTTTTTTCTACTACGCTACGCGAAGATTGTGCGGTTTCTTTGCTGTAACGTAAACTCTGGTTTTTGGTTAATATACCCAAGATTTTATCTTGTTGCTGTACCGCAACCTTACCGGTAGCAACAGTGACTTCGACTTGGTCGGAAGCCTGATAGGCTTTTATCCGAAAGGAGGTACCCAATACTTTAACCGCTAGCTTGGATGCAAGCTGTACCTGAAATGGGTGTTGCTCGTCGTGGGCAATATCAAAGAAAGCTTCCCCTTCAGTAAGTGCTATTTCACGGATATTTCCCCTGAATTTACTTGGATAGCTGATTTTTGAAGATGGTTCCATGATAATTTCCGAACCATCTGCCAATACAATCTTTTTATGTTCACCTGCAAGGGTTGTCGTGACGATCTGCGCAGATGGTGCGATAGGTTGATTATTTACTTTCCAATAAAGAAGTCCTATAGAAGCAATCATTAAAATAGCGGCCGCTATTTTGAATACAGGTGAATACAGCAGGGAAGGTCGTTTATTTTCCTTTTCTGAAATACCGGACTGGATATTGGCCAATAATTGTTCGCGCAGTGCTGCCTTGCGTTCCTGCGGAATTTTTTTTGATGCGTTATCCAGTTGGGCGTACCAATCTTCGACTTGTTTAATCTCGGCGGCGCTGGCCTCTCCATTTAAATATTTTTGCAGTAGCTGCTTTGCTTTTTCTTCCATCATTTGAATACATGTCACTTCAAATGGGAATTGGTACTAGTCGAAAATATTAGGAGTATATTAATTTATTGTTAACACTCAAAAAAATGTAGGAACTGCCTAAGAGAGGCTTTTTTTGAGCAGTTTCATGGCCGAGGTAATTTGATTCTTGACGGTTTGTACCGATACATTCAGCTCGCTCGCAATTTCCTTGATTGATTTTTCTTGCTTGCGGCTCATTGTGACGACCAGTCGCATACGTTCGGGAAGCTGCATCAACGCTTCTTCAACTTTTTGCTGCGCATCTTTTAGGATCAGCAGGTCGTCCGCTGAATCCGCATATTGTTGGTTCATTAAAGTCGCTAGTTCGGCTTTGTGTCCATCTTTAACTGTCGTATTCCGAAAATGGTTGATTACTTTGAATTTTACAGCCCCATGTAGATAGGCTGCAAGGCCACCAGATATGATGACCTGTTCACGGTTTTCCCACAGCGAAATGAAGATTTCCTGGGTAATGTCCTGAGCCACATTTTCGTCACCTATTTTCTTAAAAGCTGCATCAAATATGGCTTCCCAATACAGATTAAAAATCTGTTCCATGGCAAAGTGGTCACCTCGCTTTAATGATGCTATCAATAATTCGCTCACAAGATCAGTTTTAATTGGACAAAGCTAATAACTCAGTATTCCTTTAAAGTTAATAAATCTTAAAGAGTATATTTTGTCTGTTATAAATTAATCTTGGCAATTTGAGCTGAAATTGAGCGGTATATTTTTATTCTTTATACTCCTCGCCCGTAGCAATGTCTATAAAATAGTTCTCATTCTGATTGTGCTCATTTTTATGTTGTACCCAACCGTTGGGATTGATGGTCATGTAGCTTTTGTTGCCGATTCGTTGTTTTGTCTTATTGTTGTATAAAGTATAGCGACCATCTTTATGCTCCTGTAATGCGAAGATTTGTCGTTTACCATCTAAGGTTTCAATATGTTCGAAATCGGGGTTTATATCCCAAGTCTTTGCACTTGAATTCCATAGGCCTTTTGTAGGTTCCAGATCACCTCGTTTTACATCAATTAAATAAAGATCTTCTGATGAATCGATGTATTTTATTTTTCCGGTCTTCCAATTCTTTTCCATGGCATTCGAGGTGAGTAACATGTGTTTGTCTGGCCACACCAAATTACCCACCTGATCCAGGATATAGAAATTCGGGGCTTTGATGGTGTCCAATAAGTTGCCATCTTTATCTATATATAGCCAATCATAAGCCCAGATCGCATGATCGTAGTTAAATCTGCCCAGAATAAAATAGGGCGAATTAGTCACCGAATAAACTAAGGATATTTCTTTTAGAAAGGCAATCTGTGTCGCATTGGCTTGTCTAATTTGTTTTGGAAAAGCTTTGTCGTATTGTGGAAAGGCATATATAGTCCCTGTATTATTGTCCTTTAGTAGTTTGGGGATTGTTGGGCTGTAGCGCTCCTGATTGATGGAATCGAGCTGTATGACCTCATTTTTCCAAAGAAGGTCTATTTTGTCAATGCCTGTCAAAGCGGATAAAACCTTTTTTTTGCTTTGAATATCAAGGATGGCAAAACTGTTTGCTGATGCTGGAATATAACGACCGTTTTCCAAGGGCATTTCAATGTGTTCTTCTATTTTCTTAAGTTTTTGATCTTTTAGCAGATACAGGTTTCCATTGAGGATCAGGTGCTTGTCGTCTAAGGGGTAAGTTGCAAGGTTATACTCGTTCTCATCGTAAGGAATATCTTTTTTCAACAGGACCTGATTGCTTTCCAATACCCGTATTTCGAGCTTAACATAAGTAGCTGTTTTCTTGATATAACTGCTTAGGATATTCCAGTTCCATTTCCAGAAGGGCAATTTCTTTTCATATTCCTGACGTTTCATTACGAGAGTCAGCTGTTTGAGGTCTAAGAGCTGTAAATCTGCGTCGGAATAATGTTCGATAAATTCACCTTTGCTGTTAATGATCCCTGTTTGATCCTTTTCATTGGCTACCAGTGCATATCCTGTGGACCTGAACGGCTGAGCCCAATGGAACTCTTGGGATAGCTTCTTATGGAATGCACTGTCGACATAGACAAACTGCTTGTTTTTGGTTTGATAGGGAATCCATTTAACCCGGTCATTTTTTGTGATTATGGCGGATTCCTGTGCACATGCTGTGATACATAGCATAGCTGTTATACTTAGTAATACTGATTTGATCATCCTTTTTTTCTATAAATTGAACCTGTTTGTTTGCAACTCGCATGTTATTGCAATTGCTCTCGTTGATCGAGGCCGAATGCGAATCGTACACGCTCTGAAACGCGTTGGTTTCGAAGCTAAAGTAGTGGAAAACAAGCTTTGGAAAAATAGCCGATTTCAGTGATTATCTTGACGGCAATCAGGAGAGATTTAGTGTAATGAAAGTGAAATGGAATACCGTATATTGTAAGTTATAGCCTGTTGGAATATAATATTAACCGTTGATTGGACAGATGATATCGGGAAGGAGCAGCGCTAATTTTGGGGTTGAGCCGATTAAATTGGTTAATCGGCTCAAATTTCGCTTATTGTTGAGCCGATTAGTGTGATCACTTTTTAGTAACCGGAACCAAAATAACCTCCCCTTTGTTGGTTTGGTACCAGTATTTGTTGCCCCGGTCATCTTCGAAATCATGGTTTACTCGCGACTTGTCAACCTTTCTGAAGCTTTTTACATCAGGGCCATTGAATATTTTATTTCCAATGAAAATGTGGTTCGCGTCTTTTGCTACAGCGAACTTGAGAACCTCGAAGGTTTTCGGATCTGCTTCGGCAAATAATTGTTGCTCGTAATAGACATGATTTTTGTCGCGCGACCAAAGGACTTTTCCATTTGCCCCTTCCAATAGCTCGAAACTTTCGGCATCGACCGCTGCATATTCAAATTGCTTACCCGAGATAATCACCAATTGGTCAATGATTACTGTCTTATCATTAAGGAATTTTATGTTGTTTGATGAAGGAAGTTCGATCTCCAGTATACCGATGTTTTGATAAGGCTCGTAGTAGAGCAGTATTCGGTCATTCAGTAGTAGATAGGCTATATTGAGAGCCTTAACGTTCTCTGTTTTATAGTGGAGCGGAAGAATCGCTTTGTCTGTTACTACGAAAAGCTGATTTTTATCTTTTACAAAATTACTGTTAACTACGTTGAATGAAGCATAGTCGACGTTCAGCGGTTGATACCTATAAAAGTAATGTGCTTTATCTTTAGCTAGTGCTGGAAGTTGATGATATAATGTTGTATAAGTTGCAGGATCTGCTCTTTCGATAATGGTGAGCTGATTTTGGCTACACGTTGAAGTAGGCGAAGCAAAACCTTCAAACTTGAATACATGCTCCTGATCGATTGGAATGTTGTTTTTCAGTTGAAATGTCTTTACATCGACCAGCTCTTGCGGGCATCCCATAAAATAGACGTGATCTTTATCGCGGGCATAGACCTCTTTGATCACAGCAAAACTTGCCAGATCGGCAACCATCTTTCTCGAACCTCGTTCAAAGCCGTTTCCGCCCGGTATAAAATAAATCGCACCGCTCTTTTTGTAGTAATCTTCAGACAAAGGACTCACTTGCTCTTTGCAGGAAAAGAGCAGGCCTATCAAAGCACTTATTATTCCCATTTTTAAGATATTTTTCATACTCGCCAACGTTATACTTTATCGCAATTATTGCTTATTCATTGATGTAACGCACCGCAAAATCGATCCAGTCTGTAATAGATTCATCCAGATAGATATCGGGCTGTATACCTATATTGTCAATCGGATATTGCGGTAAACGGGTAGATCGGTAGGTTGGCAAAAGGAGCTGGTAGTTGTCGCAACCAAATTTGAACTCACGTATAGAGCCATAGTCAAGGGCACCCATACTCGGGGTTCCCATGATTTTTACTTTTTTGCTCTGGCGGGAACTGAATAAAAAATTCTCCGCTGAACTGGCTACATTTCTATTGGCTAGGATAATGACCTGTTGCGGACTCTTTTTATTAAGGACAATCGTATCTATGATCACCTTCTTGTCACCATACAGTACAAATTTTCCGATATTCTCCCTGTATTCCCGCAGATCTTCGTCAATTCTTTTTACTTCATTCAGAGAATCCTGCTTGATATTTTTGATGGCATAATCACGCAACCCATTGACTAAGGTCTGTGTCGCAAAAAACTCAACACTCATAATCCGGATCGGGTTAGTTAAGATATAGGGCAACAGGGGCTGGTATACATCGTCCGTTCCACCACCGTTGTTTCGTACATCTATAATAAGTCCTTTACTGCTTTCGATCTTTTCTTTGTTTTTTTCGATCAGCTCTTTGAAAGGGGCTATGTTTTCATACCCGAAGCTTGAGATCTTAATATAAAATATATCGGGACTGATCGATTTTGAACTTATTTCCTCTTCTGGTTCTGCTTTTGGGTTTTCGGTACTTGTCTGTGGAGCATTTTTCTTTTTGGAAAGATCATCTAAGACAATGTGTTCATCCTGGAAGAAGTCAAGATATTCCTGCAAAAGTCGCATACAGCTCCCATTTGAAACCAGCAAGCTTTTCTTCGTCAATATATTTTTTTTAGCTTGATACAGGTCCTTATTCTGCTTGGTTTTTTCTGGAAAACCAGGGTACTCGCTCTCTATTTTTACAATTAATTGCTTAAGTGCCTGTGAGCAGTTGCAGGTGGTTTGACCATATATTGGTCGAACAAAGAAAACAAGACAAAAGATGAGGAATAATTTGGTATTGGTCATGGATATCGTTGTTAAAATTAATGCAATTAAAGAAATAGCGTATTTTCTGATAGCTTAATAATTGAATAGCCTAAAAATAGTAGAAATATATAATTGATTCGTGAGTTGTTTACAATTCGCAGCATATATTTATAATGTGTAAAAGCTGGAAATAAATGGTCGTGTGTCTATGTACAGGCCGGTATCCTTTATTTAAAACTTTAATGATAAATAATATTTTGATTTGGTTTTGTTTATTTATATATTTGTATATATAAACTATATTAATGTATTCTATTTTGTTTTTCTTTTAATGGGAAAACAAAGTGTTTGCTCTGTCTATATTGCCAGTGACGGTGAAACACTTTTTCGCTAAATGAATGATTTGAATACATGTTGATTTAAATGCTGGTATTTCCTGAAAAGCCAAGGGGCGAACGTCTATATGTAGTAATGTGTTAACCCCTCTTTAGTCTCCTTGGTTGTAATACTGTTTTTTTACAATAAAGTATTGAT
Source organism: Sphingobacterium sp. UBA6317 (assembly GCF_002440385.1). Lineage (NCBI taxonomy): Bacteria > Pseudomonadati > Bacteroidota > Sphingobacteriia > Sphingobacteriales > Sphingobacteriaceae > Sphingobacterium > Sphingobacterium sp. UBA6317. The sequence goes on along the minus strand of NZ_DJTD01000022.1, from coordinate 63,099 downwards.
TATTTGCAATAATGATCTGTAACAGTCTGATCTGTTGGGGTAATTTATTGTGCCAAATTTTTAATCTTAAATCATTTAGTATGGAAATTAATAGCCAATTAATTATCGATAGGCTTTCTCAGCGTATGGATCTCGATCGTGCCTATCTTTTTAAATATCAGTTTCTCGGGCAGGATCATTATCATTTGCTTCTTGCGCTCAAGCATGTGAGCGGGCTTTCACCGAAGGTATTAAAACCTATTGTGGAATTATGTTTAATGGACCAGAAGAATATTTCCTTTGAGCTGGTGCCAATTGCTGAAATGCTCAGTAAAGTCAAAGTGGGCAGCCTGTATTATTCCTATGCCTCCCTACCCGAAAATACCATATATCAGGCTAGTAGCAAAAAGAACCCACCCCTTCAAGCGAAAGAACTAAAAAGTGTCCTAGAAATAGCTGATGAATATTACCAGAAGCTCTTGCCTATTTCAGCGGGATTCCTACAGGGGGCTGAAACATTTGGTCAGCAGGGGAACTATCAAAGGGCTGTATTTATGTTACATCAAAGTATGGAAAATCATTTGCGTTTTTTACAGCTAATGATTGACGGAAAAGCCAATAATGTACATCATGTTAATAACAGAATTAAAAGCCTCAATGAACATTTTTCCATGTTAAGGGAGTCCATTGTCGGAAAGGATGAGGAAGAAAAGAAACGTTTTAGATTATTGGACAGCGCCTTTGATGCGGTGAAACAAAACAAGGATCTCGAAATCTCCGCCTTTGACGCCTCCTGGCTTTATGAGCATTGCAAGTTTGTTCTTTATACGATTGAACAGCTGTACCTGAGTTTTATGGAAGGCCTTATAGCGGGCCATGAAAAATTGTTGGCAATAGCGGAACAAAAAGTCGCGAATAAAAACGTCGAAGTTGCAGTAGGTAATCTGGCGGCGAAGGACGCTGCATTATCGAATGCTACGGCCTCGCAGTTTCATGCATTTCCTTGGCCGGAGCGGTATGAGACAGATATACTTCATGTGCTGGCTCAGATTCGTCAGGAGAATAATCCCGAACAAATGATGCTGCTCAATTATTACGTCAGCGATGCGCATGGGAAAGGACTTTTTCATTTTCCACCGCAGGAAAATGAAAAGGCAGAAATCTACCTTGCAGTAATAAAAAAGAAAATAGGTCACTGTCATTTTCGAAAAATCGTTTATGGTGGAGTTACTGCAATTGTAGCTTTTATGAGTACAGATTTCCTGGCAACAAAACTGGATCTGGGCAGCCGTTTCTCCCATACCATCTGGAATGAATCTGTTGTTGTTTACCGTCGTCCGAGTTATAAACCGACGTATTCCGTTTCTCCGATCAATTGGCATGATACATTGTTTAAGACATCCATTTCATGGACACGCAATTCAAAACTCATGCAGGATCTGCTAGGTGTATTTGCTTTTGAAGGACTTGCTAGTCCACAATTGGCTGTATTATTTTTAAATCAATTGACTTCAATTGGACTATACAGTTATCTCTACCTACGGATCGGTTATGCCCCAATGAATGTGACGATAGCCGATCTGGTGGACTGGACCTGTATCTGTGATAAAAAGGTTAAGGAGTTTTTTACCGCCAGAGGTGATGTAGAAGAAATATTGAATGCAGAGTTATTAAAACAGATGAAAGGGCGGGTCTATGAGCTTCCTTCACAATTAGCTCAGCTTGATATGGACTACTTTAGGTCAAAAGCGAGAGAAATTACAGATTTCTTTGTCGATTTGTGCGACCGAAGTATAAAATATATGGAAGTGAAATCTGAAGGTAAATTAAACGAAGTGATATGATGGGAATTGGCTTTAACTGCATTACGACGGATGCTAAGATCCGTTCAGCCGAAAAAATACTTCCAAAAAGAAATTCTAGTGAACCTCTTGTAATTCCTTGGGAAGATGGATTTATAGGGAGAATGACTCCGCGCTACCTGAGCAAATATTATGCTGATGATGAGATTCCATTTATGGAACGAGAGAATATTGTTATTCAGGTCCGACCGTATCCACCAAAATATGAACTTAAGTTAAAAAAGTTCTCGGGTACTACGGTTAAAGTCGAACTGACTACGGAACACCTCGGCATTAATTGTTCTTGTAGCGACGATGTAACAGGGCTTTGCGTACACGAAGCAACCCTGTTATCGAATAAATTACTGGATAGTTGCCCCAATTATTTAAAGGGCCTATATCGGGCTGAAATCAATAATTTGCCACTATGGAAGAAAAAAATCGTGCCATTTAAGGTCTGTGAGAACTATTCTTATGCGGAGTTAACTGTAGAAATGAATAATGAATATGGACGATTTTATCGTTTAGCTCCTAATGATTATGAGAGTGGACTTCGTCTGCCTGCACGTAACTTGGAAGGATATCTCGATTTACAGCGAAACGATGAAGTATGTTTTTTTGTTACAATAAATTTTTCCGCTTTTGGTCTGCCTGTTTTTTTCCCTTTTCATTATAAATTTAAACGCTCTCGTTCCTTTTCGCACTCTTATCTATTGGACGAAAGTAACTTGAAGATGTCTTTAAATTCTTATGATCAGTATCTGGAATTGTTCAGTCGTCGATTTGCCGCCCTCCTTAATGAAGATAAAATACTTCGGGAAGAGAAGAAGGATCTAATCAGTGAAGATATCAACTACTTCGAGCGGAAACAATGGGAAATTATACAGGTATGGCGTGATTTACTGGAGGATCCTCCGTTTCCAGTTAAATTACGTTTTGCCGAAACATTTAAACGCTATCGATTTGCACATCAGATTAATTTGAAAAATTCGAGAGTGCTGGGTGCTGCTACATTAAATAAAGCACAGGGGGATTTGCAGCTCAAAGTCGAAATTGATGATCAGGATCAATATCTGAAAATGCGAATTTGTCTCTATTACAGAAACCAGCTAATAGATTGTCCTGAGTTTTTGGGGGATGAAAATTGTTTCTTTCTGAAAATATCTAACGAGGAAATTTTATTTATTGATAACCTGACCCAGGTTGGAGTATTGCAAAAGTTTAGACAATGGAAATATAGATTGACTGTCTTTAAAGAGAATTATCATACCTTCTTGAACGATTATCTGATACCCCTATCAAAAATAGCGGAGCTTGTCATCTTAAATAGGGTAGGGGAAAATATGACAATTCCTCAAGTCTTTAAGCCGTTTAAAAAAATAGCTACTATTTCTGTAATTGACCAATTCCTTTGTATAGCGGCTTTTGCCGAATATGAGAAAGAGGGTAGGTTTTTGTTAAACTCCAGTAGCAATTTGATTTTAGGGGAGAGACAGAATCAATTGGCATATTTTGAAAGGGATAAGCTCGAAGAACAGGTTTTTCAGGAATTTGTTAAAACACAACATCCGATTCTTAAGGAGACAGCATTAGAAAATAACTGGTTGATTCCTTTGAAAGAAATTGAAAATACCACTTGGCTATTTGATTTCATGGAAAGCTGCTCTCTCAATGAAATTTCGTTAGAAATTGACCATCTTCAGCAAGGTAGCGCATACTATCCTTTCCCTCTAAATTGTACTGTACGTAATATCCGTCTGGAAAATAACCTATGTTCAATTCTACTGGGGCCGAAATTTGGAAGACACACAATTTCAATGGATGAATTTGAGGATTTGATTATGGGAACAGATAAAGTTTTTACTCTTACTGAAGGGGCTTTTGGCATTATACGCCGCGCTGACCGAGAAATCTTCAGGCCATTGTTTTTAGGAGGAAGAAGAGAAGAAGATTGTTTTGTCTTAAATACAATTCAACTTGTGTCTATGCAGAAGGTTTTGGATAAAATAGATAAAAAAATTATTCAGGACAGTATTCGGGAACGTCGTGAAAAACTCGCAGCTTTGGATGAAATCCCTCTTTTGGAAATCCCTAGAAGCTTAAAAGCGCAATTACGACCTTATCAGCAGGTAGGTTTCAGCTGGCTCACTTTTTTGAATGAATTTCAGTGGGGCGGCCTTTTGGCTGATGATATGGGTTTAGGGAAAACATTGCAGATTATAACAGTGCTGGAATACTTTTATCAACAGCATTCTACAGGAAAATCTGCTTTAGTGGTTGTCCCGAACTCTCTTTTGTTCAATTGGGAAAATGAATATAAAAAGTTCGCCCCCTATCGAAAAATAGAAATCTATCATGGGAAACACCGGGAAGCATTTATTTTTGAAGAGGAAGGCACTGTAGTTCTTACGACATATGGAACGATGTTGACTGATGCGGCGTATTTAACCAGTTTAGACTTTAGCTATCTGATTATGGACGAATCCCAAGCCGTCAAGAACCGTAATTCGAAGCGTTTTGAGGTGCTGTCAATGGTTAAGGCCGATTACCGTGTAGCGATGACAGGAACGCCAGTTGAAAACGGTATACAAGATATTTATGCGCAAATGTCTTTAGTTAATCCTGGTTTCTTTGGAGATTATCGAAATTTTAATAAGGCATATAAGGGTGTCAAAGAGGTAGATATGGTTCAAGAGACGACTTCTAGCCTCCAAAAGATGATCCAACCTTTTATTCTTCGGCGTACAAAAAAACAGGTTGCTTTGGACCTTCCTGAAAAGACCGAAACAATTCTCTATATGGATATGCTTCCAGAGCAAAGGAAAATATACGATAAGGTCAGAAAAATATTCAAGGGAGAGATTGAAAATAATCTGAATAGCGCTGATTCCACGAAATCCAAATTTTTAGCGATCGAGGCGCTGCAAAAACTACGGCAGCTTTGCAACTCCCCCATTCTGATGAAAGATGGCGGCTTCGGTCATGAATCTATTAAATTGGATTTTATTGATGAGATCATGGATGAAGTAGCTCCAAATCATAAGATTCTTCTCTTTTCGGCGTATACTTCCATGCTTAAGCTGGTGGCTCAACGAATCGAAAATAAGGGAATAGCTTATGTCTACCTTGATGGTAAGATGAATCAAGATCAGCGGCAAAATGCGGTCGAAAGATTTCAGAACGAGGACGAATGCCGTGTGTTTCTCATTAGCCTTAAAGCGGGAGGAACCGGCTTAAATCTAACGGCTGCCGACTATGTCTATATTTTGGATCCCTGGTGGAATCCTGCTGCCGAAGCACAGGCGATAGATCGTTGTTATCGAATAGGGCAAGAAAAGCATGTGATGGCTTATAAGATTGTTTGTCGGGATTCCGTTGAGGAGCACATCTTAGCCCTTCAAGAAAGTAAAAAACGAATATCCGAAGGACTGATTTTAGATGAGGCTAATCTAATGAAATCGATCAGTAAAGATGAGCTGCTTAAATTATTTGAATAACCAATTGTACACTATAATGATCAAAAAAGTATCTCCACAAAAAGCATCCTATGGGGGAATGATGTTTTCGCACGATTTTCAACTATGGTACACCTATCTAAAACGGAGAATAGAAAAGGGCTGGAGACCTGAAGAACTGTCGTTCTTGGTTGGTAGACCTGATCATGCCTATTTAGACTTTGAAAAAATGTATCAGGTACGAAGTTTTTTGACCCAGGAATCGATCTTGCTGGATCGAATATACATGAGCTCATGCATTGAACCGATGGAATTCAATCGCGAAAGATATGAAGTTACCGAAGAACGTCTCGTCCGTCTTCATATTGAAGAGGACGAGGTCAGGTGGCATTATTCTATCGAAATTCCTTGGCGGTTTGTCTCGCAAAAAAAGTCTTCAATTGCATTGCAATTTGAGGAATGGAAAGCTGAAAAAGATGTCCAGCTTGAATCGGATGCGATGTTACATGTGCGCCAAAAGATTGAAGGGCTATTGGATCTGGAGTTCTTTGGGCATGGTGCAGCTCCTTGGCAACTGTTTCGGAAAGTTAAGGAAACGGGACAGGTTCATCTCCAGATTTATCCAAGGCATTTGAAAAATGTGCTGTATGGACTCATTCAGCAAAACAGGTTGGTCGTCAGAAATGTGGAAGGAAGGTATTCTTTTTATCCTGTTGATAGAAAGGAGGAGCATGCAAAATTTAATTAATGATATTGGCAGAGAGAGATTTCGCGCAGAATTTTCCATGTACTATGCGGGTATTATTTATCTCCTGATATTAAATCGGATCAGCTGCGGTTTTACCCGTGAAGAAATGGCTTTCTTAATGGGACAAGAGCAAACCTATGTTAAGGAAATGGAAGAACTTAAAATCCCAGCCGGAAATCTTGAAGTTATGGTGCATCTCAGTTGGGTATTTAATCGTAGGGGTATAGATATCAGTAGATTTGACAATAAATCTAGCTATCAGTTTGAGTTGACGATTTGGGAAGAAAAGGCTATTCGATATTATCAAATGGAATATTTTATCAATTCCGTTGAAACTATGACTTTTTTTCAATTAATGGAGGAAATCAGGGTAGAAGATTCAGCCCAAGCTGAACAGTTCGCATGCGATTGCATGGTAGTGGAAATCGTTTTGGGTAAGCTTATCGAGATGGATTATTTTAAGAAATATAGAACACCGCTTGAACTATGGCGTTATGCGGAAAAGTATCTGGGAGAAAAAATTTGCATAAAAAGCTTGATGCATGAAATTGGCGTGTTCGTAGGAAAGAAAGGGAGTGCACCGCTGCGGAAAACTAAAGCCAAGAGTTTTGGCTTACGCTATATCGCACATAAATAAAAAATATTAAAAAATATGGAAGATATAATTGGAGTACCTTTAAAGGTACCACGAAATTTTCGGTTAATATGTGAGCTTTTTGGTATCGCTGTGCCAGCTTTTATTCAATTGTTTCTAGATCATTACTCTTTTATAGATCAGAATTTTAAAGATAATTCGAGCTATAATATTGTGACTAGGGCTATACGTTTTATCAACGATAAAATTCCTAAAGACCATAATCGTTTGAAGATCGAATTCAAAGATAATGACAGGGATGTTGGGATAAAATTATTGCGACGTCAGGTAAAATTAGCAGTCAATAGAAATTATAGTACCGGCGAACGCAGAAATAGAGGGCGTATTATTACTGCGCAGCTTTATGATCTTTTTGCTAAAAAGGTAATGCTTAAAGATCGAATTTATTTAGATGAAAACATATACTTTAAATTGAGTAAGGATTTTCTGCTGACTTGCATTATGAATTCCGTTCATCCATCGCATTATATCAATACCATGATGCTGCAGGCATCAACACCTGATTTTTTAGCAGCAATGCACCTCGATAAAGCGACTTATAATCCAGTTTTGGGATTTATTCATCGTGTCCTTGACGGTTATGGCGGCCTTATTGATTGGGAATATCGTAATACATCTTTTTTTAAACGATTTATAATGGATTTGCAGGAACTCAATAAACGCTATTTTTTCTATCGGGATCTTGATCAAAGAGTTGCACTTTATCACGTCTGGCTAGATAATCTTTTGGAAACTAAGGAGGACTAATTTGAGTTATAAACAACCTTTGGAAAGTTTGGGAAACAACCTGTCTTTTGATGAAGATGGCGTAATCTTACAGCGGTTAAATAGAGGTAACTAGGATAAAAAAAATGATGACTTCTTAAATTAAATAAATAATGGAAACATTCGAAAATATTAAATTGACAACAGCATTTAAACAGTTCTGCGATCTGTTCAATTTCACACCGGAAGAAGTTGTACAGGAATTTATTGATAAAATTGACATTGCAGAGTATATGTGTGATCCAATACAACCCAATCGCTGGGCTAATCTATTTGCGATGGAATATTTGATCCAATATACACAGTCCGAAAACAGTATTGTTGAATATAGGGAATTTGCAGAAGAGTGGGTGAAAATGATGGAGACTGGTGGAGATGATCTGATCGGAAATACAAGACTACTGTTGGATGCCTGGCACAAAAAAGTTTTAGAGGATCGTATTCATAGTATTATGAAAGAAGATGAAGGGGACGATATAGCGTAACTTTATGTTAAGTTTGATCAACCTTGTAAAATACGACGATCAAAATGTTTAAACCTAACTCGTCATTAATTGGCTAACGATAGTGATTATAACATGCAATCAAAATGAATTGCTATATTTAATCATGCATGCAAAACCTGAACAACGAAAAACATCATTAGTACCAGTATTATGTAAAGTTTTTATTGGTACTATTGGTGTTTTTGCTATTTTGACAGCTTGTTTCTATCATAATCAACTTGACGTTGACGGCAACTTGACAATAGGATTTCCCTGGACATTTTATAGGGAAGGAAGCGGCTATAGCCCAGATCTTAATGAGCAGGTTGGATACCATGAATTTGAACCTCTAAAATTGATCGGCAATATTCTTTTTTCTGCTACTTTATATCTTCTGATTTTATTGATTTATAGCTTTGTTAGCAGGAATCTTAGGAAATAAATCTTAGGTGTATTGTTATCCTTTTGTTAAGCTTTCATGACATGCTAACTCGGTTTAGTTAAAAACTGTTAATGTTTTATTGACCCTGCCTTCATATAGCATTTGTAATCTTGTAACCATAAATCAAATGCGCTACTTATGAAATTTAAAGCCAACAATGTCTTTTGGTTGTTATGTGCCATTGCAGCGAGCTCACCCGCTGTTCAAGCCAAATCGTTCACACTAACCACGTCCCAATTTACGCATGTACAGGGGATGGTCAAAGGCCGTGTCGTCGACGCCCAAGGAAATGCTGTCGCCGGAGCAACTGTTCAAAATTTGAAAAGTAAAAAATCTGTTCAGTCTGACGAAAAAGGAAATTTTCAGATCGAAGCCGAAATGGGCGATAACCTGAGTATTTCCTTTATTGGGTATAGCAGACTTGTGCAAGCTGTTACCCAATCCAATGGGCAGATATTTTCCCTACAGACTGATGAGAACACACTGGAAGAGGTGACCATCTCTATCGGATACCAGCGGATCAGAAAGTCGGATGTCACTGGTGCTATTGCCAGTGTTAAGGCCGAGGAACTCAATTTGAGCGCACCAAAATTATCCCAGGCGTTGGTTGGTAAAGTAGCAGGTGTACAGGTGATGCAAACAAGTGGTGCTCCATACGATGGGACCAAAATGCGTGTTCGCGGAATGGGATCGATCAATGCTGGTTCGGATCCATTGTACGTTATTGATGGTTATCCAGCAGGGAACAATCTCAATATCAACCCCAATGATATTGAGTCTATCGATGTTTTAAAGGATGCCGCTTCTGCTGCGATCTATGGGTCCCGTGGCGCTGGTGGTGTTGTATTGATTACAACCAAGCGTGGCAAGGAAGGTAAAAGTAATGTGGACTACGAAGTATTGGGCGGCTTTGGTCAGCTTTCCAAGAAAATCGATGTTTTAAATTCGGAACAGTTTATTGATCTCTTGATTGATGGTCGTAACAATTCCTATAAAGACCTTCTGGCTACGAAAGGGATCGCTTGGAGCGATAGTAGACGCTTTGATGATAATAAAACGCGTATCGCCAATGTCGGAAATGCCGGTTCAGTAAGTATTCCTGAAGACTACTATGACTTTGCGTCCGGTACCGCAAAAAAAGCGAAATATGATACGGATTGGCAGGATGCCTTATACCGTAATGCTTCTTTCCAACGTCATAATCTCTCTACGTATGGCGGTAACGAAAAAAATCGCTATTTCCTAAGTGGATCTTATCAGAATCAACAAGGGATCATGCTGGGGACGGATCAAAAAGTCTTTAATTTTCGTGCCAATATCGATAGCAAAGTAAGCAAGAGGTTGACCGTCGGCGCAAACGTATCGTTTACATATAACGACAATAACGAGGTGACGACAGGCCGTTACGACAGAAGTCCGTCTATGGCGGCTTTAATCTATCTGCCGACACTGCCGGTTTATAATGAAGATGGAACCTATGCCAAATACCTGATGGCCGATCTTTCGGCGAATAATTACGGTATCCAGAACCCTGAAAACCCACTGGCTTATGTTACTGAGATTAAAAACAACCGTCGTGGAAAGAGAGGGGTATATAACGCCTTTGCAGATTTTTCCATTATGGATGGCCTAAATCTAAAAGTAAACGGTGGACTGTCTACTTATGACGAGAAGTATGATTATTTCCGTCCGACAAGTATATCCGATGGAAACAACAAACCGTTTTCACCGCAGGCAATTTCTGCTGCCTATGCAGATGCCAAGACAAAAAATGAATTGGACAAATTGCTGGAAACAACGTTAAACTATAACAAGACCTTTGGTGGTAAACATCAGGTATCCGCTTTATTGGGCTATTCGGCGCAACGAACAGATTATGATTATCAAGGTGTGAGAGCCAACGGTTTTAATAATAATGCAATTGGGGAAATTACAGATAAAGGAGCGGATCCTTCTAATTTCCAATTGCTAAAAGACGATACGTTCAAACGTACGACAACGCTCCAGTCTTATTTCAGCCGCGTAAATTACAGCTTCGATTCGAAATATTTCCTTTCGGCATCCATTCGTACTGACGGTTCGTCACGCTTTGGACCGAACAGTAAATGGGGAACTTTCCCATCGGTTTCAGCCGGGTGGACCCTCTCCAAGGAGGAGTTTTATACGGATTGGTTAGGGCAACAATCGACAGTCAAACTAAGAGCGAGCTGGGGACGTAGTGGAAATAATAATATTGGTGATTACAATGCGATATCCGTGATCAACTCACCAGCAGGTGTGATCCTTGGGGATAAAGTAGAAACCTCTTATACGGCTGGCAATCTACTCGATCCAAAATTGAGCTGGGAAACAACTTCGCAATACAACGCCGGTCTTGATCTCGGTTTGTTGAAAGGCCGCCTCAACATTATGACCAACTTTTACCTGAGCCGTTCCTTCAATTTATTATTCAACCAGCCACTCTCCGCTGTATCTGGATCAACAACGATCCTGACCAATCTGCCAAATTCGAAGGTGCAGAATAAAGGTTTTGATCTACAGATTGATGCAACACTGATTCGCAAAAATGAATTTGAATTAGGATTCAGTGGGAATATCAATGTCAACAGAAATAAAGTGCTCGATCTTGGTGGGGCTTCTACCATTCTGACGAATGGTGCTGAACGCTCCTACTTAACGCATATTACACAAGAAGGAAGTCCAATTGGTATGTTCTATGGTTTTAAAGTTCTGGGTGTTGCAACAGAGGAAAACTATAAAACTGTCGCACCTTCTGCGGCTTCAACAACCCCACTGCAACCAGGAGATCTTTATTTTGAAGATGTAGATGGCAATGGTATCGTCAATGATGCCGATAAACGTGTGATCGGCAATCCGCATCCTAATTTTACCTATGGCTTTGCCGTTAACGCACGCTATAAGGCATTTGATCTACGGGCATCATTTAATGGCTCCCAAGGGAATAAAGTGCTGGATGGCTATGATTATTACCTCTACAATATGGAAGGTTCCGGTAACCAATATGCGGATGTCGCACAACGCTACCGTTCGGCTCAAAATCCGGGAAATGGTAAAGTCTACCGTGCATCGCGTGGCGGTACGCAAAGTAACAGTACACGTCTTTCCGATTTTTATCTGCAGGACGGTTCATTCTTGCGTATGACAAATATTGCCTTGGGTTATAATCTTCCCAAAAGCCTAGCAGAAAAATTAACACTTTCTGGGGTAAGGGTCTACGCGATCGTGGACAATCCATTTACGATTTCTAAATACAAAGGCTACAATCCGGAACCCGATTATAATCAACGCGGCAACCTGACTCCAGGTGTGGATTATGGGCTTTATCCATTGGTGAGATCATATAACCTTGGTGTGAAAGTAACGTTCTAATAGCAGGATCGAGGAGCTGTTGTGCGTAGGAATATCAAGGAAAGCCCCGTGTTAAGCTCCAGTATTGTAAAATAGTCCTACAGACTGCTCTTTGTAGTTCCGTGGGCTGATGAAAAATAAAAAAATAACAGGATGAAAAAAAGATATATATTACCCTTTGTTTTGTTGGCATTGTCTTCATGTACCAAAGATTTTTTAAATCAGAAAAATCCCAACGCCGTTACGATTGATGATTACTTCAAGTCAGAAAATGATGTGCTCTTGGCGGTTAACGGTCTTTACCAGTCCCTTCGTTCGGGAAGTACGATCGGAGAATCCAGTACATTGTATAATGAGGAACGTTCGGATAATAGTGGACGTAATGATAACCAATCCAACGCCGGCGAGCCATTCCAATTCAATGACTTTTCGTTGCTGCCAAGTAATACCTATCTAAAGACGCATTGGTCGGCTATGTATGCGGCAATCAGCCGCTGTAATGTGGTTCTGTCACATGTCGACGATGTGACCTTTACGAGTGCAGAATTAAAAGGACGTTATATTGCGGAAGCGAAATTCGTTCGTGCATTATTATATTTCCATATGGTGCGTAAATTCGGAGATATTCCATTATCTACGGTACAGGTGACCAGTAAAGAGCAAGCAAATGAATTGGCTTTTCGGCAAAAAGAGTCGGTTGTGTACGAACAGATCATTAAGGATTTGACAGAGGCATTGTCCAGCAATCTTCCCAATACACAGAAAGATTACGTCATTGGCAGAGCATCTAAATCGGCTATTAATGCAATTTTGGGACAAGTATACTTAACGTTGGGAGCAACGCAGACGTCGGGGAGTGCAGAAAATTTTGCGAAGGCAGAACAGTACCTTAATGCGGCCTACCAAATGCGAACTTTTGGTAAACTGAACGAAATCCCCTATGCGGATGTTTTCGATGTGACCAAGAAAAATAGCTGTAAAGAACTTGTTTTTCAGATTCAGTACAAACAAGGTGACCAAAACTATAGCTCGAGTATTGCCCGTAATTACCAGGCGAGAGGGGAGACCATCAACTCACGCTATAACTCTACAGGTGCTGGCGAAGTTGCGAAACTAGATTTGATTAAAGATTACGAGCAAGACGATATCCGAAAAGGCTTCTCGGTAAAGTTTGCCGCCAATACGCAAGTTAACGATTGGTTTGTAACCAAATTTAGAGATAACAGTGACGCTGCAGGTACCAATGGTTGGGGCGGAAACGACTGGATCTTGATCCGTTACGCCGATGTGATGCTGTTGTTGGCAGAAGCAAAATATCACTTGGGTAAAGATGCGGAAGCTATCGCGCTTTTGGATCAGGTACGTGAACGTGCTGGATTGCCTTCGTATGCTACTTCAATGCTAAATACTACCTATCGTAGTAAATATCCAACCTTAAAGGAGGCCATATTGCATGAACGCCGTGTAGAACTGGCATTTGAAAACCAACGTTGGTTTGATTTGATCCGTAATTATAATGCACAAGAACTGGTGACTTATTTCAAAACGAAGAGCCAGGCTGATTATGGAAATGCTAAAATCTCCAATATCTCGACAAAAGATCGATACTATCCAATTCCTTTTGATGAATATAAGCTGGATCCGGTACGTATGTATCAAAATCCTGGTTATTAATCTGCAATGGAATAGATGTGATAAAAAATATCAGAAAGATCTTGTTACTTACCTTGGGAATATGCTGCCTGCATATTTCCAAAGGTCAAGTAAACAATATGCCTGACGGTCCACAGGATTGGCTGATCAAGAAGAATTATTATGCATCCTATTTGCTCTTAAAAGATCCTGCCCTTATACAGGAGCTCGTGGGCTCCAAGCCGATAGCACAGGTGTTGGAAAAACGGTTCGAACGTTTTAACAACAGCGCCAGTTGTCCCGATCTCATGTGCTATTTGAATGCCTTCAAATGGCAGGAGAACGAAATTGACCTGTTGGCAGAGCAGCTGGCGGAGCAAATTGGGCATAACAAGAAATTGGACCAGCTTGTTCAGGCTAGTCTTATTCCATCAATGACCTATGGTGTGTTGCATCATGAAACGGCAAAGGCCTATTTTACGAAAGCCTTGAAACAGGATTTAAAGGCAATGAATTATGTGGTGGACGTCTATGGCGGAGGTAAAAGTCCCAATTACCCCAAAATAGATTCGATCTCTTTCGATGTAAAACGTGCGGCCTACCTTCATCTTTTGGACGATGTTCGCCAAGACGTCCGCAAGGATATTCCAACACATAAAACGGCATTTTTTTTGACCATGATGACTGCTGTACGCTTGTTGGAAATTAATGAGCGATGGGACGCGGCACAACTAGAACCGCTGATTGAACTCGAAAACAAGAAAGCTTACGAAGCGGTCAAAAATACCGATTTCGCAAGCTATCCCTATAGTCTGTTGCTGACCTTAGGTGCAGGCCCCGAGGTGTATGGACAGCCTATTAGTCCAGGTGGAATGTTACGTGCGCGGATGGCAGCCCGAAGCTACTTTGAAAAATTGGCCCCTTTTATTGTGTTGTCTGGCGGTAAAGTACATCCCTATAAGACTCGCTTTATTGAGGCAATAGAAATGAAAAAGTATCTGATCGAGATTATGGGAGTACCTGAAGCGGCAATATTGATTGATCCACATGCGAGACATACGACCACAAATTTGCGTAATACAGCACGTATCCTGTTAAATTATGGTTTTCCGAAAGATAAATACGCCATCGTTAACAGTAGTAAAGTGCACATTGATGCGGTGGAAAAGATGGGCGATCGTTGTATGCGTGAATTGGGGTATATTCCCTATACATTGGGTAAACGAATTTCAGATGTGATCATCGAGTTCAAGGCAAAAGAAGAGGCCTATACGATCGATCCTGATGAACCCTTAGACCCTTAGCCAACTAACTAGGCCGATTGCTAATCTATTAACTGAGCAGATCGGCTTTGTCTATGGCTTATGGGAAGGCATGAAAAAGGTCCGCAGCATTGCAAGCTACGGACCTTTTTTATTTTAAAATAATGGACTTTCCTTCTTTAGCCGAGCGTTTTGCCGCTTCCAGGATTTCGACTACAGTGACATTATTATTGATCGATCCGAGATCATTTTCTGGAGCCATAGCATCTTTCAGAACCTGTTCGAGATAGGCAATATGGTTCTCAAAATAGGGGACCGTAGTCGGTATATGTGTAGGTGGATCATTCTGCTGTTTGTATTTTAGAAGCTCTTTATCATTTTTAGCGTAGAGCTGAGCTTTTGTGCCAAAAACCTGCAGATCTTTAACACTGTATGGCCAAGCCCAAGAAGCTTGAATAATGCCCGTGCTGCCGTCACGGTAGCTTAGTATGATGGTGGCATTGTCGTCTACCTTTGGATAAACCTCTGGCTTGAGCTGTTGTGTAAAGGCTGTCACTGAAATTGGCCTTTCTCCATTTTTGAGCCAGGTCATCAGATTGGCGCCATAACAGCCAAAATCCATCACTGCACCGCCACCATTTTTTTTCGGATCAGTAAGCCAGTCGAGGAAGTAATTGCTGCAGCCGATTTCTTTAGGTCCTTCGTGACCGTCTTTTACAAGTATACGTGTGATTTTTCCAATTTCACCCTTGTCGACCAACTGCTTCAACTGTTGATTACTTTTATACCAGGTCGTTTCGTAATTTACCAAAAAGGGTGTTGCGAACTGTTTGGACAAAAATGCAATACGTTTTGCGTCAGAAAGAGTCGTAGCAAGAGGCTTCTCTACCATTACAGGGATCTTAAGCGGGAGACAGGTCTCTGCGACGAGGATATGCTCATCGGTTGGATTGTAGGCGAGTACCGCATCCGGTTTGACATGTTT
This sequence comes from Sphingobacterium sp. UBA6317, assembly GCF_002440385.1. NCBI lineage: Bacteria > Pseudomonadati > Bacteroidota > Sphingobacteriia > Sphingobacteriales > Sphingobacteriaceae > Sphingobacterium > Sphingobacterium sp. UBA6317. Next base: position 47,481 of record NZ_DJTD01000022.1, on the reverse strand, counting down.
CAATAAGCTTGGTAAGTCATGGTAGAAGATTGTGTCAGGTAAATTATACTGCGTTCGTATTTTGTTTGATAAGGTTTGATTCGGTTCGGCAATACCGATAATATCGACTTTTTTATCCTTATATAAATTTAAAAGCAAGAATACGTGGTCATGGTTGAGCCCCGCAACAGCAACTTTAAGTCGCTCACTGGCCTGTGCAACTTGTTGGAAGAATAGGAGCAGGAAAACTAGGCGGATAAGATGCTTCATATGTTAAGTTTAGTTATTATAAATATACCGATTTGTGCTGAGGATACCCGTTGTAAATCCAGATTACTTTGCGGTGCGATTGGATGATATCGGCAACAATGTCAAAATAGGTTTCTCCACGACCAGCTTTTAGCTCATCTAGTTTCTTTTGAAAATGCGTTTGATTGAATGGTGATTCTGCTCCAAGTTTCCCTCTATAATAGGCCAAAGTTGTTTCAACGCCCAATGATGCCCTGCTGTGTGCAATATCCTTCCAAACAATGCAATGTGAAACAGCATCTTTAAAGTTACCAAATCCACCGTAAAGCAAATCGTCAAAGCCATCTAGGCTTCCTATCTTCCAGCTTTCGCTGGACATGTAGACGGCATTGATTTCTTCGTAAAAACTTGCAATATCGTTGATGCTACAGCCATCAACCACAGCCACGCCAAGATCGGGATTGCTTCCCACAAGTTGCTTAAAATCTGTCCAGAGGTCCTCCCCGGGAAATACTGTTCCAGCTGCTTTGTTTTGCCATTTGTTCAACAATTGAACGAGTTCGGTTCTAATGGTACTGGGGTGATAGGTCAATGAACACAAAAACGAGCTTAATGCAGTGCCATCCGAATCACTGACCAAAAAATGAGCAAGTGTACCGACCAATTTTTTTTCATCTGTTTTCATCTCTGACCTTTATTTTTAATCGTCTAAAAATAGCCTAACGAAATCGTTTGCGGTTTTTTAACAAAAAATCCTATACATTTAACGATACATTTAAGGATAAATCTAATGTTATGATCTACCGATTTACTTGCTATAGTATATTAACTCTTGTGAATATACTCTTTAGGTTTGGGATTTCTGTATTCGGACAGCAACATCCTAACGTTATTGTCATCCTGAGCGACGATGGAGGTTATGATGATTTTGGTTGTTACGGCGGTAGGGAGGTCTATACCCCCAATATTGATGCACTTGCGAAAAATGGCGTACGTTTTCAGTCGGCCTATGCCTCAGCTTCAGTATGCGCTCCTTCTCGGGCGGGCTTACTTTCTGGCCGCTACCAGCAGCGCTTTGGTTTTGAACATAATATTTCGAAACGTCCCACTGCGGGTGTCGCACCTGAAGATATCGGAATGGATACGCAGGTAGCCACCATTGCTGACTTCATGAAGTATAACGGCTATAAAACTGTAGCGATTGGCAAATGGCATCAAGGGGATGGTCCACAATTTAATCCATTGAAACGTGGGTTTGACCATTTCTATGGTTTTATCGGTGGTGACCGGCCTTACTTCCCAATCCATGGTGCCGTGAAGCCAACGCAGCTGCTTTATGACGATCGACGTATAGTCCCCGAAGACTCAATTCATTATTTGACTGAAACATTGACCAATAAAGCAATTGCGTATATTCAACAGTATCGAAGCCAGCCCTTTTTTATGTATTTAGCTTTCAATGCAGTGCATACACCTGTCGAAGCGCCCCTGAAGACTATTGATAAGTATAAAAATGTAGCTGATCCATTGCGTCGTGCTTACTTGGCTATGCTGGATAATATGGATGAAAATATTGGACGTCTGGTTGAACATTTAAAGCAAGAAGGACTTTATGAAAACACCTTAATCATTTTTATGAATGATAATGGAGCGGCAACAAATAATGGCGCAGACAATGGACAATTGCGTGGTTTAAAGGGATCGAAATGGGAAGGTGGAATCCGGGTTCCCCTTATCATGCAATGGCCAGCCAAGCTACCGAAAGGGATAACATCAGATGCCATGGTATCGGGAATGGATATCTTACCCACCAGCATCGAGGCAATAAAAGGGAAGAACATCCAGGGGCAGCAAATCGATGGCATCAGTTTGCTATCTTCCTATAAGGATGTGAAAAATGGACACGACTATTTATTCTGGCGTCGAGGGATTGCACGTGCTGTGCGACACAAAGAATGGAAACTGATTGTGGTTAAAGATGATCCGATATTATTGTTCAATCTTAGGGATGACCTTCGGGAACAGCATAATCTAGCCACGAAGTATCCTGAGCGTGTAAAGGAGATGCTGAATAAACTGAAGGAATGGGAAAAGGGACTGGAGAATCCAAAATGGCTAAGCTCTGTATTGGACAATGATCAAAATCAACTGATGAAACACCGGATGGAAGTCGTCGGACGAGCCGCAGAACGACAATATCCTTAAGTAATGAATACTAAAAACAGATGAAAGGACTAATCCTATTTTTATTGTCCTTTGCCTTGGTTATGGCAAAGGCGCAGAACAGCGATACGTTTGTGCGTATTAAAAAGCATGTATACGATGATGAGTTAAGTGGCCCATTGCCAAATGCAGATAAAACGTTAAGCCTATGTAATCAACTGCGTGCTGACGGTACTTGGGCAGATATCGATTACAGCAGTAAGTCAATATCGCTTTGGCCTCCGGGAGAGCACTTGGATCGGTTAAGGACACTTATTGTTGCCTATGTGTCTCCACAAAGTGCATCTTATCAGGAAAAATCACTTTACGATAAAATCCTGCTTGCCGCACAATATTGGGCAAATAATCGTTTTGAGTCTTCAAATTGGTGGCATAACGAGATCGCTTCGCCAAAAGCCATCGGTGTCTGTCTTATCCTGATGAAATTTGGAAAGGAAAAAATTCCTACTACACTAGAGACTCCACTTGTTGAGCTGATGAAGCGTGGCGATCCTTACACAAAAACAGGGGCGAATAAAAGTGATATTGCCATGCACTATTTTTATCGTGCATTGATCTTGGAAGATGAAAATCTTTTAGCTGCTGCGATGGAGCAGCTGCTTTTTCCGATACAGCTCGTGAATGGCAAGGAAGGACTGCAATATGATTTCTCTTACTTACAACATGGCCCTCAATTATACATTGCAGGCTATGGGGAGGAATTTCTGAAGGGGATCTCAAAAGTTATGGCCTATGTGCGGGAGACACCTTATGCTGTAGACATGAAGAGGCTCGGCCTTTTTGAACAATTTCTTACTGAAACCTACCTGCCAATTATTCGTTCGCGCTATATCGATTTTAATGTACATGGTCGCGGGATCTCACGCCCCAATATCTTGGAAAAAACACAGGAGACCGCCATATTACAACAAATGAAGTTGATTGATCCCGCCAAAAATACCATTTGGAACAAAGCGCTAGCAAAACTAGATAGCGTCCAGCCTTATGACGCTGAGCATATCGAGGTCCACCGCCATTACTGGAAAGGAGACTACACGACTCATCTGCGTAAGCAATTCCACTTTAATGTTCGATTGGCCAGTAGCCGTACCAATAAATCGGAGTCTGGAAATGGAGAAAACGTTCTTGGGCGCAATATGTCAGATGGTGTGACCAATATTCAGGTATTTGGACCCGAATATTATAATATTATGCCCGTATGGGAATGGGATAAAATTCCTGGAACGACAACACGAGATTATCCGGGCGACCTGGAATTGAAAGAACAATGGGGAGCACTTGCTGCAAATAACTTTGCAGGCGGCGTAAGCAACGATAAGACAGGAGCCTCAGCTATGTCGGTCCAGTACGACGGGGTCAAGGCTCAAAAAGCCTGGTTCTTTTTCGATCGGGAAATCGTTTGTTTGGGGGCTGGGATTCACTGTGCTGCGCCAGAAGCTGTGGTAACAACCTTAAACCAAACCTGGCTGAATGGACCCGTTGTCTGGAATGGAAAGGAAATGTCTGCACTCGATTCAGTACAGAGATCTGTCAAAGTAGGCGATTTTATAACCCATAACAATGTTCTGTATTATTTTCCAGCAGCTATGAATGTTGGATTGACAACCAAAGATCAGGTTGGTTCCTGGTACCGGATCAACCGTTCCCGTTCCAAAGATGTTGTACATGGAAAGGTCTTCAAGCTTTGGTTTGATCATGCTGTTGCTCCAAACAATGCGAGCTATGCTTATATTGTTGTGCCTGGTACCAAAACTGTTGATACAAAAGCAATGCAGCAGCTAAAAATTTGGCAGAATACATCGGATATACAGGCGGTGGAGCATAAAGGGAGCCGGATTCTACAAATTGTTTGTTATCAAGCAGGAACGTACCAAGTTGGCAATTGGTCTATAAAGCTCGATCAACCTGCTATCATACAATTGAGTATGCGCGAAACAACTAGCATGCAGCTTGATGTTGCAGATCCACTCCAAAGAGCCAAAACAGTGAAGGTTCAACTCGTCAATAAACAGCTTCGTGTAAATCAATCGCTGGAGGTTTCGCTTCCACAGGGCGAATACGCAGGGAGTACTGTAAGTAACCAAATCGCGATCGGGAAGAAATAATCCAGATTCAATTGGAAAGCTTATAAAAATACAAAGGGGAGATA
>NZ_DJTD01000022.1:0-42692 GCF_002440385.1 Sphingobacterium sp. UBA6317 | reverse complement strand
TATCTCCCCTTTGTATTTTTATTTTTTGAGCTGCTCCAACCGTGTCAAACCTTCCAGATAATAATAATCTGCATAGGTCAGCGGAACATCGATTTCCGAATGATGGGGTAAGCTACCCACACTATGCTGCAATAAGAAACCGCCATTGCTTGCATATTTAGCAAAATAGGTGGCTCCTGATAGTGTTTGCAGGCTTTCCTGAGCAAATGTCAAGTAGGATTTGCTTTCGGTGCCAGTGGTCATTGTTGAGAGTTCAATCAGTGCAGAAGCAACAATGGCTGCAGCTGAGGCATCGCGCGGCACAAAATTTAATTTCAAGGAAGAAAAATCAGCATCCGATTTATAACCCGGCTTTCCGGCATTAAAATCCCAATACGGAATTTTATTTTTTGGAAGATTCGGATGGGTCATGTAAAACTTTGCCGCCGCTTTTGCCGTTTTAAGAAATTCTGGTTTTTTGGTCTCCCGGTACATCATGGTAAATCCATAAATAGCCCAGGCTTGACCGCGTGCCCAGGTTGAATTGTCGGCATAGCCTTGGTTCGTTTGTTGGTGGATAGCATGGCCATTACCATCGTAATCGACAACATGGTAAGTACTGTGGTCTTTACGAAAATGGTTTTTCATGGTTTGGGTGGCATGACTGATGGCCACATCCTTATATTTGGTATCTCCAGTCAAGTCGGACACATAACACAGCATTTCCAGGTTCATCATGTTGTCGATAATGACTGGATATTTCCATAGGGTCTTGCCGTCCCAAGACTTCTTCTCGTTCCATGATTTGATGACGCCCACCTGCGGATTATAACGTTTAAGCGCAGTATTGGCCGAGTGGATGAGGATATCCTTGTAAGCGGCAACCTTTTTGGGATCTTTAAGGTATTTAATGGCATTGCCATAGGAACAATACATCACAAAACCAATATCATGATGTTGATCAAGGTCTTTGGCTTTTTCAAGCGCCTCTGTCCATTTGATCGCCGCAGCTTCGGTCTCTTTATTATGGGTATGGTTGTAGATATACCATAGTGACCCTGGAAAGAAACCGCCGGTCCAATCCCATTCGTCTGTCCCTACCAGTTTTCCTGCAGGACTCAATGTGCGTGGAAATTTGTGCTGCTTTTCTGCTGCTTGTTCTAAAAATTGATATTGTTTTTCTGCAGCTCTAAAACTTGTGTCAATAAAGCTTGGTTTTTGATCTGTAAAACTCAGTGCAATCAGACTGGATGTGATCACAAAAAGTGCTTTTAGACCAGGTTTTCTTTTTTTCATAACGGCTTATATTCTTAGTAAGTTACATAATAATCTGATTCTTTTTATTTTATAGCCTCTTGGCGAATCGTAAAGGTATATTTTCCAGCGGATTTGATGCTTTTAGCGGTGAGTTTGATGCGATAGAGTTCCTTACCCCATACCTGACTCAAACGTGGGTCATCTTGAGGAATGACATCGTAGCTCGCCGTGAACTGTCCAGCATCAAAGTGTAGGGTTGCGTGCCCATTATTGAGGCGGATTTCCCCTTTGCCAATTTTTGGTTCCTGAGCAACAAGAAAATGGATGATATTGGCCTGCTTAGGACCTGTGATTTTAAACTCATCCTGAATGTCCAGCCCATTTTGTACGAGGGTGTAACTTCTATTCCAGTGTTCAACATTCGCCGACTTCGGATATGCTTTTCCAATATCAAGTTGGAATCTATTTTGTGCAGGCAGAAATGCCACATTTTCAGCTTTATATTCCTTTCCAAAAGATTGGTCTGCTCCATTGATCATCGGAACATTATGGTAAGCACTCTGCATTGTCCAGATACTGTATCTGTCATCGCTAAAGGTCTTTTTGGTATAGGTGCCGACACCGGCGTCAATGAACAGTGGTTGTTGATCCGCGTATAAGATAAAACTCCCGACATCGTTATGGTTGTGACTTTCATTATTGAAACCACCTTTGGCGGCAAAGAAAAACGGGCCCTTTTTTAGATATATAAATTGTGTTTCCGGATACCACTTGGCATTATTTTGAGGGAGTGAAGCGGTAACACGCTCTAATTGTGGATAGCATCTCAGGTCCTCGAAGGCGCGAAAAATATCCCTTGAAGGTTTGAAATTTGCAGTTTTGTCGCCGGTATTTTCCATATATCGGGCAAATTGCATCATCTCGCTACTATTGACATCCTGTCCATAACGGTAGATCAATAGTGGATCGCCGCCACCTTTTGCCGAAGCATCGGCAAAATTAACTACCCATTTATCTCCGCCAATATAGGATTGTGCGATGTACTCACCCATATCGCGAATTACAGGTTTATCAAAAATATTGATCTTGCCCTTGGTGGCAAGCGAAAGTATTTTTAAATAATCGTACAGTTTGCCCGCAGCATGTCCCCAATAGGAGGGTCCCTCTTCGCAGGCACCGTCTGTTTTGACATAATTGATAAAGCGATCCACAGAAGACATTGTCTTATAAATTCCCGCCAGTTGTATATCGGGATTGTCCTCAACCAAAAGTAAGGCCGTAAGAACATTAAAGTTACACCATGGATTCCAGTTATTGACCAACTGTCCTTCCTTGAGTTCAAATGCCTGCCACCACATGTCGTTACGATCCAGATAGGGCTGTATAATGCGTTGTTGGATCTGTTGTTTTAGACGGGTACTGATTTCGGGGTTTATTGTATTGAACGTATCGCGGAAGAAATAATGAACCCAGGAGAGGAGAGAGCCTACATCACCGGCCATCAGATCGACTACTTGTGTGCGCTCTTGCGGCAATGATCGCTTACTGGACTGAAAGGCCCCAAGGTGTGCCGAGAGAGACCATGTTGCCATTTCCGTCAATTGCCAACTGCCGTTTAGGATTTGGTCAACAAAGCGCCCCTGTCCTTCTGCAAGCTCCGCCAACAGTAGGTTGGTCAGCGCAGTACAATTTTCGTTCATTGGCTTTTCCATTATGCTGCGGTTGCCTGAACGCTCATATTCAAGGTAGTCGGTTGCTTTGACGACCTGCCACTGGTAGTTCAGGGCCTCGTTTCCCTTTTTTATAATACGCTCTTTAAAGGGAGCCATCAGCTTATCCCAGGCTAAACGGTCGGAATAAGCCGGGTAGGGAACCCAAGATTTGTCATTGCCTAGGCTGGCTTTCAGGTTCTCTTGTTTAAATGCTCCTGTTAGCAGGTTCAGATCTTTCCCTAGCAGTCTTTGGAAAGAAAAACTGCTAAGGAAAAATAGTAGGATTAAGTAAATTCTCATAATTACCAATCTTGATTTTGTGGTAGTAATGCCGGGTTCATTTCAATCTCTTGCCCTGGTATTGGCCAAAGCTTATGACGGCTTTGGTAACCCCGGGTGACGAGATTGTCTCCAGTAATACTTTTTTCGATGTAGTCTTTGGAGACGCTTTCTAAGAGGTTCCAGCGCTTAAGATCAAAATAACGCCATCCTTCACCTGCTAGTTCTACGGCCCGTTCGTGCTGGATACGTTTACTCATATCTGCTTTGTTACCGACAACCAAAAATGAGCTGCCACTATTTAGTGCGGGCATTTTAGAGCGTGTACGTACTTTGTTAAGCTCAGTAATCGCTTTATCCAATTGATTGGACTCGTTGTACGCTTCGGAAAGCATCAAAAGTACATCGCCCAAACGTATGATAGGGAAATTGATCGGTGTATGTGCACGATCGGTAATGGCGCCTTTTAGGTTTCCTTCAGGAACAAATTTCCGCCATAGATAGGTGTACCAACCCCGATTGTTGCGGATCTGACCAAAGTTTTCGTTTACACCGGTTGCCAATATCAGCTGCATATCTCTTTCTTTGTTTGCATTCCATCCTAAGTAATGCGAATATGGTACGATCAAGGTTTGATTCATCCGAGGATCGCGATTGGCATAGATCTGACGCAGTTTTGCTGTATCTGGTACTTTGGTAAGTGTGCCGCCAGATTGCGTAGACTCCATCGCCTGTTTTTTGACCGCATTATCGGTTGTATAGTTGGAGAAATAATCATTCCAGTTGAATGGACTACCATCTCGGTTTTCGTAGCGATCAGCAAGACGTGTGCTCGGCATACAGTTGTTCCAGTCGCTACCAAAGGTTGAACGCGTTCCCATATAGAAGGCCATGGGCATACCATAAGGGAAACCCGTACCACCCATATTCTGAATGGCAAAAATCATCTCCGGCGATTGATCACCATCCATGGTGAATAAGGCCGAGTAGCTTGTGTTTAAACTATAGCCATACGTGTTGGTCTTGTTGTAAACAATCTCTTCAAAATCCCGGATTGCTCCAGCCCAATCTTTATTGTAAAGGGCTACTTTCCCTCTCAAAGCATACGCTGCACCTTTAGTGATTCTTCCATAATACTTTGCATCATAGCTTACCGGCAATTTCTCAATTGCATAGTTCAGGTCATTGAGGATAAACTTATTGACATCTTCTACAGAAGAGCGACTATTTTTAAGATCAGCGAAATCTTTGTTCAAGTCGACAGTTTCATCGTATATCGGCAAGGCGCCATATAGATTGGTGAGCTGGAAGTACATCAGCGCACGTAAGAACTTCGCTTCCGCAATAAAGCCCTCCTGTTTGGCCTTGTCTATGGTCATAGGCTGGATATGCGCGATTGCATGATTACAACGTTGGATAAGATCGTAGCCCGCTTGCCATCTATCCACAATAATTGACGAACGGTCCGTAAAAGTACCGCTGATCACTTCGCCCAAACCCGGGGGATCATAGCCCAGACCAATATCGGTAAGACCATCGTAAGAAAATTGCAAACCAAAGGTGGCTTCTTTCTTTAAATCATTATAACAGCCCAGTACGCCAGCTAGGGCTTGGTCTTCATTCTGCCAGAATGTGCTAGCACTTACCTGACTGTAGGGGTTGGTATCAAGCTTATAACAAGATGATAAAGCAATGCATCCGGCTATGAGTAGTGAAATTTTTTTCATGAGGTTTAATTAATTATTCATGATATGTGTTATATTCAAAGGTGTTAAACCACCTCCTCAACTTTTGTCCATAATTTATTTAATACAGGAAGGGGATACCTCCAGTTACATTTCTTTCTTATTAGAAAGATAAGCTAACGCCAAAAACAGCCTGTTTCATTGTTGGATAGTTGGTACCGCTGATCTCCGGATCGAAACCTTTATATTTGGTAATGGTCCAAAAATTTTCCAGCGATGCAAATACGCGTAGGTTTTGCACCTGTATCCGCTTAGTGATATCGTTCGGGATTGTATAGCCCAGCTGGATATTTTTTACGCGGATAAATGCCTTGTTCTGTAACCAGAAATCACTGTTTTTGGTGTTTCTTGTATCGGTATAAGGCAACAATCGCGGGAATTTTGCATCTGTTGCACCTTCAGTCCATCGGCCATCAGCAATTTCCTGATTGATTTGATAGCCCCAGCGAACAGTGGGTGTGTAATAACCATCCGTCCACACGACTTTGTTGCCTGCATTACCTTGCAAGAAGACCGAGAAATCAAATCCTTTATAATCGAATCCCATGTTAAAACCATAGGTCATCCGTGGCGCCGTACCATGACCTACCGGAACCCGGTCATTGTCGTTGATGACGCCGTCTCCATTGGTGTCTTTATACAAGAGATCCCCTTTTTTAGGTGTACCATAGGATGCGAATGGATTTACTTTTTGATTGGTGTTTGGATCGATTGGCGCATTATCGATCATCTGTTGCACGAGCTGCATATCAGCATCTGTCTGTAATATGCGGTCGGTCAACAGGATATATTGGGTATTAATGGCATAACCTTCCTGAAGTAAATTGGAACCACTGATAGACTTGTCATTGCCTTTAAATTTGACCACTTTATTGTCAATAAAGGTAAAGTTGCCACCAATGTTGAATTTAAAATTATCGCCAATTTTATCGCGGTAAGTCAAATTCAGCTCGACACCATTATTACGTACTTTGGCCGCATTGGTGCGTGGTATTGTCGCATTTCCAACGACAAGCGGAGCAGGCAGGTTGATTAAGATGTTGTCGGTTACTTTGTTGAAAACGTCGATCGAGCCCCCTAGTTTGTAATTGAAAAGGTCAAAATCTAAACCAGCATTCAGGATATAAGTGTTTTCCCAAGTCAGAAGCGCATTACTCAATACGGTCTGCGCAAAACCTACATAGAGCTGGTTGTTTAACACATAGTTTGTTGGATTATAAAGCGCTTGATATTCATAATTGTTGATGTTGGCGTTTTTGCGGAAAGACTCATCGGAGGTTCCATTGTTACCTAAGGCACCATATGATGCACGGAATTTCAGGTTAGGCATCCATTTGATGTCATAAAAGTCTTCTGAGGAAACTTTCCAGCCAAAGGAAGCGGATGGAAATGTTCCCCATCTGCTTTTTCCGCTCATAAAACGAGATGAACCGTCTGTCCGTAGATTGGCTTCCAACAAATATTTGTCATCCCAGGATAGGTTGATCCGGCCAAAAAACGAACGCATAGCCCAATCGGTGATATTGCCAGAAGCGGAGGCATCCATAGTCGCCGCATTCAGAACGGTCAGGGATGGATCTACAAGGTCGAGTTTGGATGCCGCAAACCAACCATCTTTAAAATACTCCTGGCTGGCACCCACCATGACTTCATAGTTCAGTTTCTCAAAGAGCTTGTTTTTATATTTGGCAATTCCATCCATGTAATAGCGGTGGGATTTGATTGATTCGTTAGTTACCGACGAACGGCCTGTACCCGCTGAGGCAATTGTATTTGTCAAAAAGTTCCACCGGTCATTGAACACGGGTTGAGAGTAGACGAAATCATCGTCATAGGTATAGGTGTACGATCCTTCGATGGAAAGTCCCTCGACGGGTTTCAGTTTTCCGTAGAAGCGCGACACGAAACGGTTTTTGTTGATGTTGCCTTTCTGCGCATAAAGGCGGTGTAGCACGTTGTTAGACTGTGGGTCATCTTCCGGATTGTTTGGCGAACCAAATCTTCCATCTGGAGCACGCAGGACCATCCCCGAAGTACTTGCTGCGGCAAAAGTAAATACATCATCGATGATATTGGTGCCTATATCTGTTTTGGAAACGACACCATTGATATTGGCTCCCAACGTTAACCAAGGTTTTACATCAGCTTCTAGATTGATACGTCCGGTATGACGTTTATAGGTTGCTTGTTCGATGATTCCAGGGTTATTGAGGAGGCCGTAGGAACCAAAGAACTTGATTTTGTCACTACCTCCGGTAAAGGAAAGGTTGTGGTTTTGGCTGATTTTGTTCTGGAAAAGGTCCGAAACCCAGTCCGTATTGGGATATTTCAATGGATCCTGTCCTGCGTCCTGGCGCCAAAGGTCAATTTTTTCCTGCGAAAATATGGGCTTAGCATTTGGATCGCCATTGCGATAGCCTTCATTGATCAGCTCCATATAGTTGGCATAGTTGGAAACCATTCCAATGGTATTGGATGGTTTTTGACTCGAGAAATAATTGTTGTAAATAACTTTAAATTGCTCCGATTTACCCTTTTTCGTTGTAATGAGGATAACACCATTTGCGGCTCTTGAACCATAAATTGACGCTGAAGCAGCATCTTTTAAAACCGATATGCTTTCGACATCTTGTGGGTTGATCAAGTTCATGTCGCCAATAACACCGTCGATCACGACAAGTGGATTGGCATTATTGAGTGTTCCCTGTCCGCGAACACGTAGTGTTCCCCCATCACTGCCCGGTCTGCCTGAGCCCTGATTAACATATAATCCCGGCGCCTGTCCAGCTAGACCAGCTGACAAGGAGGTTACAGGTCTGCTTTCCACAACCTCGGACATCTGGATGGAAGAGACCGAACCGGTTACATTTTCTTTTTTCTGTGTACCAAAACCGACAACAACAACCTCGTCGAGTCCCTTGGACTCATTCTCCAAGGTGATCGTAAGCGGGTTGCCAGCTTGTGCCTTCGTTTCGATACTCTTATAACCGATGCTCGTGAAAACCAATGTTGCGTCGTTCTGTTGACTTTTGATTTCGAATGAACCACTTGCATTGGTCGATGTTGCTAGATTCGTTCCTTTAATCTGAACGGTGACATTGGCGATGCCTTTGCCATCTTTGTCTAAAACCTTACCCCGAATGGTTGTCTGCTGCATGGCCAGTGAAAGCTTGCTGTTTGTCTTAACAGGTGCAAATGGAGTCGCTTGTGTTGTCAGGCTAGATACGACCAACAAGCAGGATAATGGTATTGCCGGTTACATCCAACGATTCGTCGAAACGGATGTGTTCTTGATCTTGATCATAGGCTTTTAGATTTAATTGGTCTGAAAAATGAATTTTCTGTGAAGTGAATTTACAGTATTGATAGAGAACAATAAGGACGTTTTCTCGCAATCGTTTTCGTAACAGCCTGCCTAAAAATCGAAAGATTTTTGGTTAATATCTGTTTAGAAAGGTATGCCTGCTGGGAGTATTTGGATCAATAATTCAAAGGTCAGTGTAGCGTCTGTAAGCGATTGTCGTTTAATAAGGAAATTATGTAAACCTATTTCTTTTCGTATGATGAATATCAAAAAAACCGCGTTATTGTTATGTCTGTCACTTGGAGCATATGCAGGCTATGCACAGACAAAATGGAATGTAAAAGCCGGAGTCGCCTTTTCAAATGTGGATGCTAAAAATAAAGCGGGCGATAAGGCCAGCACGGCCGCGGTCGGAGGCCTGTATTTGGGACTCGGTCCCACATTACGCCTCAGCGATAATTTCTCTTTAGAACCGGCATTTGTGTTTGCTAAACGGGGCTTTAAACGAAAAGATGGAAGTTTTATAGGCTGGGGTAAAGATTTTAAAGCGAATACGTCTTATATAGAAATGCCTATCGATGTTGTCTTTAATGCTACGATCGGTACAGGTAAGTTGGAGGTCGGTATAGGCCCTTATATAGGTTATGGAATGGGCGGGAAATGGAAAACTTCAGAATCTGTTTACCTGGACGATATTGCAATTGATAACAAGGGAGATATCAAGTTCAAAAATGATTCGAGTGAAGGTGAGTATGGGGATTATACACTTGGGAGACCTTTTGATTATGGCGCTCGTGCAAAAGTAAACTATCTTTTTAGGGAACATTATCTTGTCGGTATAGAATTTCAGAAAGGAATTGCCAATTTAGAATCCAAATGGGGGGATTATAAATCCGGGAATGCTATACGTAATCGCTCCTTGGGTATTTCAGTTGGCTATCGGTTTTAGTAACTTAAAAACAGTGAATAAATAAGCGTATTGTTGGAAGCATGAGCTTGTCTCATTAATCCAATCGTTTGTCTTCAGCGCCTCGTGTCTGGAGACAAACGATTGGAAATAAATCTTTCCGTTGTACTTGCTACTATTGGGCATTAGAATTCAATCCGGTAGTTAATGGTCGGAATGATACCAGTCCATTTTTGAGGTTCAATGATACGTTTGCTGAAATTGTAGTGCATACCCACAGTGTTTTCTCTATTAAGGAGATTCTGAATATCCAAAATAAAAAGATGGCTTACTTTTTTGCGGTTAACCCGATAGCTCGATGAGAAATCAACACGTACGTAGGGATCGGCAGTCAGGGTATTGATGCGATCTTGATCAATAACTTCTTCGTCTAAACGAAGCGATTCTTCTTCCAGAACAGGAGAGTACTTTCTTCCTCCGGCATAAATTAATTTGGCATTAAGACCGAACAGATTATTCTTACTCTTTCCCACGGTCCATTCTTTCCCCATCAATAAATTTCCTACATAACGCGTATTGAATGTGGTGTTGTATTCTTTGCCATTGCGTGCTTTGAATTTAGAATCAAAGAAGGAGGTCGTTGCCATGAAGTAATACCCCTTACTTAACGACTTCTCAAGCGTCAGCTCAATGCCGTAATTTTTGCCGGTTCCTTTATTGATAAGCTGACGGTAGTTTGATGTACCAATAGCTGCAATATCCGATACATTGAGTAAGGAGAAGTTGATGTCGGAATCTGTAGATACTGGGACATCATAAAGATGCTGATAATAGAGTTCTGTCTTAAACCGGAGTGTTCTGCTTAGGTTCTTTTCATAGCCAATAACAGCCTGAGCAGATTTCGTTGGCGAAAGAGGCTTGTTTGGCTCTAGGCTTGTTTGATCGCTACTTTTAGCAAAATAGTAGACCAAGGGCTCCAGTCGGTTATATAGACCAGTCCCAAAAGATATCGTTTGATCTGCGGCTACACGCCAGTTTAGGCCAAGCCTTGGCTCGATAGACCAGCTCTTGCTCAAGGCGAAGTAATTTGCATGTACTCCTGTATTTAGCGTTAGTTTGTCGTTCAAAACTGTTTTTAACTGTGCAAAAGCATCATAAGTACTTGTATTCCCAGTCTCATTAATCCGCTCTTTCAATGCTGCTAGCTCGGTGTCGTAGGACAGCGCATAGAGGTCATAGTGTAATAAACTTGCATTTAAGCCCGCTCTAATCGTGTTTTTACTGTTGGCGCGATAGTTTAGCGTACCCGCATAGCGAAGAGCCGTATTCGTAAATTTGTCCTTGTGATAGAGGCTGGAAACATAGTCCCGTGTTAATGTATCAGTGCTATTGGAATTACGGCTAAGGGACATGGAAACAATATTGGTGAAATATAATCTGTCGTTTGCAATGTATTGATGTTTTAGTCCAGCACTCCCCGCGTTGAACTTTAAGTTTAGATCTTGGGCGTCTGTTCGTTCGTCCCATTTTTCGTAATTACGCTCGGCAGTTTGTTGAAGTTTCCCCAAACCGCCTATACCGAATAAGGAAAAGGTTCCGGCTTTTTTTGTGGGAAATACAAAATTAAAAGAAAGGTCCTGATATTTTGGGACGCCAGTGTCTGAAACTTTTACACCTACTTTTTCCAGTAGACTCAATGAAGAATAGCGGTAACTAATCAAATAGGAAGCGTCACTTCCTTTTTTGAAAGGCCCTTCTAACGTTGCTCCTACGCCCAGTACTCCGACGTTGAATGTGTATTCGCGTTTGTCGGTATTACCTTTACGGAACCTAAGATCAAAAACACCCGCTGTTGCATTGCTGTATTCCGCGGCAAGTCCACCAGTATAGAAATCAGATTTTCCCAATACCATGGTATTGAGCATACTGATTCCGCCGCCTGCAGCGCCTTCGGCTCCAAAATGATTGGGATTTACAATTTCGATACCTTCAAGCCGCCATTGCAAGCTTTTGGGAGAATTTCCGCGAACAATAATTTCATTGTCATCGCCGCCGGCAGCAACACCTGGAAAACTCTGTGCCATACGGGCGGGATCAAAAAAGGCGCCAGCATAGCGGTTGGTCTCTTCCGGCGAAAAAGAGCGTCCACTCGTCATTGCCATCTGGTTGAGCGGTTGTTTTCCGGCATTGGCATAGACGACAGCTTCAGTTAATGCATTTATTTGCGGCTCCATTTCCACATTGACCATATTCTCCCGTCCACTGGTGATCAGTAATTCTGTAAATTCTTCTGGTTTATATCCGGCCATGCGAACTTGAAGCTGTTGACGCCCAACCGGAACTTGCTGCAGCCGAAATATGCCCTGTGCGTCTGTACTTACAGACTTTGTTCCATCACTGGATGAAATGACAATTGTGGCACCTGTAAGCGGTAATCTGGTATTTTTATCTATCACGGTTCCTTTGACAGTTTCGGTCACAACCTGATTTTTTTGCTTTGGCGCTGCTGGTTGCTGGGCGAATGTAAACCCTGCTTGAAGCGATAATCCAATAAGTAAGATTGGCGATAGTTTCATAAAAGATTAGTTTTTATCTTTATGACAGCCGACTTTCAATTTACCCTTAGCTTTTACCTAATTTTTTGTTTTTCACGCCGCGAATATGTATGATTCAACTTAAATTCACATGTCATTACATGAAATTTTATAGGTTTTACTGATAAGTAGTTATTAACATAAAGGTTGCTGATTACAAGTTAATTAACATTGTTGTTAACATTTTAGCTGAACTGTTTTTGTCCTAAATGCCTAATTGTAAAAAAATAGGACGTCCGCTACGTTTTTAACAAAAGATCTGCTCTATACTAGAAAGTTAACATGTTTATTAACAATTCCTGGGATGGTTTTTTACAAAGACTAAGCGGAGTGTATTCAAATGGCGCAGTTCATTTGAGTAGCGCAGTTCATTCAAATAATAGAGCGTATTCAAATAAAAGCTTCCCGAAAAATTAACATTTTGATAATCTGACGAACCTATCTTTGTTAGGTGAAAACTACCGAAGCCAATGTAGATAGCCACTATGTGTTGCGTTTTAAAGAAGGTGACCCCATTGCCTTTGCCCATTTCTTTGAGCGGTATTGGGAGGATCTATACACCGTCGCTTTTCGTCATCTTCGGGAAGAGGATCAGGCTAAGGATCTTGTGCAGGAAGTATTCATCCATATCTGGGAAAAACGATCGCTCGTGAGTACTGAATACTCCGATATAAAATTCTATTTCCACAAAGCCCTCAAAAACAAAATACTGAATTACTACGCCTCGGAGCGTGTACGAAAACAGGTCTTGGAGAAATCAATGGAACGTATGGACGCTTTTTCCAATTTGGATAGCCAGGCCTTTGCCAGGTATAAGGCGCTGGAGGCTATTGTGGATGATTCGATAGACAAATTACCTAGATTGATGAAAGCAGTCTACTTAATGCGTTCTGACAATTATTCAATAACACAAATTGCCAAGGAACTCAATCTGGCTGAACAGACCGTTAAGAACTACCTGTCAGAGGCCAAAAAGATTATGCGGTACGAATTGACAAGAAGGTTTGCGGACCACGATTCTGTATTTTTATTGCTCGCAGGAAGCTATCTCCTTTATGATTATTTAATATAAAGAACATATTTAATTAAAGTACTTTGCCCGTTTTGATCTGTATTAGTATAAAAATTAATGCAGGTGAATTTAGAACGCTTTAAACTTATCATAACAGATTATCTCGGAGGAAAATTGACTGAGGAGGAAAAAGGTCATGTTGACGACTGGTACGAGTCTATTTCAAACGATGATATTAATCCCTTTAGCGATGCAAATCATCGGGAAAAAATCAAACAAGAATTATTTATTCGTGTAGGAATAGCTGAAGCACCTGCGAGGGCAAAGAAGGTGGCCAACATACCGGTCAGAAAATTCTCTTGGCTTTCAGCAGCAGCGGCTATTTTGGTCCTAGGAGGCATCAGTCTGCTATTTTTACAGCACAACCCGATGTCGCTTTCTCGGAAGCGGACAGAAGCGGTCGCATTACTGACGGAAACGGTTACGAATGCGGGCGAATTGAAAGAAATTCAGTTACCTGATGGCACATCTATTTTTTTAAACGGAAATACACGTATCCGCTACGATCGTAAGAATTTTGCATCAAATAGAAAATTCTTTTTAGATCGAGGGGAAGCATTCTTTCGGGTCAGACGGGATACTTTACACCCATTTGAGATAGAAACAGGCAGCGTTTCTGTTGCAGTCCTAGGAACATCATTCAACGTCAACAATTCGATGTCTACTAAACATGTGACGGTCGAAGTTAAAACTGGGCGGGTGAGTGTTCTAAATGCAAAAAATGGAGCAAACCATATCCTTACAGCAGGTAAGGCCGTCCGGTATAGCGTAGTTAAAAATGATTTTAAAACTTTCGATAGCGATCCAGCTTACATCAGCCTTTGGACACAAGGCGGTATGCAATTGAATAACATCAGCTTCAAGGAACTGAAAGAAATAATCTATAACCGCTTCGGTGTTGTGTTGCTTACCGAAAATCTGAATACAGATCCATTCAATTATTCGCTTATGATACCACATGTACAGTCATTAGACCAGGTGCTGAATATCGTTTGCAATATTCATCAAATCAAATTTAGGAGGGAGAAAAATGAAATAATCTTATACAAATAAGCTGTAGGGGGTAGAACAGCATAATTTATCTGCCCAAGAAAAGTGCTCATCTGGCAAACCGCTAAATCGACCAGTGAGCACCTGAATATTCATGTTTAAAACATTCATACAAATATATGTATAAAATAATTAAGCTTACCGGCCTTGCGACAAAGCTTGCCATCTGCGCTATGGTCTCTTGTGCTGTAACCAATAGCCATGCTGAGGGATTGGAAAAGATCAATCGCACTTACTGGGATAATATCAATATTCATTTGTCTAGTGGTAACGCCGCGCAGGCGGTACTGCAGTTGTCAAAACAAACAGGTCAAGCGATCGGCTACGATCGGAGTATGCTCCAATTAGATCGGATTTTAATTGCCGAAAAAAAATTCCAGAATGCGAGCTTCGAGGAAGTCCTTGCCTATATCCTGAACGGGACCAACATTAAGTCAAAAAGAGTGTCAGGGGGTATTGTCCTTGTAAAAAATACGGGTAAACAGGAATCTTATGACTTGAAATTGCAGCTTGTCGATCGTACAAAACAACCTATTGGGGGAGCTTCCGTGCATATTCCACTGACTGGACAGAGCGCCTTGTCAAATGCCAAAGGTGAAGTGACTATTCGACTAGCTGCCGGCGTATATGATGTACTGATAAGCCATGTTGGATATGAAAAAAAAGAGTTGAACGATCTCAAGCTCGATGCCAGCACAGCAGGTATACGTCAGGTGGTCTTAAACGAAGATGACAACGAATTGGATGAAGTGGTCGTGACTGCATTGGGCATCAAACGGCAGGATCGTTCCCTCGGTTATGCTGTCGGTAAAATTAAGGGCGAGGATATCAATCGGGTCAATAATGATAACTTTCTGGTTGGTATGGCAGGTAGAGTACCCGGGGTTTCGATTAGTTCTACAGGACCCACCGGTTCCAGCGTGAATATGGTGATTCGGGGGGCATCATCGCTAAGTACAGACAACCAGCCGCTATTTGTCGTAGATGGAGTGCCCTTGATGAATAGTTTAAATAATGTTGGTCAGATCGGTGACGACAACAAAGTGGATTATGGTAATGCAATTGCCAATATCAATCCCGAAGATATTGAAAATATTTCTATCTTGAAGGGGCCAAGTGCAGCTGCGCTTTACGGCTCACGTGCAGGTAATGGTGTAGTGCTGATCACAACCAAAAGTGGTAAGAATGCGGAGAAGATGACCATTGCTGTGACTAGTAACACAGTATTTGATATCCCGTATAAATTTATTGAATTGCATAACAAATTTGCAAGCGGTACCTTGCCATGGCGACCAGGCGACCTGCCCGGCAATTTAGTTATTGAGGAGGAGTCTAGTGTTATGGTAGGCCCAGCACTGGATAAGGGGTATAAAGCTGTCCAATGGAATAGTCCGCTTGACGAGAACGGTAAGCCCATTCCTACGGAACTAAAAGCGTACCCAAATAACATTAAAAACTTTGTCCAGACTGGGGTCACAAGTACCAATGGGATTTCCCTGAGCAACAGAAGCGAAAAATTGGACTATCGTTTCTCGTATTCCAATATGGCCAATAAGGGTATTATCCCCAATTCGGATCTGTTCAGAAACACCTTGAATATCAATTCGACCATGCGCCTTCGCAATAGTTTGACATTGGGGCTTTCGCTAGATGCCAGCAGAAATAACTCCAGCAATAGACCTGCAGGAAATCGGGGAACCAATCCGATGCAAGCGGCCTATGAAGTTGCACCTCACATCAATATTCTGGAATTGCAGGATTATTGGTTGCCAGGGCAGGAGCAGATCCAACAGCGTTCACAGTCTATTGGCAACCACAATAACCCGTATTTCCTTGCTTATGGAGTGAATAATGCTTTTACAAGAGACCGCGTCTTTGGAAACTTACGGTTAGATTGGACCATCAAAAAAGATTGGACGGCCATGATACGGTACGCAACGGATATTTATTGGGAAAATAGGGAAACAAAAATCCCTTACAGTTATACGAACGAACCCAGAGGTGCTTATGGGATTGTTAATCTGATGAATATGGAACAGAATATCGACTTTCTGACGGCATATACAAAGAAGATGAGCGACTTTCAGATCACAGGATCACTGGGTGGAAATTTGCGGTATAATCGTGGTAAATCCGTGCAAAATACCTCAAAGAATGGCGCTGGATTAATCACGCCGGGACTCTACACATTGGCCAATATCAGTCCATTAAATTTGGATTTCTACAGTACAATTTCTGAAAGAGCCATAAACAGTGTTTACGGACTGATCAATCTAAGTTACAGGGATATGGTTTATTTAGATGTGACTGGGCGCAATGACTGGTCCAGCACCTTACCTGTGAACAATCGGTCCTATTTCTATCCTTCGGCATCCCTAAGTGTGTTGGCTAACCAGGTGTTTTCTCTGCCTAAAACGATCAATTTGGCAAAACTGAGAGCGGGTATTGCACGTGTAGGAAATGATACTTATCCCTATAATCTCTCCAATGTACTGAGTAATCCCGGTAGCTGGGGTGATGTATTGCGGCTAACACGTTCGGGATCACTCTTGGTTCCTAATCTGAAGCCCGAAATTGCAACATCTTACGAATTTGGTTTGGATCTAGGCATGTGGAATAATCGACTGAAGTTTGAAGGAACCTACTATAAGCTGGAGAACAGAAACCAAATTATTTCAACAACACTTCCCGGATCAAGTGGTTTCAATTCTAAAAATATCAACGCCGGACTGTTAAGCAGCCGCGGTATTGAACTTGCTGTTTCCGGGCGACCTATTGCCAAGGAAAATTGGTCCTGGGACGTTGGTGTCAATTGGCATCGCAATCGTACCCGTATCGATGAGCTTTCTGATGGTGTAGAATTCTATACCTTTTGGACCGACGGTCGGGGTGGGGCACGTACCTATGTCGGGGAAGAGATCGGGGATCTGTACGATTCCAAGTTAGTGACCGTAGAGGATCAATCGTCGCCGTACTATGGTTTTCCTATTCTCAATAAAAATGGTTCTTGGCAGGCTGTACGGATCAATAATAGCCGAAACAAAATCGGAAACTTCAATCCCGATTTCACGATGGGATTACAGTCAAGTCTTCGCTATAAAAAATGGACAATGAATATTGCCGCAGATATGCGTTTTGGCGGGAAATTTATGTCGCAGACCTATCGCTATTTCGAATCGAACCTAACCACGCAGCGTTTTCTTGATCAGATGATCAACCCCAATGGGATGACAGGCGAAACGCTACGCAATTATTTGGTCGATAACAATCTTGTTCGCGTGCAAGGCAATAGGTATCCCATTGTTGGAGGACCAGGCGAAGAGTATGGTGGTTATCCGATCAGTGTGGGTGGTCTTGTTGGCAATTTTGGGGTGTTTAATCCAGGTGTTATCGCACAATATGATGATAAAGGTAATATCACAGGTTATACAGAGAATCTTGGTGGTGAAGGAACAAAATATATCGCTTATTCAGACAATTACCCTTGGGATTTTATGAATGCAGCGACATTTGATGCTTCTTTTATCAAGCTTCGGGAACTGTCCTTTAGCTACGATTTATCAGGAAAATGGCTGAAACGTCTCGGAATAGAGAATGGCAGCGTGGGAGTCTATACCCGTAACCTGATCTTATGGACCAAAGCGAAAGTAGGTATAGATCCGGAAATGGCCTTTCAGCCAGAAACTGGTGTTGGATTTAAACAGGGGATTGAGCGCTACAACGTTACCCCTTGGTCAATGCCTATTGGATTTAAAGTAAATGTGACATTTTAATATACGACATAAATGAAAAATCAGTTGAAGAGATTCACCATGGCTGTAGTAGGCCTTGGGATGGTATGGAATATTTCAGCTTGTAAAGATCTGACTGAACTTAATATCAATCCGAACGGTGTAAGTGAGGAAGACGCCAATCCCAATCTGTTATTGCCGACGATATTGACAGGAACAGCGAAAAAATACAACGAATTGAGTTTCTCAGATCTTGGCGGAGTTATGCAGCACACCCAATTTGATGCATGGTTCAATTCACATAATGACTACGAATGGACAGGAGGGATTCTGAGTTGGGATGCTTATTATGGCTTTTTACGTGACAATGAGCTTATGCGTAAACGCGCGGAGAAATTAGGGTTGGATTTTCATACAGGAGTTTCGCTGGTGATGCGCGCTTACTTATTCGGATTGGTGACTGATCTCTGGGGAGACGCTCCTTATACCGATGCCTTAAAAGCGGAACTGGGAGATGCTGTATATAATTTTCCGAAATACGATAGTCAGGAAATAATCTATAAGGGAATTATCGACGAGTTGAAACAAGCCAATGAACTTCTATCCCGCCCCGATGGTTCTTATGAGGTGCTGGCGAATGCGGATGTTTACTTTGGCGGAAAGGCTTCCAAATGGCGTCGTTTTGCCAATTCTTTGGCATTACGGTATTATATGCGCATTTCAGCAAAGTCTGCTGACTTTGCCAAACAGGGGATTGAAAGTATTGTTGCCAATCCCGATAAATTTCCAATTATTACGAGTACCACTGATGATGTATTGATGGATTTTGTTGGAAATAATGCAAATGACTCCTGGCCGTCAAATACGGTGTATGATGCCAGTGGAAGTAATTTTAGACGAATGAAAATGTGTGCAACACTGGTCGACCGGCTACAGGAACTTGGCGACCCTCGTTTGGCGGTTTGGGCAAGAAAGGTAGACATACCCATTGAGATCCGCAGTAACGAGCCCGCAGGTACAGATAAGATCGTTAATGGTGTTCGGATTGTATCGCCAGATGTCGTCAAAGGCGTTCCGGTGGATACCGATAAGGAGTATGTTGGACTGCCGCCAAGTGTATCTAAAAACCCTTCGGCCTACAACCTCAATCCAACACCGGGGCAAACCTCGATCAATCCGCATGTTTCTTACCTGAATGATAGCTATCGTTCGGCGAAGGGAAGTTTGTTAAAAGCACGCTTGCTTTCTGCTGCCGAAGTTAATTTTATTTTGGCTGAAGCAGCCTGGAAAGGATGGGGGCTGCCTGAGTCAGCCAAGACCTATTATGAGCGTGCTATACAGGAATCGTTGGCAAGCTGGGGAAAGGGCGCAGACTATTCCAACTATATCCGTCAGAAAGGTGTGGCGTTTGAAAATACGCAAGTGCAGATCATTGAACAAAAATGGATCGCCAGTTGGTCAACTGCCGCACAGTCCTGGTTTGATTATCGTCGCACAGGGTACCCCGCTTTAAAGGCCGGCCCCGCAGCCATTCGTACACAGCTTCCTGTTCGTGTACCTTATATGCAAACCGAAATGAGTGTGAATCAAAAAAATGCCGAGGAGGCCTTGAAACGTATTGAAAAGACCGCTTATTCACAAGCGGATAATGAAAATAGCGCTTGGTCAAAACCTTGGTTATTGCAAGGAACAAACAAACCCTGGTAATTCGTAATCATCAATTAAAAGTTATTAAATAGAGTAATCAAATCGCTTATAAAATCAATATCACAATGAAAATCAAACATATTCTTCTTGCTGTAGTACTGTGCTGCACTTTATTGGAAGGGAAAAGCCAGACGGATAATAAAGACAAACAACCTGATCGGATTACGTTGACCTGGTCCGATGAGCCCAGCAGTACGCAGTCTGTTTCTTGGCGGATCAATGCGGATAGGACCAAAATAATTGGTCAGATTGCTGAAGAACAGAGCAATCCAGAACTTGAAAAAAACGCGATCACAATAAATGGAACAGCGCTACCGCTCGAGCGAGGACAGCAAGAGGATGCTTATGGACAGGTAACCTTCCGTGACCTGAAACCCGGTACAGTTTATGCCTATCGCGTTGGAGATGGCAGCAATTGGAGTGCCTGGAACCAATTTAGGACTGCGGAGCGTTCAGGCGCGTTTTCATTTATCTATTTGGGTGATGCACAGAACGACTTACGTTCACGCTGGGCACGTGCCATTCGGCGTGCTTTCCAGCAGGAAGCGAATGCACGCTTTATTGTTCACGCGGGCGATCTGATCAATCGTTCGAATGCAGACGAGGAGTGGGCAGAATGGCATGAGGCCGCAGGATTTATTCATCAGATGATCCCTGCTGTTCCAACACCGGGTAATCACGAGTACCGTCGCGACTCGCTTGGGAAGCTTGTACTTGACCCGCATTGGAAAGCACAATTCAACTTGCCAAGGAATGGCCCTGAGGGTATACAAGATGCTGTTTACTACCTCGATTACCAGGATCTACGTATGATCTCCCTAAATTCTCAATTGATTATGCTCGACTCTACTGCAGCAACGATACAGGAAAAGTGGTTGGAGAAAGTGTTGTCTTCATCACCAAAAAAATGGAATATTGTTGTCATGCACCATCCCGTATACTCTACGGCAAAAAATCGTGACAATACCATCTTGAGAGAACGTTTCAAACCTATTTTCGAGAAATATGGTGTCGATTTGGTCCTTCAGGGCCACGATCATACCTACGCTCGTGGCGGGCTGGGTAAAAAGCGACCTGTCTATCTCCTGTCTGTAGCGGGGCCTAAGATGTATGAATCTGATTCTGAACGCTGGATGGAAGTTGCAACGTCACAGACGCAATTGTATCAGGTGATCAAGCTGACCGAAAATAAATTGTATTTTTCAAGCTACAAGCTGAATGGGCAGTTGTTTGATTCATTCGAGTTGTCGAAAAAGTAGAACGTCATAGACGGAAGGTAATCCATTCAAACCGGATTACTTTCCGTCAATATAATTGCGGGATTCACTCCATGACGCGATTGAGATGTAACTGCAGCGAGATCGCCGGTTTTTAAGGTATAACAAAAAGAGATTGCAAAAAAATAACTATACAGCAATGAAAAAGATTTTATTTTCTACTATTCTGTTGGGTATAATAGTAAGTTCTACGACCCACTTATATGCTCAGTCGATCGATTTAATAAAAAAGTTAGAGCAAAAAAGTTTACACATTGCCGCACACCGGGGAGCTCATCTGGAGCAACCTGAAAACTCAATTGCTGCTATCGAAGAAGCCATTCGGCAGGGGGCTTCCGTGGTAGAGGTCGATGTGCGGGCCACCAAAGATGGTGTACTTGTATTGATGCACGATAAAACAGTCAATCGGACGACAACCGGGCAAGGAGAGGTCGCCAAACAAACCTATGCCGAGCTTCAACAGCTTCACTTACGCAAAAAGGCTAATGGTGAAGGCTCGGATCATGTTATACCAACGCTATCGGAAGCTTTGCGCGTTGCAAAGGGAAAAATCCTTGTTGATCTCGATTTTAAAGAAGATCGCAAAGAGTTTATTAAGAAAACCTATGCGCTTGTTGAACAGGAGGGGATGGAAGACCAGGTACTATTTTTTCTCTATGATTATAAAGACATGCTCAAGATTTACAAACTCAATCCAGCGATCACGCTTTTTCCGAGGGCACGTAATATGAAGGATCTAGAGGCCATACTAAAGATGAAATTAACCTCAATTGTCCATCTTGATGAATCATTTATTGATGCCGAAAAACTTAATGCATTGCGCCAACAGGGCATTTATTTTTGGATGAATAGTTTGGGGGAATATGACGACAAAGCAGAACAGGAGGGAAAGAAAGCTTATCGATCTTTTTTGGAGAAATATCCTTTTGTACGTCTTATTCAAACAGATCATCCTAATTTGTGGCGCGAAGTGCTTTCCGGATCTTAGTCTATTTTTATCTGTTTAGTTAAAAATGCTTGATTTTATTGTAGCGATATTGTTAGAACGATCGTTCTCAAGATATAACTAATGGAAACCGTAATGAATAAATTATTTACAGGGAGTTTTGCAATCCTCTTTTTACTGACGAGCTGTAGTAAGGAAAATGAAATGACTGTACCTATGGATGTTCAAAAACAGCTGGAAAGTTTTGAATGGAGCCCCATCGTGTCTGCGAAAGGGACGACAAACGAGCAATTGAAGCACAAACCGAAAGATTGTGAAAAGGATAATGTGTATACATTTACATTTGCTGAATCAGCGAATAAGTTCACTGTCAATCGTGGTAAAGAACTATGTGGGGATGATAAGTTGACATTTGAAAGTTTGATTTTTGCTGAAGGACAGCATCGCGCATTTGCCTATGATAAAGAGAAGAAAAGTATCAAGTTTGCCGACAGTAGCCCATACCAAAGTTATGAGGTACAGCTTGATGGTGATCAGCTCATATTAATTTCGCGCAATAATAATCCTCTAGCATACGCAGCTCCAATTGAATACTATTTTCAAGGTAAGCGAACGGCTGCAACAAAATAAGATAAGTAGTATATTTCCTTTAACATTCAAAATAAAGACGGCTTGCTGTCTTTATTTTTTTGTTCAATTCTGTTTTGATGAAATTGCAATTGAATCTTTCACATTAGTTTTTTCTTTGTCTAACTGTTTTGTTGTTGCCCAACGTGCAAGAATGAATTTCGTGGATATTTGCCATTTGCTCTCCTCTACTTCAATACATAAAGTAAAGCCTGTGTTAGGTTGTTTAGATGAACGCTGTTCAAACCGATGCTGCCGCCCTATGATTATTAAAAGAATTAGGAATCAAAATTTAACTTGATTATTTAGGCTAAATCGTTAATTTAGTGGTTTGGAAACCGGTTGCATAGATAATGTGAAATAATAAAACCGGATCCGATTAATGAAGAAAACTAGATAAATAATAATCCACTTATGAAAGTCCGTATATTACTTATGGCGGCAATGGCGACATTGCTCTGCCCACAACTTCAAGCCCAGCAATTGCCCTATAAGAATAGTACATTACCAATTGAAAAACGGGTAAGTGATCTATTGGGAAGAATGACTGTGGAAGAGAAAGTCGGGCAATTGAGCAAATTGCTGGGCTGGGAAATGTATAGCAAAAACGGAAAGCAGGTTACAATCAGCAATAAATTGCGAAAGGCAGTAAAAGAACAGCATATCGGATTGTTATGGGCAACCTTACGTGCAGATCCTTGGACACAGAAAACCTTACTGAATGGCCTGAGCCCTGTGGAAGCTGCGCGCGCTACAAATGCGATCCAACGTTATATGGTGGATAGTACTCGACTAGGGATTCCATTGTTGTTGTCTGAGGAGGCGCCACATGGACATATGGCGATTGGTGCAACAGTGTTCCCTACCGCGATCGGACAGGCGAGTACATGGAACCCACAGTTGATTCAGGATATGGCATCAACAATCGCCATGGAGACTTATGCTGTGGGTGGTAAAAACGGCTATGGTCCTGTATTAGATTTGGCACGAGATCCACGTTGGTCGCGCACTGAAGAGACCTATGGGGAGGATCCCTATCTGATCGGTCAGATGGGAACTGCAATGATCCGTGGTTTTCAGGGTGAGAAGCTAGGTGAGCGCGATAAAATAATAGGAACTTTAAAGCATTTTGTAGCCTATGCCGCTCCAGATGGCGGTCACAATGGTGAGTCCGTATCGGTTGGAGAACGAAGCCTGAGACAGTATTTTCTGCCGCCTTTTGAGCGTGCTGTAAAATCGGGAGCTGGGTCGGTAATGACAGCATATAATAGCATTGATGGTATTCCTTGTTCTGCCAACCCCTGGTTGCTAAAAGACATTCTACGTAAAGACTGGGGATTTACGGGGTTTGTTGTATCGGATCTACTGAGTATATCAGGGCTCAATGGAGGGCATGCAACAGCAGCGACTGCAGAAGAAGCGGCTTCACAAAGTATACATGCCGGATTGGATGTCGATCTAAGCGGGACTGGTTATGGTTCAAATCTGCTTAAGGCTGTCCAACAGGGGCTCGTTGAACCTGCTGTTCTTGATACAGCAGTAGCCCGTGTACTGCGAATGAAGTTCAATTTGGGGCTTTTTGATCATCCCTATGTGGATGAAAAGTTGGTAGCGCAAAAAGTCGCTACGGCACAAAATAAAACGGTAGCAAGACAGGTGGCCCGCGAGTCGATTGTTTTGCTTAAAAACGATCAGCATATCTTACCCTTAAGTAAATCGTTGAAACGAATAGCCGTTATAGGACCGAATGCCGACAATGCCTATAATCAGCTGGGCGATTATACTGCTCCACAAGCTGAGGGGAAAGTTCAGACCCTCTTGACCGGAATACGGGCGGCAGTTGGTAACAGTACCAAGGTTGATTATGTGAAAGGTTGTGCAATCCGTGATACAAGCAATTCCGATATCGCTGCCGCCGTCGCAGCTGCAAAGCAGGCCGATGCGGTGGTTTTAGTCCTGGGTGGTTCGAGTGCACGTGATTTTAAAACGTCGTATCAAGCAACTGGAGCAGCCAATGTGGATCCCAATACGGTAAGTGATATGGAGAGCGGAGAAGGATTTGATCGCGTTTCTTTGGATATGATGGGCGATCAGATCAAGTTGCTGAAAGCGATACAGGCGACGGGAAAACCAGTTGTACTTGTTACGATTATGGGGAGACCATTGAACTTAAATTGGGCAGCTGAACATGTGCCTGCGATCGTGAATGCCTGGTATCCGGGACAAGAAGGCGGCTTGGCTATTGCCGATGTATTGTTCGGTGACTATAATCCGGCTGGAAGATTACCGATTTCGGTACCTCGTTCGGTCGGCCAGCTTCCTGTACATTACAACCATACAAAACCTAAACATCACGATTATGTGGAAATGTCGGCCAAACCATTGTATGCTTTTGGTTATGGGTTGAGCTACAGTAGTTTTGATTACTCCAATTTACAGGTCTCGCTGAAGGAGAATGGCAATGATTTTGTATGTACAGTGTCGTTCGACGTGGTAAACCAGGGCAAATTGGCGGGCGATGAAGTCGCTCAGTTGTATGTTGTGGATGAAGTAAGTTCGGTGGTGACACCTGTTATGCAGTTGAAGCGGTTTGAGCGTAAAAACATTGCCGCAGGAAAGAAAGAACGTTATTCTTTTCAATTGACCAAGGAGGACCTCAAACTTTGGAATGCAGGTAACGAATGGAAGACGGAAAAAGGCAGGTTTAAACTTTTGGTCGGCGCATCTTCCGATGATATCCGGTTGAAGGGAGAATTGGAATTAACGAAGGATTATTAATTAATCCTTCGTTAATTTATAGATATAGCTATTATGTTGATGGGGAGCTTTTGTTAAAGTTAGATCGTTTCCATTCACTAAATAGGTGTAATTGTGGTTCAATATTAAAGCCCAATCGAAGTCGGCGGTCCATACATTTTTATCTTTGAAAATAATTTGGTCGCCATTAATCTCATATGTTCCTGAGCCACCTGCAGGAAATCTATTTTTGTTTGCTGTACAAAAGAAACTGTCCGCTTTAAACCGTACAGTTACGTCTCCAGTGAAAGTTTGGTCCTGATTTTTATAGCTGACTATAAATTTTCCTGAATAGGTTCCCTCGAGATAGAGGTTGTGATTAGCAGTTTCCTTTGAGCAACCTACGGATACGATATATGCTAATAATGTTAATAATTTTGATATTGATCTCATAACTTGGTTTTTAGCATACAACGAAGTTACTGCCATTTTTGTTACAACTATCATTCTTATTTGAGCACAATATGCTTGATACTTTTCCTATTCCAGGTATAGGTGATGTGGATAAGACCGTTTGTGTCCTGAATAATTGTCGGATAAGAATATTCATCGTTCTTTACCCCATCTTCAAGGGTTAGGACATCTTTCCACTGTAAGCCATCCTTTGATATGGCGACATGGAGTTTTGTGCGTCCTTCCCACCAGTCGTTGCCAGCGATGGCCGGATTGAAGACGATCATAAATAAACCATTATTTAAACGGATGGCGTCTGTGGCAGAATTGGGATTGAGCAGGTTTGTGGCTTGCCAGGGGCCCCAGGTAAGGCCTTCATCTGCTGAGAATGCTGCCATCACTTTATTTTCTTTACTTCGACAGAGCACCTGAATGCGTCCATCTGTATGTTGGATCACACTTGGCTGAATAACCTGGATACTGGTATCGGGGCGTATTGCGCTGACGGACCAGGAGCGGCCATGATCGCGGCTGATTTCCAGGTGTGCTTTCCAGATTTCTTCTTTGGACTCCGTGCTGGAAGGGGAGAGAAGCAGTCCGTTTGTCAAGGTGAGCGGTTTATTCTTGATAGGCCCCAAAATACCTTCAGGCAACTGCTGCGCTGCAGACCAGGTCGTTCCTTTATCCAGTGAATGTTTGACATAGCCTTTCCATTCTCTGGGATTGGGCCCTATTTTATAATACAAAGATAGGGTGTCACTGTGCGGGTATTGATAGAAGACAGGATTCCATGTTGGAAAGCGGTTGTCACCAAGGATACCGTCTGCAATCTGTACAGGACGCTGCCATTGTCCATGGCTATACAGTGAACTCCATATGACAACATCGGGGTTAGATTCATGTGTACCACCAAACCAGGCTGCCAATAAACTGTCTTTTCCGATGACTTGAATCGTGGAAGCATGGCATTGTTGGAATGGAACCTGGCCTGTTTTAAAAATTTGCTCTGATACCAGGATCTGAGGTTTATACGTTGCACATGAGGAGAGAAAAAGAAGGATAAATAGTGGAAATAGGTTGATTTTTTTCATTGGAATTTAAGGTTCTAAAAACCCCATAGTTTGTTGATGACTTATTTTCTTATTCCTGAGCAGAGGCTTTGGGAATATTGAGATGTTCAGGCGGTGATCGGTAAACAATGACCTTGTTAAATGATAAAATTCCGTTGGATTATATCCAACGGAATTTTATATTATTTGCTTTGCAATTGAATTGCAGTCGCATAACTAAATCGTGTACTAGGGCTTCTTAAGGTAATTTGGTTACCACGTTGAGACCAGTCTAATTTACCTTTATGACCCAAAATAGCGATTTTCTTTACGCTAAAATTATCAGGTACTTGAAAGACGTATTCGTTTGGCTGCTGGTAAGTATCACCTTCAGAAAGATGGAATACATTGACCACTTTACTGTCTTTGCTTCTAGTGTAGTAATAGTCACCTTGGTGATATGGAGCAATCGTACGTGTTGCAAACACTGCAGTTTGATTGATTTTCATCCAGGCTGCCAGTTCGTTCAAGCGATCGTATGCTGCCTGGTCATAATCTCCTGTTGGGCCAGGGGCGATGTTCAATAGGTAGTTTCCACCGCGGGAAATAATTTTTACCAATGTTTCAACAATCTTTTTGGTCGGTTTGTATTGGTCGTTGGGCACATAGCTGAACGAATTTCCCATGGTGATACAACTTTCCCATGGAATATCCAAGGGATGTTCAGGAATCGCTTGTTCAGGTGTGACATAATTTTCCCAGTTTCCAGGTACTGTACGGTCGACAACGATAATGCCGGGTTGATTTTTCCTTGCCATGCCCCCAATGCGGTCCATGTCAATATTCTGATCCATTTTGATTGTCTGTTGCCAGTCAACAGATTTGTCAACGGTTTCTAAGGGGCGCACCTGACCACCATCCAACCAAAGAATGTCGACTTTGCCATATGCTGAGGTCAGCTCGTTGATTTGATTGTAGGTAAAGTCTTTGAATTTTTGCCAACGATCCGGATATTTTTTAGGGTCATAATTTACATTTCTGTCTTTTGGCGGAAAGTATGACCACCAGTAGTAATCGGAGTGCCAGTCCGGTTTGGAGAAATAAGCCCCAATTTTAAAACCGTCATTGCGGAAGGTATTGAAGATTTCTTTGGTCACATTTGCCTTTGGGTTTGTGGAAAATGGCGTTTTGGAGGATGTAATTTTATAATCCGATTCTTTGGTATCGAACATGGCAAATCCATCGTGATGTTTTGTTGTAAAGACGACATATTTCATGCCGGCAGCTTTTGCGGCATCGGCCCATTTTTGTGGATTGAAATCCGTAGGATTAAAGGTGGTCTGTAGATTTTCGTAGTTCTTGAGGTATTCAAAATAAGTTTTACCATGTTCGGGTTTGCGTTGGGTCCAGCCTTCATCTTCAGGACAGATACTCCAGCTTTCAACGATTCCCCATTGACTATAGGTACCCCAGTGCATGAAAAGACCAAACTTCATATCTTGCCATTGTTCGAGATTTTCAATTACTAAGGGATCTGTCGGTTTTTGATAGCCATTAGATACGTTATGTGCCTGGCCAAACGCTAGTGTTGCGCTTGAAGCGATCAGCGCAGTGGATATAATGGTTTTTAATTTTTGCATGGATAAAGATAATGAAAATGATAAAAAGAAGGCCACCTAAGGTGGCCTTCTTATAGATAGATGTAGTGTATGCCTTAATTAACGTCCCAGAAAAGTTTGGTTGTTCTAGTATCTTTTGAACGAACAGCTTCGTAATTTTCGGAGTTAACGGAAATCTCTCCAGTAGGATATAAAAATCTTAATGGAAGCGTAGAATAATTTGCAGCTCCAGCTGTTAAGACCGTAATTTTTGGATAACCAGTTCTCCTATATTCAGACCAAGCATGTTGCGCCTGTAAGAATCCGTAATGAAGCCATTTTTGGGTCAAGATCAGTTCTAATTTTGCTGTTGAAGTTCCGGTATATTTCGCTGTTGAATTGTCAACAAAATCAGCGATTACAGCATCAGTAGGTTTTGTTTCTGTTTTCAGACCTGATGTATTTAAATTATTCAGGTAATAATAGAACGTAACGGACTGTTTAAGCGCTAGATCATAAGCTGCTTTTGCGTCTGTATCACTTCCCCATCTTAAGTAAGCTTCTGCTTTAGCAAAGTTAGTCTCAGATGCTGTTGCAACAATGCCCGGTAGTTTTGCATTATCAAAGAATGTTGCAGAATCCAACACCGCATATTTTTGATAATTTGTTAAAATGTCATTTTCAGTGAAGGTAATTGGCATCGCATTATACTCCTTATTTGGGGTAAATACACCATCTTTTGTAACACCAAATTTATCGTAAAATACAGGAATACGTGGGTCATTTGCGGGTTTCATTGTTTTATTTAACATGTAATCCGTTGCGTATTGATTATTTCCTTCTGTTAACGCTTGACGCAACGTACCTGTGTACGTTGTTAATGGTTGAAGCAAAATATCCGTAGTTCCCGGAAGGTAGTTTGCATTTGCAGAACCATCTACTAATGGGTATGTGCTGGGATTATTCAACATTTCTAAAACTTCTGTTTTAGCTTTACTTTCATCGACATTGGAGATGCGCATTAATAAACGTAAACGCAAAGAGTTGGCATAACGTCTCCATTTGTCAATACCACCGCTATTTAGAATGTCAAATTTTGAAAAATCACCTGTTGTAGCAGTTTCACTAAAATACGTATTGATTGCTTTTAGATCATCTATAAAAGAATAGTATAACTCTTTTTGGTCATCGAATTTCGCTTTTTTCGCAATGCTCGTTAACGGTAAACTCCCTGCTTCTGAAAAAGGAATATCACCATAATTGTCGATGAGTTTTGATGCTTCATCGTACATGACCACTTTACCAGCCTGAAGGAAAATTTCTTCTTTCGCTTGATTTTCTGGTGTTAATTCCGCGTAAGCAGCTTCCATTTTTCGGTAAACGCCAAGTACACCGGGAGCATAGAAATCTGTCCAATAGCCATAGGAATAACTATCATTCGGCTGGTACATTGTATTGTTTGGAATAAAAGAAGCAGTTTGCGTATATATCGCTTGATTTGATAGAATAAATGTTCTGTAATGCCAATACGATGGGCGAACCCGATCGTTATTTAACAAATCGGTGAAAAAGCCGGGAATACTTGCCTCAGTGGTTTGATCCGGATTGTTAAACGCATCTTCCAATTCAGATTTACATCCTGTAAATCCAAGGGTCGATAGCGTTAAAAATAATAATATATAAAATGATTTATTCATGATTAATTACGGTTAAAAATTAGCATTCAATGAAAATCCAAAACTTCTTGTTGCAGTATTAGAACCAACATCTACCCCTTGTGACCACCATTGGTTTCCAACTGGTGATTCTGGGTCAATATTTTTAAGAGTTCTGTAGAAGTAAAATAGATTTCGGCCCAATAAGGATACTCTTACATTATTTAATTTGAGCTTTTGTGTTACAGAAGATGGAATTCGGTAACTAACGGATAGTTCCCGCATTTTGACAAAAGAGTTATCATATACCGCGCCTTTCTCGGTCCATGAATCCGCTCCCCAAGCAAAGGTATTCATGTAATATTCTGCTGCGCTTAGGTGTACATTATTTTTAGCTCCGGTTTTCTCATTTACACCATCCAAGGTAACACCCGTTTCTCTGTATTCCAAAGTATTTTCATACGCACCAGTTCCCATGGCGTATTTTTGATTTTCAGACACCATTTTACCACCGAGACGATAATCTACCGTGAAATCCAATGAAAAGTTCTTATAGTTGAATGTATTGGTCATACCACCAATTGCTTTTGGTAATATATTTCCTACATATTTGTACTTTGTTTTATCAATGACATAATAACCTTCATCGGAAATTAAATTATTCCCCTGTTCATCTTTAGCTATATCATAGGCGTAAATATTCCCTAATTTCTTGCCGACTTCGGCCACGACTTTTAAGGAATTCTCATCCGCACTATAAAAAACTAACTCGTCTCCGCCAGTATTTAATTTATCCACCATTGTTCTATTGAATGAATAGTTTAGACGGGTATTCCAGCTAAAATTCTCATGTTGGATAGGTGTTGCTGTTAATGACACTTCGAGACCATTATTGGAGATACGACCCACATTTGTCCATTGGGAAGTTGCACCCGCAGATGCTTCAGTTGTTAGATTTAAAATTTGATCGTCAATGTAGTTGTCATAGTAGCTGATATCTAACCCTAATCTGTTTTTTAGGAATTTCAATTCTAAACCATATTCCCATTCATATTTCATTTCTGGCATTAGCTCTAAATTTCCATAGCTACCGCTGTAAGTCAAAGAAGGTACTGACCCATTGATTGTACCAATTGCATTTTGACTGTTCGCCACATTTGCGACATAAATTCCAGCATCATTTCCGACAATACCGTAAGAAACACGCAATTTGCCAAAGTTGAATTTTTCAGACTTTAGCCCCAAAGCATCACTAAAAATAAAACTTCCGCTAACTGAACCGTATTTGTAGTTGTTGTTGCCAGGAGGCATGGTTGAGGAATATTCCGAGCGATATGTACCATCTAAATAAGCAAATCCCTTATAACCAATATTGGCCATCCCGAAATAGGCATATTTTATTTTTTTCTTACGCTCATTTGTTGTGGTTGCTGGTGCATAGCTATTGCTGATACTAAACCAGTTCTCTTTTACGAGTCCGCTTTGTGTAGTAGACGATTGATCGTCATAGTTCTCTTCCCTAGATTGGAAACCAGCACTTACACTGTAATCCCAATCGCTATTTATTTTGTTGGCATAAGTTGCTAATACATCACCATACAATATAGAGTACAGTCCCTTTGATGTACTGAATCCTCCTGAGCTGTTGGTTGTGGAATTATAACGGGTTGCATACTCGTTATATTGTTTGTTTGTAATAGCAGCTGAAGTGAAATCATTACCGATACGGCCTCTTAATTTAAGGTGATTTACGACTTCCCAATTTAAGGTAGCACTCGTTAATAAACGGTTTTCTGTTTCGTCATAACTGTTTTTATATTGGGACCAGAAATAATCCAACAAATTGTATGGTCGAATGGTATATTTGAAATCTTCGTCGCGTCCCGTACCGAAGGCCGAATACTTGTACCCATCGGAAGTTTGATATTTTTCTTTTAATACAGACATATCTTCCGTACGGCTAAAGAAACCTCCATAGGATCCTAGGACTTGTCCGAGTAATGCCGAACGATTATGTGTTTTTGTGTTTGTATAGTTCGCTACGAGATCCAATGATAATTTCTCATGCATCTTCACCGTACTATTTAGGTTGAAGGTATTTCTGCTTTGTTTTGAACCTGGACTGGTACTTTTGTAATCCATGCGCGTACCGCTCAGACGATAGTTGACTTTGTCTGTTTGATTGGAAATCGCAAAGTTAATGTTCGAATTATAACCAGTATCGAAGATATCTTTAAAGTTGTTTTCGCGCGCTTCGTATTTCTTGGTCGTACCATCCCACCAGCTTACCTCTTCGCCAGTAAATTTTGGACCAAAGTTACCATATGAACGAAAGTATGGACGTCTTCCTGATGGTGAATTCGCATCAGCGATCCATCCCTCTTCGGTAGCACCATTCGCGAGATTGGTCGCTGCATCATAACCAGGTCCATAGATATTTTGGAATTTTGGTAAAAATGCGGCACGTTCGATAGAACCATTGTAATTAAAATCAATGCCTAATCCTCGGCCTTTAATCCCTTTTTTTGTTGTAATTACGATAACACCACTTGCCGCATCTGATCCGTACAACGCACTTGCTGCAGATCCTTTTAATACAGACATACTTTCAATATCCGCGGGATTAATATCTAACATACCATTACCACGGATACGTTGATCATCCCAATAGTTGTTGTTATTGGCTCCTTTAGTTCCGTATTGTTCATCATTACGGATGATGACACCATCTACAACATAGAGCGGTTGACGTTGATAATTTAGGGAGTTAATACCCCGGATTTGAACGTTTACGGCACTGGAAGCTCCACCTGGTGCAGTTGTAATTTTTAGACCGGCAACTTTACCATATAGCGCAGAACCAAAGTTGGTATTTCCTGCTTTGGTAAGTTCTTCCGCTTTGATCGTGCTTACTGCATATCCTAGTGCTTTGGAATCCCGTTTGATACCCATCGCTGTGACGACAACTTCATCCAGTGCAGAGGCATCAGAAGTTAAGGTTACATTAATCGTTTTAGTCGAGCCAACTGCGATATCTTGGGATTTGTATCCGACAATGGATACACGTAAGACTTCACCCTGTGAAGCTTGAATTGTAAAAGCCCCATTGGCGCCTGTTTGAGTACCTCTGGTTGTTCCCTTAACAGAAACTGTTGCGCCAGAGACAGGTCCATTAGCATCTGAAACTATTCCAGAAATGCTTTGCTGCGCATAAAGCGATGTAGCACTGAAAAGTGTACATAACGCCAATCCTGCAGTTTTTTTGTAAAATAGACTCATGTTTTAGGTATTTGTGTAAAACGTTAGTTAATAATGTTTGTGATGTATTTTTCTATGACTAATGCTGATGTACCGAGTTGCTGCGCTCTTTTGTGCAGGTCGGAGATCTCAATGCTTGTTTTCTTCGATATTTTAGGAATGCTATATTCATTTACTGCAACTTGAATATGAGGTGCAAGGATATAACCGATTTCCGCTCCACGACCACTGATGATAATTTTGTTCGGATTGAGAATATGTATCAACGTTGATATTCCTTTACCTAGTAAGTATCCAATTTTTCCGATATTATTGATTGCTATCTGATCACCAATGTGAACGGATTCAATAAGAGCTTCAGCTTTGTTGTCATATTCTTCTACAAGTTTTTCATATATAGAGTATTCGCCGTTCTTTATATCCTTTTCAATATTTCGGATGGCAGCGCTCACAGAAGCCTCTACTTCTAAGCACCCTCTCTTACCGCAAGAGCATAGTGTTAATTCGTCGGAAAGAGGGATGTGACTGAACTCACCGGCAAAACCAGAAGTTCCTTTAAAGATGTCGTCATTAATAAGAATACCCAAACCTACCCCCCAATTAAGGTTAATGACAAGGGAGTGCGAGGAATTTTGTGCATTCCCGAATTTTTTTTCGGCCCAGGCGACACAACGTGAATCGTTGTCAATTGCTGCAGGCACGTTAAATTTTTGTTCGATGAGTTCCTTTATGTTATATAAAGGGGAATCACTGTTGTAGGATTCATTTAGCCCTGTTTCTGAATTGACAAAGCCCGGCATGCTAATCCCTATGCCGATAACCTGTCTTAAAATAATATTATTTGTAGAAAAAAAGCGATCTACGGTTTTTAATAATTACGTTTGCCGCATCAGGATCTCTAAGGTCAACCGGGAGATTTTCTAACGATGACATGATATCCCCTTTAAGGTTTGATAAGGTAATTGCTGTATAGAATTGATCGATAGATATGCTGACGATTGTATAGCTTAAATCTTCATTAATCATATACTGCATAGCCTTTCTTCCACCTGTCGATGCAGCATAACCTGTCTCAACTACGATATTCTTTGAAAGAAGTTCGTTGATTTGTTTGGTGACAGAAGGTATACTTCGTGAAAGTGAGTTTGCAATGTCTGCAATCGGTTGCATAGGCCGATAATACAAATTCCTTAAAATCTCTACGACCATTTCTAATTAAGCTTCGTTAATGAGTAATTGTTTGGTTTGCAATGCTTTAAATAATGATATTATACTTTTTAATATCAGTGGTAGTTGGTTTTTAGCTCAATTGCTCTACTAAATTTAGGTGTGCGCAGTTGAGTTTTTCTGTGTTTGTTTTTAGTTTACGAATAAAGATATAGATACTTTATTTTAAGTTCCAAATTCTTTTTAAATTTTTTAAAAAGAATTTGATAGATTCTTTATTTTTAAGGGAATGGAGTGCTTCTTTTGAATTAATAATAAGTGTAATTGTAACAAATATACTGATCAATATTGTTGTAAACTAGAAAAGCCGGCTCAAGGCCGGCTTTTCTAGTGTTATAAAGAAATTATTTTTGTTTGGCCCACCATAGGGGTGTAAATACGCCATCTGATCCACCTAATAAGGATACCGCTTTATCATAATTTGCCTGATCAGCATTTCTAAATGATGAAGGATAGCTCGTTCTTTGTGGAAAGAAATCTACTTGGTTTTTTGTGTAATTTGCACTTGTCAATTGTGGCATTGTTGCGATGGCCGTTTCGACAGCAGGATTTTCAAAGAAAGGAAGGCCTAAACGACGTTGGTCATTCCATGCCTCAAGGCATAAGTATGGAAATGAGGCAATATATTTTTGCGTGATAATTTTTGTCAACTTATCATTCTTGATTGCTCCATTTTTATAGATCGTATTTTCAGGATACTTGATTGCGGCAGTTCCTGTAGCATTAGTATAACCGTCTTTGTACTTGACAGTGAAGGTCGCAGCAGGCTCCGCTGTATGATCATATTTTACTGAAGTTCCCACACGGTTGTAATTTTCTGATGCTAAGTATTGACCGAGGTAAGATGATACTTCCCAGTAGTTAAAGTTTTCTGAAATACCTTTTTCATAGGCAACTTTGTCAGATATAGGAGTGCTCCAGCCTCTCAAAGCCGCTTCGGCAATCAAAAAATAACTTTCCCATGAAGCGAAGAATAAACGTTTTTGTGTACTTGTTCTGAACTTTTTGATCATGCCTGGAATACGACCATTTTGTGCTCTAAGCACCATATTTGACGATTTAGCTCCCCATGTACCTGACGTAAACGCATTCCATGTGTATGAAGTTTTAAAATTCAATGTAGTGCCGTCTGGTTTTTTGATTTGGGCATCCTGATTGCTAGCATCGGTCCAATATTGTGGGTCGGATGTATGACCTGGAATAAAGAAAGCTTTGTATGCTCTTGGATCCATTTTATTTGGAATCCCATCTAAGTAATAACCTTGGCTTGGGTCATTTGACATAGTCGAGAAGTTATCCAGGTAACGGATACCAAAATCGTCTTCGTTCTTGATTTTGCTTAAAACTTCGGTT
Source organism: Sphingobacterium sp. UBA6317 (assembly GCF_002440385.1). Classification (NCBI taxonomy): domain Bacteria; kingdom Pseudomonadati; phylum Bacteroidota; class Sphingobacteriia; order Sphingobacteriales; family Sphingobacteriaceae; genus Sphingobacterium; species Sphingobacterium sp. UBA6317. Next base: position 7,176 of record NZ_DJTD01000022.1, on the reverse strand, counting down.
TCTGTAAACTGATCAGCAGTTTTGATGCCACCCAATCCAATAAATATATTGTTTAATGTAGCAGATAGTAGTTGTGTATTCCATGAACGGCTCATTACACCCGTTAGTGGATCCCAACCGTCTTTTTCCTGTACGCCGAAGTTTTGTGCAGCTGTTTCAATGTATTTATTCGTTTTAACAGCATCCTCAAATTCAGTTTTTGCTTTCGTTGCATCAACCTCTGATAAGCGCATTGCCAAACGCATACGCATTGAGTTCGCATAGCGGATCCAATTGTCCCATTTGAAACCGTAAGCGGCATCATAGTTTTCAATACCCGAATTGCTGACAGCTGGATCGATTTTCGATTGAGCATCTTTTAATTCAGTCAACAGATAATAATAAACGTCTTTGACAGCATCAAATTCAGGATTGACTCCTTGAAATCCTTTGGTAGGTATTGGGCCAAAATTGTCACTTAACTCACTTAACAAGTATGCTCGCCATATTCTGGCAACCTGTATCATATTTTGGTTGTAAACAGCAGCCGTGCCATTTTGAGTTTTCTTCTCTGCAATTTCGATGGTTGCGTTAGCGTTATTCAACCAGCCTGAGATACTTGACCAGTACAAGGAATTATAGTCATCACTTTGCTGTCCGATATTGATAAAGTTAAAATATTGCTGGTGGGCAGCGGTTTTCCACGAATAAATAAATAAACGTTCGGCCAATCCGGGATCTTGCTGAGCTCCAATAATAGAGTTGTTTAAAAAATATTCTGGTTTAACTTGCTGGTCATTTGCAGCAGTTTGATCTATATTGATATCCTCTAGTTTTGTACAGGAGGTGGCTGTGCTTCCTAATAATATTGCCAGCGCTATTTTTGATAGTGTATTTTTCATGATAATTCAGATTAGAAGCCAATAGATAGGTTTAAGAAATAAGAACGAGATGTCGGAAAAGATAGATTTTCAAATCCTACAGCATTTGAGCTCATTGCATAGGTAGATTCAGGATCTACACCATTTGCATAACTCTTTAGCATGGCTAAATTATTGACCGATACCCCTACTTTCGCATTTTTAACAATGGATGATTTCAAAACGCTTTTAGGGATAGAGTAATTTAATTGCAAATTTCTAATCCTAACATTGGTTGCATTGTATAAATTTTGTTCAGTAATACCTAAGTTGCCACTAGCTCCAGATACGGTTGTCCAGTAATCTTGTGGCGTAACTGCGACTGTACTTTTTTCGTATGCACCATTTTTTAGGATAACTCCATCAACAACAAAATTATCCCGACTTCCGTTAACAACTGTTTCGGCAGAAGAACCGCTAGCTTGTAGTGCACGCTGTGTTCCTGAGAAGAATTTTCCGCCAAATCTGCCATCAATTTGAAAGCTTAATCCGAAGTTCTTATAAGTGAAAGAGTTGGTGATACCAGCGAGGGCACGTGCAGTCTGATCACCCAGAAGCTCTGCTTCATTAGATTTCGCTTGTGGTAAACCTGTACCGCTTAGGATAAGTTGTCCATTATAAGGGCTGTTTGCATCTTCAACACGTAGGAATTTTGTTCCGAATATAGCGCCATATCTTTGATTTTCAGCTGCATATATTGCGAAATTGTCATAGCCGCCCAATGTCATTCGTTTGGATTCAGGGTGTAATTCAAGAATTTTATTGAAATTGCGAGAAACATTAGCATTCAGATTCCATCTAAAATTCTCTTTTCTGATTACATCGGCGTTTAATGTGATTTCAAATCCCTCGTTAAGAATATTACCTGCATTGGCTTTGAAAGCTCTGTATCCAGATAGATTGTTCATTGGGATATCAATCAATTGATTTGTTGAGTTGTTTTTATAATATGTTAAATCCAAACCAACTCGATTGTTGAAAAATTTAGTCTCTAAACCTACTTCAATTGATTTTTGAAGTTCATTAACTACGTTCTCATCATAAAGAACATCTCGTTTGGATGCAGTTGTATTATTATTAGGGTCATTACCAATGATATAAGTATTATATAATTGGTATGCGTCCATGTCGCGACCTGTTCTTGCATAAGATGCTCTCACCTTTGCAAAGTTGAACCAAGAAGGCATGCTTCCAGATTTATTGATCAGGTCGGAGAGTACAAATGAGGTGCTTACAGACGGGTAAAAATAACTGTTATGATTTGGGTGTAAAGTCGATGTCCAGTCATTTCTTCCTGTGAAACTAACATACCAAATATTATCATAATTGATGTCAATGTTACCATAAATCGAATTAATCTGTTTTCTATTGATACTTTCAGTAATACCAGGATTGCCAATATTGTTACCAATAGTAAATAGATTAGGTACCCTTAAATTGCCCGCACTAGCGCTTAAGGAAGTACGGCTACGGTCCATGATCTGTCCATAAATTGCGGCACTACCACCCCATTTACCGAATAGATTGTCTTTTCTTGCCTGTAAACTTGCGATATAATTGTTCTCATAAAACTTGTCTGTACCTGTACCATACGAATTGTTTATATGAGATCCTGTATATGTTTTATCTTCGTATTTTGTCGAATAGTTATCAGAACCCACACGTACATCAGCACTTAGCCAGTCATTAAAATCGTACTTTACAGTAGCGTTCATCAAATAACGATCACGGGTATCACGGCTTAATTTATTGTTGGCCGCCCAATATGGGTTAATTCCTGAATCTTCCAAATACCAACTTTGTTTCACACCCAATTCATCCATTCCAGGTTTAAATTGCGTAATGTCCAAACTTCTTGGGAAAGTTAACAACTGAGAATAATAATTACCACCATTCACACCACCAACTGCACGATTATAGGCCATATTGCGCATGTATTGTACCTTTACGTCGGTAGTCCACTGATTGCGCTGACCAAATTTGGCATTTACTCTATTAATTAAATTTAGGCGGTTTAGTTTTTGGCCGGGAGATTTGCTGTTATCATGCAAATAAGTCGCTGATGAATATACATTGACTTTATCGGAAACAGCCTGTTGAAAATTGATGTTTTGGGTGGTATTGAATCCTGTTTTAAAGAAATTACCGATATTATCGTAGGCCTTTAAATTTGTTTTCGTACCATTCCATAACTCAACTTCCTGCCCAGTTATTTTTTCTCCCCAAGATCCTGTGGCTAATTTACCGTAGACGCCGCCATCCCCCTGAGAGAAGTCACTCTGTAATTTTGGCGTCATAAAGATATTTTCGATTCCCGTAATGGTTGAATAGGAAATTCCTACGCCATCTTTTGCTTTACCACTTTTGGTTGTAATTAAAATAACCCCATTAGAGGCACGTGATCCATAAAGCGCAGAAGCAGCACCGCCTTTCAAGACAGACATGCTCTCGATATCTTCCGGATTTAAGTCTCCTAACCCACTTCCCATATCTGCTGACGGATTCCAAAAATCATTGTTTTTAGCGCCGGCAAAATTATCCATCGGCACCCCATCGACAACAATTAACGGTTGGTTGTCTCCGGTAATGGAATTGAATCCGCGAAGAATAATTTTCGAAGATGATGAAGGTCCGTTTGAACCTTTAACAACCTGAAGACTGGAAACCTTGCCCGCTAGTGCATTGGCTATGTTGTTTTCTCTGGCATCCGTCAATGCAGTACCTTGTATATCTTGAAATGAATAACCAAGACTTCTTTTTTCACGTTTAACTCCCATTGCTGTAACGACCACTTCTCCCAAAGTCGATTCATCGCTTGTTAAGGATACATTAATCGTTTTAGTTGTTCCCACCACAATTTCCTGAGGTTTATAGCCTATTAGTGAAATACGTAATGTTTCGCCTTGTGCAGCTTGTATATTAAATGCCCCACTTGCAGTCGACTGGGTAGCTCTATTTGTTCCCTTTACGGAAATAGTAGCACCTGCAATTGGCCCCTTGGCATCTGAAACTGTTCCAGAAATGCCTTGCTGTGCAAATAGCGATGTTGCACTGAAGAGTGTGCACAAAGCTAACCCAGCTGTTTTTTTGTAGAATAGACTCATCTTTAAGTGTTTAATTTATAAATAATTATTTAGTTAGGATTCTGTTGATATGGTTTTCCACGACGATAGCTGCAGTACCCTTTATTTGAGCATGTTTGTTCAATTCTGACATTTGAATCTGTGTTGTTTTTGCAATTTCAGGGATGCAAAATTCATTAATGGCAATTTGTATTTGAGGATTCAGAATTCTCCCGAGTTCTGCACCTCTTCCGCTGACAATGATTTGTTTTGGATTAAGAATATGGATGAGCGTTGATATGCCTTTGCCGAGCATGTAACCTATTTTTCCGATATTGTTAATCGCAATTTGGTCTCCAACATGAGTCGCTTCGATCAGTGCATCGATTTTGTTTAGATTACTCTTTACAAACGTACTATAAATCGAATACTCATTGTTTTGAATATCGTTCTCCGTACTTCGAATGGCGGCATCCAATGATGCTTCAACTTCAAGGCATCCCCGTTTACCACAGGAGCATAAGGTGTTGTTGTCGGACAGAGGGATATGGCTAAATTCTCCAGCAAAACCTGATTCGCCCTTAAAAACAGTTCCATTAATGATAATTCCTAATCCAACTCCCCAGTTTAGATTAATAATAAGTGAGTGCTCGATGTATTTCGCAGCCCCAAATTCTTTCTCTGCAATGGCTATGCAGCGAGAATCATTCTCTATGATTGTTGTCAGTTTATATTTTTTTTCAATCCTGCTTTTTATTTCATACAAAGGATGCGTATTGATATAGGATTCATTGACGCCCAATTCTGAATTAACAAAACCAGGCATACTAATTCCAATACCTATAATCCGATCTAATGAAATCGTTGAAGATGCTAAAATTCGGTCAATTTCGGATAAAAGGAGCTCTGAAGACTCTTCGGAATTTAAGTCTAACGGTATATCCCTATGCTCTAATATTGTCTTTTGAGTTAAATCGGTAATTGTGCATGTCGAAAAATGCTGATCACAAGAGATCGTCAATATATGGAAATCCAGGGACGGGTTGAGTGCAAATTGAATAGGTCGTCTTCCGCCAGTAGATTCTGCAAACCCACATTCAACAATGATCTTTTCTTCCAAAAGACGATTGATCACCTTGGTAATGGATGGCGTACTTTTCGAAAGCTTTTTTACCAACTCTGCTATGGACAGCGTTGAATCAAAATATAGGTTCTTCAGTATATCTTTTTCCATTGGTATTTGGTACAATTCATAAAGTTGGTTAAACTTTTGTTAAAGATATATTAAAAAGAAAGTAAGTTCCAAATACTTTTTAAACAATTTTAAAAAGTATCCCTTTTTTGACTAATAAGCCCATGCAAACGTTTGTTATTGTAACAAGGTTGTCGCTAAGTTTTCCTGTTTATGCCATTAAATTGTGGATTGCGCATAAAAATGAAGGGTAAATACGTTATATTTACCTTTTAATTATACAATCTGATTATGAAACAACGCTATTACTCCTTGGATGTATTTCGTGGAGCTACTGTGGCACTGATGATTATGGTGAATAATCCGGGTACATGGGCTCATATGTTTGCACCGCTAAAACATGCAGAATGGCATGGATGTTCACCTACAGACCTGGTTTTTCCTTTTTTTCTTTTCGCAGTAGGTAATGCCATGTCTTTTGTTATACCTCGTTTACAGGAGGCAGGACCTGCAGTATTTTGGCAAAAAGTAATTAAACGGACGATCTTGATTTTTGCGATTGGACTTTTCATCAATTGGTGGCCTTTTGTGAAATGGGATGGTGCGGAGCTGGTTTTTAAACAATGGGTGGACGGAACGGATCCGAGCCGGGGAATTCGGATTTTTGGTGTACTCCAACGCATCGCAGTTGCTTATTGTTTTGCTTCGATTTTAGCTTATTATTTTAAAGAAAAAACGATTATCTGGATCTCGGCAATCATACTGTTGTTATATTGGGCAATCTGTGCAATAGCCGGAGGAGCAGATCCCTATAGCTTGGAGGGCTGGTTCGGTACAAAATATGATATAGCAATCCTAGGTTTACCGCATGTTTACAAAGGGGAGGGGGTGCCATTTGATCCTGAAGGGCTGATGAGTACCTTGCCGACAATTGTTCAGGTCGTCTTTGGCTATTTAGTTGGTGTATTTATTAAAAAGCAAGGTCAGGTGGATTGGCTGTGGACGAAAGTGCCGGCCTCAAGTGAGCCTCATTTTAAATTGCTGGCGGGAATGTTTGTGACCGGATTTATTTTGGTCGTATTGGCTTGGATATGGGCCTTGGGTTTTCCGATCAATAAAAAAATATGGACGAGTTCCTATGTGCTCTATACAACAGGTTTGGCAACCATGACACTAGGTGGTATGATCTGGTTTATTGAAGTGCAGGGGGTGAAAAATAAATTGACACAGTTTTTTGATGTTTTTGGTAAAAATCCGTTATTCATCTTTGTCTTGAGCGGTGTTCTACCACGCTTTTTGGGGTTGTTCCGCATTCCTGATGGCGTAAAAGAGGATGGTACACAAAAATACCTCGACGCTTTTGCCTGGTTTTATAAATATGTTTGCGCGAAAGTGCCTGGGATACCAGAAGTTGGTTCTTTTGTTTATTCGCTATGTTTCTTAACGTTGATGTGGGTAATCTGCTATTGGTTGGACAAGAAGAAAATCTACGTAAAGGTTTAGTAGTAGCTGAACCTTTGCTTATTAAATTATTTTGGCAACCGAAGATTTTTGCTATCTTTGCAGCCAATTAATAAAATTTTTAACGCTTTAATATTATTCAGGAAATGTATTTAAGTAAAGAGTACAAAGCTGATATCTTCGCAGAATTTGCTGGATCAGCTACAAACACAGGATCTACTGAAGGTCAAGTTGCTTTATTCACTAAGAGAATCGCTCACTTAACTGAGCACTTGAAAAAAAACAGAAAAGATTTCGGTACACAACGTGCCCTACAAATGTTAGTAGGTAAACGTCGTTCATTATTAGCTTATCTTTACAAAAAAGATATCAACCGTTACCGTGCGATCATTAAAGGTCTAGGTTTACGTGATATTATCAAATAAGCTTTAATACAAAGGTGTTAAGAAGAGGCTGTCTCAAAAAGGCAGTCTCTTTTTTTGCATTATCTAAGGTTTATTATTTGTTTTAACGGTTTGATTTTCATATATTTATAGTGTAAAAAAAAAGGATATATGCCATC
>NZ_DJTD01000059.1:4058-4272 GCF_002440385.1 Sphingobacterium sp. UBA6317 | reverse complement strand
GGGGCGCCTTTTCTGTTTATGTTAATTACGAATTTCTATCCTTAAACTTTCATTGCCCCCAGTTTTAGTGGTAACGGCAACTGGGTGATTTAAGAAACGCATTACAACTGACTCATTCAGCCACCAACTTATCCCTAATCCCAATTTTCAATCAGTTTTTAGTCAGTATTTATTCACTGTTTATTCAGTCTTCACTGAGCAAGCACTGAACAAG
>NZ_DJTD01000059.1:0-3843 GCF_002440385.1 Sphingobacterium sp. UBA6317 | reverse complement strand
GCACTGAACAAGCACTGAACGAACACCGAACAAGCACTGTTAAAAAGACGAATTTGATTCCTCCGTATTTCTAATTTTCTGCAACTAAAAATTAAAAGAAAAAAGGAAGAAGCTGCGATTACGAAGCAAAAAGATCGCTGTTCTGTAATAATAGGTCATTTTAACGGGAAGATGAACTAGCGCACAGCATTGTGCTCCAAAAAATGTATGTTTTTTAAGTTTTTTTATTAATTTCAACCTATTATTTAATCCCTGATGGACGACTGTTTTTCAGTTCCATCGCCAAACTAAATCTAAATGAAAACAGAAGACGAAAAGTATTGTGTAGAGTGCGGTAAGTTAATCAATATCAAGGCGGAGGTGTGCCCATTTTGTGGTGTGAGACAGCCTATTTTTTATGCTAACCAACCTTTTCAACAGCAAAACAACACCTTTCAGGATGACAGGTGGTTACCAGCACTGTTATTTTGTTTTTTTCTCGGCCCTTTTGGAGCGCATCGATTCTACTTGGGGCAAATTGGTACTGCTGTTATTCAGCTGCTTACCTTGGGGGGATGTGGTATCTGGTATCTAATCGATTTGATTATGATTATTGTCGGAAAATATAAAGATGCCAACGGTAATTATATCAAGAGTCCAATTAACAATAATTAATGATTTCGCTCGTCCTGAAATACCTTAAATGTCATTGGATATATTCGTTGGTGCTAGGGTATTTCGGGATTGCCATTGGCTTGTATCTTTTTACAGATATCCATATCCTTATTCCCTGTCTTTGGAAGAGTATCAGTGGTTCTGATTGTCCCGGTTGTGGGTTAACAAGAGCCTTTATCGCCTTGCTGCGGATGGAATGGCAAGAAGCTTGGTTAGAAAACCCGCTGATTTATATGCTTGTCCCATTATTGACTGTGCTGATTTTGAGGGACTTTATTCGGTTTCGGGAAGTCCAATCAATGGAAGGATAAAAAAATAAAAAATGTTTTCACTTTATAAGTGATATGTCGTAACTTTGTCTCCCGTGAAAATTAAAGTAGAGTCTTTACTGGTAGGTGCCTTAGGAAACGGTTTGTCAATCGTAATGATGCATTGTTAATTGATATTTAGCCCATTTGAGGGCTTTTTTTATATCCAGTCAAGAAGGCTTTAAAATTCATAAAAGTAAGGATACACATTTTTATAATATTACATCGATAATGACCAACTACAGCAAATTGCCTGCAATTTTAGTTTTAGAAGATGGTACAGTTTATCACGGTAAAGCCGCTGGTAAAATTGGTACGACTACTGGGGAGATCTGTTTTAATACAGGAACAACCGGTTATCAAGAGATTTTTACAGATCCATCTTATTTTGGACAAATCATGGTAACGACCAATGCGCATATTGGTAACTATGGTATTGATGCGGATGATACCGAATCAAATCAAATTCAGATTGCTGGATTAGTTTGTAAAAACTATAACATCAACTACAGCCGCAAAATGGCTGATGAATCGATCCAAAGCTACTTTGAGGAAGGAAATTTAGTTGGTATTTCTGATGTGGATACCCGTTCATTAGTGCGCCATATTCGTGATAAGGGGGCGATGAATGCGATTATTTCTTCAGAAACATTGGATGTTGAAGAATTAAAACGTCAATTGGCGGAGGTTCCTTCAATGGATGGTCTTGAATTGTCTTCGAAAGTAACGACAGCTGAGCCTTATTTCTTCGGTAATGAAAATGCTTCGTTGCGTGTTGCAGTTTTGGATTTGGGAATCAAGAAAAATATCTTGCGCAATTTTGAGGCTCGTGATGTATATACAAAGGTTTTTCCTGCGAAGACAACATTTGAAGAAATGGAGCAGTGGAATCCGGATGGTTATTTCATTTCCAATGGTCCTGGCGATCCAGCACCGATGGATTATGCTATCGAGACTGTAAAAGCTATTTTAAACGCAAATAAACCGATGTTTGGTATTTGCTTAGGTCACCAGATTTTAGCATTGGCAAATGGCATCCGCACAAGCAAGTTGCATAATGGACACCGTGGTATCAACCACCCCGTGAAGAACATTATCGCCAACCGTTGTGAAATTACGTCGCAGAACCACGGTTTTGGAGTTGTGGCTGAAGATATCCAAAATTCTGAGAACGTCGAAATTACACACGTCAATTTGAACGATCAGTCTATTGAAGGTATCCGTATCAAAGGACAGAAAGCATTTTCGGTGCAATATCATCCAGAATCATCCCCGGGTCCACATGACTCGCGCTACTTGTTTGATGATTTTGTAGCAATGATCAAAAACTAAATTGCACAATATTCTATAAAAAACCCTTCAGATTTTGAAGGGTTTTTTATTGTTTTTAGTTGAACAGTTATGCCGATGGAGCATATTTTATTTCATAATAAATAGGGGAATAAATACATTTTTTATTATATTTGATTGTGAAAAATGTCTGTAGATAAGAGTGTGTCTTATCTACACTAAGTAATGAAAATAAATTATAGTCTAATAAAGAGATGAGTTTAATTATCGATGTTCATGCGCGTCAAATTTTGGATTCGCGCGGTAACCCTACAATTGAGGTAGATGTTACTACACAAAATGGTTTTGTTGGTCGTGCAGCTGTTCCTTCAGGTGCTTCAACTGGTATTCACGAAGCAGTAGAATTACGTGATGGTGACAAGTCAAAATATCTAGGAAAAGGTGTTTTGAAAGCTGTTGAGAATGTAAACACTAAAATTGCAAAAGCGCTAGAAGGTGTAGATGTTTTCGAGCAAAATGCCATCGATAAAATCATGATTGATTTAGACGGTAGCGAAAATAAAGGAAACTTAGGCGCAAATGCTATTTTAGGAGTTTCTTTAGCTGTAGCGAAAGCTGCTGCACAAGAGTCACGTCAACCATTATACCGTTATATCGGTGGTGTAAATGCGAACACGTTACCTATTCCTATGATGAATATCATCAATGGTGGTTCACACTCTGATGCACCTATCGCATTTCAGGAATTTATGATCATGCCTGTGGGTGCGCCTTCATTCTCTGAGGCTTTGCGTTGGGGTACTGAGGTTTTCCATACGTTGAAAAAAATCTTACATGACAGAGGTCTTTCAACTGCAGTAGGTGATGAAGGTGGTTTCGCGCCAACTTTTGAAGGTACTGAGGATGCCATCGAAACAGTTTTGAAAGCGATTGAAATTGCCGGTTACAAACCTGGTCAAGATGTTTGTTTAGCGTTGGATTGTGCTTCTTCTGAGTTCTACAAAGATGGTAAATACGATTATACTAAATTTGAAGGTGATAAAGGAGCTGTGCGTTCTAGCGAAGAGCAAGCAAGCTATTTGGCTGAATTAACAGCTAAATACCCTATTATTTCTATAGAAGATGGTATGGCTGAAGATGATTGGGCTGGTTGGAAAACATTGACTGACAAAATCGGTGACCATGTTCAATTAGTAGGTGATGATCTTTTTGTTACCAATACAAAACGTCTTCAACAAGGAATCGATACTCATACAGCAAACTCAATTTTAGTGAAAGTAAACCAAATTGGTTCATTGACTGAAACAATCAATGCGGTTACTTTAGCTCAAAATTCTGGTTACACTTCTGTGATGTCACACCGTTCGGGCGAGACTGAAGATGCGACTATCGCTGACTTAGCTGTAGCACTGAACTGCGGTCAGATTAAAACTGGTTCTGCTTCACGTTCTGATCGTATGGCTAAATACAACCAATTGTTACGTATTGAGGAGGAATTGGGTGGTAATGCACGTTTCATCGGTAAAAACTTTAAATACGCTAAAAAATAAGCGAAAGCTTATTTTTTATATAAAAGAGGCTGTCTCAAAAA
>NZ_DJTD01000032.1:25440-69746 GCF_002440385.1 Sphingobacterium sp. UBA6317 | reverse complement strand
AATTTATTTAGGACACATGTGACATATTTTTTTAATGATAACTTAATTTTAATCCTTATTTTCTGCTGAAGATGAAGGCTGAACCTGTCGCCGATCATACAGTAATAACTGATGTCTAATGTTATCTTCAAGTTCACTGACCTTGCGTTGATCAACTGTATCGTTGACTATAATGATGATGCCATAATCATCTGTGGGATAAAGTACACACAAGGTATTGTAGCCTATTTTAGTATTTCCATCGTGATAGAAATAGCGAACCCCACGTTCATCACGATTGATCATCCAACCGAGCCCCATACCAAATCCATCGTCTTTTCCATAAGTCAGTTGATGTGTTAGACCAAGGGCTCTATCGTTTAGTTTGAGGTTGGCTTCGATGTAGATCAACATATCATTGATCGTTGAATTCATTGTGGGACCAAAGTAAAACCCGCTCAAATTCGCAAATGGAACAGGCTGACCTTTATTATCGTGGCCCTGTACAACGTCGTTTATTTGTGACTCATCTAAATAGAGGGTTGTATAGTGCATACCGAGGTGTCCCTTCAGATATGCGCTGATAAGATGTTCATAGGAATCTTTATAGCTACTTTCCAGTAGCGAAATAAGTACCATCACAGCCGTGCTATTGTAACTGAACTTTGTACCTGGGACGGTGTCGGGCTTGACTTTCCTCAGATCATCCAATAGGTTGTCACGACTGTACTTTCCAAGATAGTCTACCTGTTCCGGAATAGTGAGCCCCCTTAAACTATCGACAACTTTGGTAGGTAGCGATCTGAAAGTCTTTGGAAGGGCAGAAGTATGATTTGCTAGATGCTTAACGCGGATTCCATGGCCGCTGTATTGTAAATTGGAATAACCTCCCGGCAAGTATTTACGGATATCATCATCGAGGTTGATTTTCTTATCAAGGACCGCTTGCGCAAGTAGAGCGCCGACAAACGTTTTCGCCACCGATCCAATGTTGTAATAGTGATCGGCGTTTGGTAACTTTTCTCTACTGTAGGTGTAGGTTGTTTTGTGCCCTTTAATATAAATCCCAATAGACACACTAAATGTATTGTTGTTGGAAAGATAATCAACAACGGAACAGTTTACAATTGTATCGAGTTGGTTTTTAAGTTTATGGTCAGTATTGATGGGTGAAAGATACTGTCCGTTTGATGAAAGGCTATTAATTAGCAACAGGGTGCTCAATAGGATAAATAAGGGTTTGGATAGTATATTCATAAACAAGTTTATTGTTCTTGATGCTGGAATCTATCGTCGGTATTCGGAAAAGCCATTGGGTTTACAACCTGCCCAAGGCGGGGGATTAGCTAATTTTATTAAAGTGTTAGTGAAAGGTACAAATTGTTATGTAAATATCACAAGGTTAAGTTTTTAAAAGGGCAATACTTCATTTGAACGTATCGCCCCTTTACATGGAATATAAACTACTAATAATTTGCTGTAAACAGGCGTATTACGGCAGTGTTGTTAGATTTATTGAAGGTGCTGTGCCAGTACCTGCTTGTGTAAATTTCGTTCCGGGATTTACGACAGTATTGAAAAAACCGCCATTTTTCAGGAAGAAGCTATTCCCGGTTATTCCGCCAATGGCGTCTATCCGCTGGTTATTGGAATAGGTTGCATCAACCGTAAAGGTACTTTCCACGACTTTCAGCCAAGTTCCAGCAGATGTTCGAACCCATTGATTACTATATTCTGCCGAACGTCCCAGAAAGCCGTTGTCGGCGTTGAAATTTTCGAGGAAGCTATGAAATCCTGTTAAATAAGTATTTGTTTTGGGACGTTTCCAACTTGCAATGAGTATCCAAGTATTGGTCGAAGGATCATTAAACCATGCTGTAAAATCAGTACTTCCATTATTATCAGGTTCTCCCTTCAATAAAAATTTATAGGTAGTAGCGGCAGTCCAATTAAACTTGAGGTAGCTTTGTCCGCCAGAACCTTCGCCACCGAACTCTCCTGTCGTGGTATTTGCACCTTTTCTATTTAATGTAATGCGGTCCTCTGCAGGTATTTGTGATGGGTTATCGGTGCTATATGGACTCCAAACAGAAAATAATATTCTGCGCTCTGTCGCTGAATTGACCTGCATTCCGAAATATCCTTGGCCGAAGCCATTTGCCATAAAGTAAGATCCTATTTTATCTTCTCCAGCGGGGACTTTCACCTCGCTATAATAATAGGAAACTTGCTGATTTGTTGGAATGGTATAACTCAAATGGCAGGATGGACCCCGTCGCGACCAATAGTAGGTATTATCTACATTATTGTCACTATAAATTACTGTGCCATTCGTTGCCGAACTATCTAAAATCAAGTGGGATACATCGGCAAAGTAACCACCTGACTTGGATACACCTTGAAGATCCATTTTTATATAACCCGCCGCATTTAGCGAATAGGTACCAACAGTGTAATCCTTAGGGGTTCCACCCTTAAGTTTGATTTGTTTACTTACACCGTTGATCGTTAACTTCACCGTACTGCTATCGCCGGACGGTAATACTTTAGCCCTTATTTTAACACGTAAAGCGCCTGCTTGGGGGACCTTGGCGTAGGTACTAATCACGCTATTGGCATTGGTCCAGTTTGCCAAGCCATTGCTATTGATGACTTCAACTGCACCGGAAGGTGCTGAAGTAACAAAGGCATTACCACCTAAGGGAACTTCGTATCCGCTTGCTCCAGGGGATGCAGCACGGAGCGATAATTTCTCTTCTAAATTGGTGTGCACCTCGCTTTTTTTGCAAGACAGAAAGCTTGCCAATACTGCACAAAGCAGTAGTGTAAATTTGGGATATCTCATAAGTTAAATTTAATTGTTGACTCTAATTTTACAAATACAATTAAATTAAACGAAAATTATTCAATGCAATCGTTTGTGTGAATTGCTTTTGTAACAAAAGGGATACGTTAGATAGTCGCCATTGTTTATTTAATGAACTATCATTAGGTAAATGCTGCAATGCGCAATAGCTTAAATAGTCTCCAGTGGTTTGCTGCACACAGCCGTTTTATCTGACGATTTGCTAAGCCATCTCGATTATTCGGCCAGTTTATCGGCATGTCGATGCATAAGCTTCCAATTGCCTTGCTCTTTTCTGAAGATTTCGGTGATTCTGAGATTGAAAATCACTGCTGTATCTCGCCCTTTTACGTTGACTGTCGAACGTTGTATACCCGTCCAGTAAGCTAGCGAATCACATACATCTTGATGGATCACTTCAAATTTGTTTTCTGCACCCGGAAGGAAATTGGAAGCTCCTTTTTGATTAAAATCATTGACCTCGGATACCCCAGAGATGTATATTCCATTGGGCGGAAAAATTGTTGCCGGCTCATTCGAGACAGAAATGTCTTTAAGAGAGTGAAAATGGCCCTCCACAAAATCTGTTGAGGATTTCAATCGGATAGCCATAAATTTTTCGAATTCCAAGAGTGCGTTATTGTCTGTTTTCATATTTCTTATCTGTGTTTGTTAAAAAATCAACCAGTGTGTGAATGTAATTGCGAAGATTGTCCATGGTTAAATCGTTTCATCGTCGTAGTGACGCATCATGTAATAAAAATAGTCTATCATCTTCAGGTAGTTTTCAATGCTGATGTATTCATTGGTACTATGCATACTCTGCTGTTCGGCGTGATTAATTTTAATGGGCATAAATCGATAGATATGATCACTGAGATGCTGATATTTGATGGCGTCGGTTCCGCCCACCGTCAGGTAGGGCGTAATAATAAGATCGGGGTATAGTCTGCGGATAGCAATTTCCATCATTTTGTAGGCTTTAGCGTCTGTTGGTGAGACTTTGGATGCTTCTCGGGCATTGTCGACCTGTTCTATCTCAACATCAAACCCGCTTATAGCCTGCTCGACATGATCCCGAACTTCCTGTAGGGTGTTTTCGGGTAGCAGTCTAAAATTGACAACAAATTCAACTTCAGGTGAAAGGACATTGGGGGCATCGCTGCCTTTCATCATTGTCAGTGCCGTAGTTGTTCGCACGAGAGCATTAGTCGAATGGTTTTTCGTTAGTTGAGCCAGAAGTAAAGGTTCAAGAAGCCAGCGGTTAGCGATCGCAAAGCGGGAGGCAAAAGGCATGCTGCCACCAACCTGTTGAAAGAAGTTTTGGATAATGGGGTTGATCTGCGCTTTCATCTGGTGATTTTCTAAGCGCTGCATGATGACTGCCGCTTGACCAATTGCACTCGTTGTTGGGGGCATCGAAGAGTGCCCACCAAGACCTTTAACCTTTATTTTCAGGGATAAAAATCCCTTCTCCGCGCAACCGATCAATGCTACATCCGAGCTGATTCCCTCGACCGAGCCCTTTTCCAGAATGAGTCCACCCTCGTCATAAACGGCTTCGAATTTAAGGCCCTTTTCTTTGAAGTAGTCTGCTATTTTGGCTGCGCCACGTACGCCCCCAACTTCTTCATCAAAACCAAAAGCGAGGTAGATATCCCGCTTGGGCTGTACCTGTTCTCGAACCAGTTGTTCTGTCGCTTCAAGTAAGGAGAAAAGCATGCCTTTCATGTCTAAGCTTCCACGTCCATAAATGCGGCCGTTGGCTACTGCCCCCGAAAACGGTGCATAGCCCCACTCTTCGGCGATTTCGCTTACAGGTGGTATCGCCTGGTCGCTAGGCCGAAATAGTGATGAATCGTTGTTTTTTATGGCAGCTGAACCAGGAGGGACGACATCCGTATGGGAAAGAAAGAGTAGCGGAAGCAAGCTCTTGTCGCTTCCCTTGAGTCGAAAGACCAGCGCATGACCATTGATTGTATAGGTTTCCAGCGAGCGATAGATCAGTGGAAAGTTGTACCTGATGTAATTATTAAGTTCTTCAAAAGGAGCATGATTAAATAATGTCGAGTCGCCGATAGAGATGGTGGCTATTTTGATACCGCCAGCAATTCGGGCAACAATACTGTCATTGACCGCTGGCGGCATTGGCGCCACTTCCGATTTTTTGACTCGCGTAAACGGATAAGTCAGCGTTCTAATGAAAAGCCCAATGAGAAATAGAATAAGTGAGACAAAAAAGATTAAGAGAATTTTCTTCATAACAGACTTCATATTAATATAAACCACCTACCACATATACCTTGGAAAAAGTCATCCAGCGCATATTCTATTGTTTCTAGTAGAACACGAAAGCCCTTCGTTTGTTTCTTATGTCCAATTAAATGTGCAATAGCTCAAATTCCTGTTGGACCATTTCTCGCCCATTGACAATAATGGAGATTTTATGCTTCCCAGCATAGAATTTCCGGGTGGTAATCAATTTAAAAGATTGCTTTCGCTCGATACGGTTTATCTCAGCTCCCTGATAAATTCGTTCACTAATTTTAAAAACCTTTCGAGATAGCTGGCCATTTGATTTTTGATAATATAACCCATACTCCAGACGTAGTGATTTAGCGGTGCTGCTTCCATTCTCGATTTCAAAAGAAAAAATAAGATGTTCACCTACTTTAACAGCCGGTGTATGAATACTGAGATTGGTAACATCGAAATCGCTACTATCCAGTCCATAAAAGCTTAGAATTGCTGGATGCCCTTGTTTGAGTAAGGTACGGCAGCCATGTTTGATGATAGCATCTGTATTTTTACTGATACCTTTCCATTGCTGGGCAATACCCAAGACAAGATGGGGATGATCCTTAGCGATATCGTTGAGATTGTTGGCTACACTTCTTCTGACGCTCTCGGATGAATCATTATGGAGGTTTTGTAGGATGGACAGGATAGGAGTAGGGTCATTTTTCAACGATGGAATTGCCATCGCCCAAGGGAGTCGGGGTCGAGATCCTTCGCTTGCAAGGCGTCGTACCTGAGCATGTGGACTTTTGGACCACCTTTCCATTTCCGCGATCATTCGAGATCCATAGTTGATAATAAATGGACGAACGGCAAATTCGCAGCTGATAAATCTCGTGACGATTTCAAATGACTGTACAGCTGTTTCAAAATCTTCGATGCCGTAAGTTTCGATATAGTCTGGAAAAATAACATATTCAAGTCCTCCCGGATGCTTCGTTTTTAGGAGATGTTCCACAACTTGTCTTAGTAAGGCCGCTGCTTCAGGAAAGGAGTTCGGCATAAATTCATGCAAGACCGCTGTGCTATGTTTTGTGCGCTGTTTCCATTCCATTTCATGAAAACTGCCTGCAAAAACACGTTTGATAAACTGTTCTCTGTTAAAATTGTTATCAACGCGGTGGAACTGATCAGCAATAAACTGATAGAATTCCCGTGTATATATATCTTTAATGAGGGCCATGAGCTGAATAGCTGTTAAATGTCAATTAATGAAGACAAGATACTATATTCGATGTTAGTATCTTGTCAGATGAGCAGACTAGTTAGTAGCGTCTAAACCAAATTTCTTGATGGCCTCAGGGCTCAGTGGCGTGAAAAAGTTAAGCAGGTTACCATCGGGGTCACAAAAAAGCAATGAGCGATTGCCCCAAGGCATTGTTGTCGGCTCCTGAACGATTTTTGAAGCACTATTTTTGATCCGAATATATTCATGATCTACATTTTTCACTAAAAATTCAATAATAATGGGGGCCGTGTTGCCAAAGACAGTGGGGCTGTCGCTAAACATTTGCATCGTACGCGTACTTCCAATAGCTATGGTAATCGAACTGGTGGAAACTTCAGCGAAATCTGGTGTAAACCATTGCGCGGTGAAGCCCAGGATTTCTTCATAGAATGTGACGGATTGCTGGATGTCATTTGCAATCAGCCGAATGGATGTTAATTTCATGATGATCTAAATTTATTGATAACAAAATTAAACGGACTATTGACAATAGTCTGTCAATAGTCCGTTTTAAATTGTTCATAAATTTAATGATCATCGCTAGGTCAGTACGTCGTCAATAACTCCAAATTCTTTTGCTTCTGCAGCAACCATCCAGTGATCCCGGTCGCTAACATCATGTACACGTTGATAGCTTTGTCCACTATGTTTGGCAATAATATCGTACAGCTCCTTCTTTATTTTCAACACTTGATTGGCTGTAATTTCAATGTCAGATGCCTGCCCTTGAACACCGCCCAGCGGTTGATGCAACATCACCCGTGCGTGCTGCAGGGCGCTACGCTTGCCGGCGGCGCCGCCACAGAGTAATATCGCGCCAAAAGAGAGTGCCATACCGGTGCAGATTGTTGCAACATCAGGACTGATCAATTGCATCGTATCATAAATACCTAATCCAGCATAAACTTCGCCGCCAGGAGAGTTGATATACAGTTGTATATCTTTTTTGGGATCAACAGATTGAAGAAATAGCAGCTGGGCTTGTACGATATTGGCGATGTTGGATTCTACGGCAGCACCCATAAAGATAATACGGTCAATCATCAATCTGGAAAATACGTCCATCTGTGATACGCGCAATTCGCGTTCTTCGGTGATATATGGAGTCATGGCAAGCGGCATGCGGGATTGCTCGATACCGGAAATGTAATGATCCACCAGATCTTTTTGGACATAGCAGTGTCCTACCGCAAATTTGCGGAACTCATTTTTGTCAATCGTCATGATGTTAAGAATTTAGGATTTGCGAAATAACTTTAGTATTTTTTTTCTAAAAGAGACATGTTCAGGATATGTAAATAATGCTTGCGTTATGGCTTCAATTTCAGTTTTTAATTGTTTGCGCCCAAATTGCTGAATAGCTTCATAAGCTTTTTGTTGCGCAATAACCTTGTCTGCCAATTCTTCGTCCAATACCAATTGCGCTTCAAAAAGCAATGCTTCTTCTGGTTCAGCCATTCCAAAGATATATGCTTCTATCTGCTGGGTCTCATTCCATGAAGTCATCATAAACCAGGGATTTTTCTTTAACGGATTCTCTAACTTTCTCCAGGCATTTGAATTTCTGTACAGTGGCGCTCCTTACGCCCGAATAGCCATATTCATCCGCAATTTCTTGCAGGGACATTTGATCATAATAGAAGCTTTTCAAAAGTTCTAAACATCTGCGCCCGGCAATCTCCAAAAAGCGAAACAGCCTTGCGCTAGAAGGAGACTCTTCGGTTGTCAAAGCAATATCCACTTTATCTAGGGAGAGGTTTGGGCTGGATTGACCATACCGTTTAAGCCATAGATTTTTGGCTGTTCCGAACAAATAACCAATAGCGTTGTTTAGTGGTGTTTCTGTTAAATGTATCTTTTCATAATACACCAGTAAAGCGTCCTGAAATACATCTTTGGCTTCATCTAAATTACCGCCCATGCGACTGACGTACTTAGCCACGATAGGAAATGTACTTTTATACAAGTTCATAAAGAGCAACTGCCGGTCTATTGTTCGATTTGAATTGATCAATTGTTGCATAGCAATATCATTTATAGACATGTACCAATTTAGCGAAAAGTATCACCTTTTATTTGAAAATTAATTAAACAAAAATGCTTCCCTAAAAAAAGGAAGCATTCATTCGCTTATCTGAGTTGACTCATTCCAGTGTATGTTTCTACTGCGCAAGGCTATTTTTTTAAATCCAGTTCCATCTGGATATTACAGCGTTGATAAGTACTTGGAAAGCCATTGATTTTTTGAAAACCTAACTTGTGATAGAGATTGATCGCAGGTTTTAAAATGGTGTTGCTCTCGAGAAACAGTTTTGAAGCCCCTAGAGTCTTTGCTTCTTCAATAATTGCTTTTCCCAAAAGATAGCCTATATTTTTGCCCTGCACTGTTGGGGAAACCACCATTTTTGCCAATTCATAGTCAAAATCGGGATGATTCATTTTGATAAGTGAACATACACCTACGGGCTTGTCATTATAAAGAGCAACCATAATTTTGCCGCCTTTTGCCAAAATATACTCCTCAGGGTTGTCAAGTGCTTTATGGTCCGCCTCTTCCAATTCAAAATAGGTGGAAATCCATTCCTCATTCAAGGACTTAAATGCTAAGCGGTAGGCTGGATTGTACGGTACAATGTTGATATCCTTACTTTCACGCATTTTCTTTTGCTCTTGCACCCGTTTCAATAAGGATTTTTGTTCAAGGAGAAATTCCCATTCCGCTAAAGCTTCCCATAGATTGTGCGTAGCTTCCTGGATAATCCCATCAATGGCACGATCGATATCGATACATTGAATTTTCATTCTTTCCCATAGCATTTTTCCTTTATTACTCAATCCAACCATATTTCTCCGTTTATCCATAGAGCGAAGGTTATCTTCAAGTAGGCCCGCTTCGATCATTTCTTTAACGATTTTAGTGACCGATGGCTGGGAGTGGCCAATCTCTGTTGCTATATCAGTAATTGTCTTGGAATCACCTTCAGATAAAATAAAGAATACGGGAAACCATTTGGGTGCAAATTCAATCTGATAAAGCTCGTGTATCCGGGCGGCTTCTTCTGTGATGTTGGAAGCCATGTAGCGCAATCTGCTACCTAAGGCTATTTTTCCTGTTTTTTCAAATAATTCCATCGTATTATAAGTAATTATATAACTAGTTATGTAAATGTAGGAAAATAATTTGAATGTTTTAAAATTGAAGTTTAAAATTAGACTGGAGAAAAATATATCGTTGCTTTTTTCGTTATATTTCAATAAATTCAACACATAAAAAACCAGAACCCCTTAAAATAGACCGAAGGACATGAACGAGTTAGAAACTTATTTCCGAAATAATAATGCGAAGCTAATCAATAAATGGATGCATTATTTCGATATATACGACAGACATTTTAGTCGTTTCAAAGGCAAAGAGATCGTGGTGTTGGAAGTTGGGGTTTTTCAGGGTGGAAGTCTGCAGATGTGGAAGAACTATTTCGGTGATCGTGCAAAAATATACGGTATAGACATTAATCCGCACTGTAAGGAACTCGAAGAAGAAAATGTCGAGATCTTTATTGGTTCGCAGTCCGACCGGAAGTTTCTGCGTCAGGTAAAGGAATCTATTCCGCCGATCGATATATTGATTGATGATGGGGGCCATACGATGAAACAACAGATTGTGACATTTGAGGAGCTTTTTGATCATGTGAAAGATAATGGTGTATACCTTTGTGAAGATTTACATACATCTTACCAGGTATTTTATGGTGGTGGCCATAAAAGGAACGGCACTTTTATTGAGTATAGTAAAAATTTTATTGATTACATCAATGCTTACCATTCCGAGCAACGCGGATTGAAGGTCAACGGATTTACGCGTTCGGTAGAGTCTCTACACTACTATGATAGCATCCTGGTGGTGGAGAAACATCGAAGGGATGAAGCGCCGATACATATGAAAACAGGGGCGGCGACAGTGAAAGATTTCAATGCGGCCCCCACAGGATTCGATGGATTAAAATGGAAGATTAAGAAACCTGCTTTAACCGTGATCAACAAGTTGCTCCGCTTTTTCCGTATTGGCGGATTTATGTGGCGCTAACAGACGGGAGCAAACAGACGGGACTAGAAACAAAAAAGGCAGATCAAATGATCTGCCTTTTGGGTAAGTAATCGGGCTCGAACCGACGACCCCTAGAACCACAATCTAGTGCTCTAACCAACTGAGCTATACCTACCGTGATTTTGATGTCACAAAAGTAGTATTATAGCTCATATGTTCCAAATGTTTTTTAAACTTTTTAACTAAACAATTGTCTATCAAAAGGTATAATTTTCAAGTATGCCCGTTCAGTGAACCTAGAGAATAATATTGAGGTAATATTTTCAGGTTAAATACCTAAATGAGCAGCTTGGTCTTTAATTTGTATAGTATAGTTTATGGGAAAATTTTTAAAATTTTTAATTATCGTAGCCATTTTGGCAGTGGGCGCTTGGTTTGTGTATCATAAATATAACAGCGGACCGACAGTGGAAAGCAAACATCAGCTGTTGGTGGACCGCATTGAAGCCATGGGAAAACTGGAATTGGTTAAATACCGCTACAGTGATGTTGTGGAGCACAAAAACGTGAATACTTTTTTACCGGATGCAAGTGTATTACTCATCGTGAAAGCAGATGCTGTAGGCTGTGTAAATCTGACGAAACTTAGTCCGGAAGATATCACGGTTTTGGGGGATTCGGTCTCCATCAAATTGCCGGCTCCTGAAATTTGTTACATCAAGATCGACCACGAGGCGTCCAAAGTCTATGATACGAAAATGGCTTTCTTGCGCGAAGCAGAGCTCGTGGATGAAGCTTATAAAGCTGCAGAAAAAGCTGTTGCTGATGATGTAAAGAAATCGGATATCCTGCAGCAGACCAAGGCCAATGCAACCACCGTTTTTAAACCGCTCTTACAGGGATTGGGATTTTCGAAAATCAATCTGACCTTCGAATAGTGCCCAAATAAAAAAGCTAGACAATGTTTACATTGTCTAGCTCTCTACAATAAATCTAATCTTCAGCCATCTCACGACGGGAGGACTTCATAATTATGCTATTATCAAGCCAAGAACAATAGCCAAGTTACATTCGTTTTATTTTTTTGTCGTTGTATCCGGCTGTGGTGTCGGCGGGATTTCTCCACGGGATTCGGCAGATGTGGTGTCGCGATATTGTATCGTCGTGGTATCGTTGGGAACGGAATCACGCATCAGTTCCTGTGATTTTTGATCATCAGTTTTAGCGCCATTACATCCATAGGCTGCTAAGCATAATAGACTGACGGCAATTAATTTTGTTGAGTTCTTCATATTATCTATCGTTTAATGATGGCATGCCACCTGCATGCACTTAGTAGGAGAACAAAGCTCAAGTCAAAAGCGTTTCGGTTTCTAAATTTGCTATTATGATAGAAAAAGAAAATCAATCTTATTTTCTTTATTTTTTAGATAAATTCAATTGTAAGAAACTTTTTACAATTGGGTGCTGTTCCTAGAAGTACATAAGTTCATTAAACAGATAGCTATGATTCAGATAGTCCTTGTCGACGACCATCATTTGGTAAGAAGTGGTTTTCGGCTGATTTTAGAAACGCAAGATGACATTACTGTTTTGGCTGATGTTGAAAGTGCTGAAGCAGCCTTAGATGTATTAAAAATCAATCAGCGACCAGATATGATCCTTACTGATATTAATATGGGTGAAATGGGCGGAATAGCCCTCATTGATTTCGTTAAACAGAAATACCCCGATATAAAAATCCTTGCCTTGACGATGGAAAATGACAAACACATTGCCGCAGATGTATTGCGTGCTGGAGCAGATGGCTATTTAGTGAAAGATAGTAGTTGTGATGAGGTACTTTTTGGTATACGGCAGGTTGCCAAAGGAGAAAAATATATCAGTGGTTCCTTAAGTGTTTCCTGCCTTAACGATTATAAAAACTTTGCGGACAGGGCTCCAGACCTAAATCGTGTTTTGTTAAAATATGATATTTCAGAACGCGAATTGCATGTCTTGGAACTCATCGCACAGGGATACACCAACGGCGAAATTGCAGAGCGTATTTTTTTGAGCAAACGTACGGTGGAAGGGCACCGACAGAAACTGATCGAGAAAACGAATACAAAAAATACAGCTGGTCTTGTCAGCTTCGGTTTTCATCACATGCTCTTACATTGATTAAACAATAAAAACAAAAAATAGAGGAATATGGCAACAAAAAATGAAAACCGCGTCGTCGGAACCGAAATGGAAAAAAAGAAAAAGGTCAAGTTAGGTGTAAATGGAGAGACACTGCGAGATGTAGGCGATAAGGATCAGGGCGACGCCGAGGCCGGAGTAGACCCGCAGGTGGATCAGTTGAACGAGATGCCCAATGATCCTACAGATAGGCCAAAAGAAAGGAAGAAATAAGAAAGACCCGCATTTAAAATTGCGGGTCTTTCTGTTAAGCTTAGTTTCTAACTGAAAATCTGTATCTATTTTCAGGGCTAATCGGCACTTGTCCGTGAATGACATTTCTATTTTTTGCCCTGCTTCTCAATGGCTTTAGCAAGTTCATCTTTCGTCATATCGTGACGCCCGGTGATCTCCATTTTCTTTGCCATTTCCAAGAGTTCAGCTTTGGTTTTATCAGAACTTCCGTTTTGCGATCCTTTAGACGCTGAAGCACTTTTTCCTGTTGTTGTCGCTGATTTTTTTTCTTTGTTAGCATTGCTGCTTTGCGATTGCCCTTTGGCAGTCGTATGGCTTGAACTTTTTGTTGTATTCATAATATACTGTTTTATGTGTTATTTATATGCTGAACATGTTACAAGATCTAAAGGTTGGCCGATTTTATACGTTATTGAAACTGTACTACTACGCTTTGTTCTTTTTTTCTGTCGCAAACGCTTTAATGATGGCTTTATTAAAAGCGGGCAGATCGTCGGGCGTACGACTTGTAATAAGTTTGTCGTCAATCACCACTTCGCTGTCTTCCCATAATGCGCCTGCATTAATCAGGTCCATTTGAATGGCTTCAACGGACGTTATTTTTTTATCACGCACCAGATCCGCGTTAATCAGTAATTGAGGTCCATGGCAAATGGCTGCGATCGGTTTATCCCGTTCCCAGAAAGCATTGATCAATGCAATAGCCGTTTTATTCGTCCTCAATTTATCAGGATTGATGACCCCGCCTGGTAGCAGCAATCCGTCATATCGATTCTCTTCTGCCTCCTGCAGAGCAACATTGACAGGATAGTCATTTGACCATTCATCTCCATTTTTTGCCCGCACTGTTCCTTCAGCCGGTGATATAATGTCTGTTTTGGCGCCTGCATTTTCCAAGGCTTCCTTTGGGCTAGTCAGTTCAATTTCTTCAAATCCATCCGCGACCAATATCGCTATCCGCTTATTCTTTAAATTCTCCATATCACTAATTTTATTTACGTTCTTTCTATACTTCAAGAGAACGGATGTAAATCTGCGAAGGTTTGAAATAATATGATTTAGCGTAGGAAAAGCGTTTTGATTGATAAAAAGGAATAAATCAAACCGTATTTCTTTGGGGGTTGTCTATCCTTAAAATCGATGGTATGTTTAAGATAGCTATTTTTCGGGCCCTTCAGCTGGGCGATCTCCTGTGTTCCATCCCCGCCGTCAGGGCATTGAAGTCGCATTATCCCAATGCCAAGCTCTACTTTATCAGCTTGCCCCATATGCGTACATTGATGGAACGCTTTGATTGCATCGATGAATATGTGGATTTTCCCGGGCATCCGCAGCTTCCCGAAATTGCATATAATCCCGACAATCTTGAACGATTCGTCAAGCAGATGCAAGCGGAAAAATTTGACCTTCTGATTCAGATGCAGGGAGATGGAACTGTGGTGAATGATTTTTTACAGAATTTTGCGGCAAAGCGACTTGTAGGATTTCAACCAACAGCTTCAATTGACAACCCCGACTGGATGACTTATCCAGGAAAGCTTCACGAGGTGAACAGGCACCTAGCTCTTATGGAATTTCTAGGTTTAAAAATTCCAAACCGTACAATGTATTTCCCCTTATTTCCCGAGGATTGGGAGGCCTATAGGAAAATAAAAGCTGAAATAAACTATCCTTTCGTTATTATCCATGTGGGAAGTCGGGACGCCAAAAGACGCTGGCCTATTGAAAACTTCGGATTTCTTGGGACCTTAATGCAGCAAATGGGATATCAGATTATCCTGACAGGGGTAAGTGCTGAAGAATCTTTGGTCAATGAACTGCAGCGCATACTTGAAGGACCTGTGCTTAACCTCTGTTCCAGACTTGATTTGGGTACGCTTGGCTGTCTTTTGAAGGAATCGACTTTACTTGTATGCAACTGCACAGGAATATCCCATATTGCCGCTGCTTTAGAAGCAAAAAGTGTGGTCATAAGTCTAGATGGTGAGCCCGAGCGTTGGGGTCCACTCAACACAGCACTGCATACCACTTTTGATCTGACCAAACCTATCGCCATAGAGCATATTGTACGCGAGATCAGACGGGTCCTTCCGGCGCTGTCTGTTTTTGGGAGGAATGCTTAAGTAATGAATTCAATTTATCCATGATATTTTCAACACTTAACGGTGTCATTCTAGATGATCCATTCTGCTTATCGACAAAGCTGTTAATCGTATTTTTGGAGCGCAGAGCAGGGTCGACGGGGTAAAGGATAAAGTCAGTATCCTGCGACCATGGGATATGCTGCGGGTTTGTCTGAGCGTAAAGGACCAACGTTGGTTTTTGTAGCGCGCAGGCAATATGAGCAACGCCCGTGTTGACCGTGAGCACAGCATCTGCATGTACTACGAGGAGTAGGAGATCATCAATTGTCGTCTTTCCAATAAGGTTAATCAGATTTTCCCTTACGAGTTCTGAAAAACATGATCTCAGGTAATCGTTGTATTCCTTGCCAACAAGTATGACCTGAAATGCTGAATCAAGCAGCTGCCGCGTCAATTGTTGTGCGACAGCACGGGGAATTCGTCTTTTTTGCTCCGAAACATCACAATTGACAATAATCTGTTTCCCCCCACGTAAAGGAATTAAATTCGATAACTGACCTCGCGGCACAATTAGGCTCGGTAATCGATTGACTGACCGGCTGATGCCAAGCAGTCTCACCAGTTCGAGGTCACGTGCTATTTGATGCTGTACCTCAAAGAGGGGTTCTCTGTCTGGTATCCAATGGGTAAGCAACGTATAGGGATTCTCGCGCATATAAGCCGCTCGCAGGGGGATTTCCGCTAGATACGCCAGCATGATCGAAGCCATTGGATTTTGGCTGTATACATTGAAGATAATACAACTATCAAATTGCCGCTTTTTAATGGTTTTAATCAATGCTTCAGTCGAAGCAACCGTGTCATGCGAGCTCAATTTCATCCAAGGGGCATCATATTGTATATAGTCATCAACGGTACCAAGGTAGGGGATAATGGGAACAGCCATTTCTGACGCAAGTAATGTGATTTTACAATTTCCATTCGCTGATTTAATTTCCTGAAGCGCTGCATTACTCATGATCAGATCGCCCATATTGTCTAAGCGAATGATCAGCATATTTTTACAATCTTTCCATGTACCCATCTTAGCTGATTTTCTTTAACAGTTGATTGTCCTTTTTTTGCACCCGCTGAATGATTTTAGTGGTCGACTGCTGATGGACATGCGGAATAAACACGAGTTGTGTCCCTAGTATTTGCAGTAGCCCTTGTTCTGCCAGTTCTTTATTTTGGTATGCTTCACCTTTTACAAAGATATGCGGTTTAACCTTCTCGATGATCGGGATAGGGTTGTCCGATAATTCATCACCAAACGGTACAATATAATCTACAGCTCCAAGCGCCCGCAATACTTCAATTCGATCGTCAAGCGAATTGACAGGTCTTGTTGCTCCTTTTAAACGTCTGATGCTCTCGTCTGTATTGATGCCGACAATCAAAATATCACCCTGTGCCTTAGCTGCACCGAGGTAATGGGCATGGCCGGCATGGAAAATATCGAAACAACCGTTGGTGAATACGAGTTTATTTTCTTTCCGAAGTCCATCGCATAGTGCTTCAAGATGATTCAGGTCGGTAATTAATTTATCATCTTTGTTCGTAAGGCGCTGGGCTAATTCCGTGCAGCTACAATGTGCTGTACCATTTTTTTGTATACCGATCTGTGCTGCCTTTATACTCAGTGCTATCGCAATATCCGCATCAAGTTTATTATAGTAAGCCAAGCAAAGCACGGTCAGAAAGGTGTCGCCAGCGCCGGAGAAATTACCTTCTTTTAAAGCGGGAACCCGGTAGTGCTTTGCTGAACCACCTTTTTTAGACAGGATGACACCATCCTTATCGAGGGTAAGTGCCACCCAGTTCGCCTGCGACAAGGCAGCTAGGCTTTCTGGCCATTTCGATGCTTGTGTTAGGCGGTCATCCTCTTCTTCCTGGCTCAGGATTTTTCTTGCTTCGTCATAATTGGGCTTAATTAAGTCGGGATTTAGGCATGCATACTTGTCGTAATCTTTGCTATCTATAGCAATAATTTTTGGCTCAATCTGCTGTTCTTCGGCAAGCAGCAGGATGAGCTCATTCGTAATGTTACCTTTTCCATAATCTGCAATAAAAACAATATCGACATGTTGAAGGGCTTTTTTAACCGCTGTCAGATACTGGTTGGCCAGCGCTGTACTAAAATGATACTTCTGACCAATATCATAACGAAGCAGACAGTGTCCATCTCTACGTAATCGTGTTTTTGTTAGTGTCTGACAATTTTTATTATAGAGCAGGCCACCCGTGTCAATTCCCTGTCGCTGCACACTGCGTGCTATTGTCTGTCCACTGCTATCGTCGCCCAACAGACTAACGACCGACACGACGGCCCCCATATTGCTGAGGTTCGTGATCACATTCCCGGCTCCGCCAAGGCAATATTCTACGGATTGGACATCGAGCACGGGTACGGCGACATCGGGAGCAAGCCGCTTGCATTCCCCATCTAGATAAATATCCAGCATGCAGTCTCCCAAAACAAGGACCCGTGGATTGTCAAAACCATTTTCGACAAGTTTATTTAATGCTATATCTTTCATAATCTACTTTTTCTGAGTTGATAAGTTGAGCCAATCCGTAAAAATCGTCTACGATGAAATCTGGTGTATATTTAGGATCAGAAATTCGCTCCTGTTTCCTTTCTTCCTGGCTTCGGTCGACCAATATGGTCCTGCAGCCTGCCGCACGGCCGGCGCCGACATCACTTAGGATATCGCCGATCATCCAGGATTTTTTTAAATCTATGTTTAGCTCCTTGGCAGCCCGATAGAGCATGCCGGGTAAAGGCTTACGGCAGGAGCATTGCGGTTCGTCCATGACATCGCCATGTGGACAATAATAGATACCGTCTAATTGGATGTGCTCGTAGCGGAGTAGTTCGTGCAATGCTGAAAAAGCGACATCCAAATCTTCAGTTGTAAAATAACGTCGGGCTATACCCGACTGATTGCTGATAACAATGAGCTTATAGCCCCTTTTTTGTAACCCTCTTAGAGGCTCAAAAATGTCGGAATAACAAACGATGCGTGCGGGATCAACGTTGTAGGGAACATCCTTAATCAGCGTTCCATCCTTATCCAGAAATACAGCGCTCTCCATCATGATGCGATCAATTTATTATGTATAACGAAGTGTTCATTTTTCCTGCTCAGATTTGCCATCCGCTGTTCCACCAGTGCGCAGAGCTGGTGAATAATATGTAGCTGTACTTCCTGAATACGGGCCGTGTGATCGGAAGGAACTATGAGATTATGATCTCCGAATTGCGTGGCCTCGCCACCATCTTTTCCCAGCAAATTTGCACAAATGACCCCAGCTTTACTGGCTTCTTTCAATGCGTTTAGGATATTGGGCGAGTTGCCACTTGTACTTAAACAGATCAGCATATCTCCTGGTTGCCCAAGTGCCTGTACCTGTCTTGCAAATACGCTTTCGTAGCCAAAGTCGTTTGCCCATGCGGTGAGAACCGCCACATCAGCGTTAAGCGAGATCACCGGATAGCCGGGACGCTGTGGTATTTCAAATCGACCCACGAGCTCGGCAGCGAAATGCTGGCTCTCCGCGGCACTACCACCATTGCCGCAGATCATGATTTTTTTACCTTCACGCAAGACGGAAACCATTTTAGATGACAGTCTGGCTATGCCAAGCGCCAAAGATTCTGCCGCTTTTTCGAAGGTCTTTGAGGAACCCAAAAAGCTTTGCTTGATTTGTGTAATTGTTTCTTTTTCGGTATCCTGAGGCAAACATTGTGCATAAAGCTGCGCAATGCTTTCGCTGACCACTTTCCACGTAAAGGATTTAACATGGCGTAGGGAATTAACAGAAAATTTCAATCGTTTACGGTCGTTATTTATCAGGTCAACAATCGCAGCAGACAATTGTTGTGGCTGTTGTGCCGCTACCAAAAGGCCGGTTTCTTCATGCCTTACCGTAAACGATATACCGCCCACATCGGCACCAATTACGGGCGTACCACAGGCCATGGATTCCAGCGGAGTAATCCCGAATGGTTCGTACCACGGCGTGGTGATAAAAAGCTCACTTGCAGCATAATAGTACCTAAGCAGATCACGGCTCTGTTGTCCCGTGAAAATGACCTTATCTTCCACTTTTAACTCGATACACAGATGATGCAGACGATCAAATTCTGCGCGGTCTTCCGCTGTCGCCAGATTTCCACCAACGACCAATAGCCGCAATTCGGGCAGCGCATGGTGCGCATGAGAAAAGGCTTCGATCACATTGTCTATTCCCTTTCGTTTCACCATGCGACCAAGTTGCAAAATGTAGGTGTATGCGGAATCAAGCCCAAGCTTTTCTTTTGCTTCGGTGCGATCTGTTGGATGAAAATCAGCCGGATTAAAACCACAGGGAATAATTTCTATTTTATCCTGTGGCGCCTGATAATGTTGAATCAAGTCCTTCAGATCGTTTGGGCATTCGGCAATGACGCGTTCGGCTGCCCAAATGATATCTTTCTCAATTTTTTCACGAATTTTCGGAAATTTGTCTGAGCCCCCCTGGTGTAAGCGGCGAACCGCACCTAGGGCATGAAAAGTAATAACAAAGGGGATATGCAGTTGTTTCTTGATTTCCATGGCCACCATACCTGACAGCCAAAAATGCGCATGTACCAACTGGTAGCTCAGCTGGTTAGCGGTCATAAATTCGATTGTATGGGCGGTAAATTCATCGATATGTCCATAAAGCTCTTCCTTTGGGAGTATATCTTTGGGGCCTGCGACAATATGAATGACCCTTATATTTGGTTTCCAGAGGACGACCCCTTCTCGGCTTGGATGCTCACATCGCGTATAGATGTCTATTTGATTGCCCATCAAAGCGAGCTGCATGGCAACCTCGGCAACATAAACGTTTTGGCCGCCGCTGTCTTTACCTCCGAGGGTCGCTAAGGGTGAGGCATGATCACTAATAAAAGCTATTCTTTTTTTCATGATAGTATATATTGATGAATTTTTTCATTAATTAAATTCTCCCATTGTTGTCCAAATCGAACTATGTCGAAAAGCTCTTTTGCTTTCTGCTGTGCGTTTACACTGAGCTGCTGTGCATGTTGGGGATTATTCAGCAGCATTTTCATTTTAGCGATGAGCTCTTCGATCTCTAAGCCGATATAGCCTGTTTTTTCATTTTCAATAATGGTAGAAAGCTCTGTGGTAGCCAATCCAACGATGGGAAGACCCACCATCATAGCTTCGCAGATTGCTAAGCCCAAACTTGTGTACCGTATTGGATTGAAAAAGAAACGATAGTCTTTAATAAATTCGGGTAGGCGCGGATGGAGCACTTCACGAAGCCCATAGGGTTCGTTACCCATTCCGATGAGATCTAATGGTACCTGCTTTTGTACATACTTGAAAATATCGCTACCTAGCATGCGTCCACGGGAGGGAAGGTTGTTGATAACGACAATCCCTTTTTCCAATCGACCATTGTAAGCGACATCGTGTGTATCTACACCATGTGTGATGACACGTACATCCGGAATATTTGCCTTCCACATTAACTGGTTGAAGTGTGTCACATGCACCAGTGTAACGGCTGGATTGGTGACTGGATGAACTTCATCACAGGGATGCTGCCATGGCGGGTCGTGTTCAATATAGATACGAGGTAACTGTTGCTGCGCTTCAGACAGGATCAGATATTGATCTTCCAAGTAATTTTCATCGCATTGAAAAAGGATAAGATCTAGGTCAAGATTACGCACTTCGCCGGCAGGAACTTCAATCACATTGTCGCCAAAAGGGAAGGTTGTTCCCCGTCCGCCATAGCGAGGTCCTCTTTCGGGCGTATATGGAATATATAAGATATAGTCACCTTTGGATAAATAATACAAGTACGATCCATGGATATGCCATGTTAATACGCGTGGTTTGTGTGTCATAAACAATTTTTAATTTCAACAATGGAAAAACGCCGTTTTTAGCGATTCAATTTCGCAGAAGGAAACGCGCTTTTAACCTTTGCTTAATGAACGGCTGTGGTAACGACTTGGTTGGATGGACTAATACCCAATTGTATGTTGGAAGTACTTCGCCGAACGTATTAAGCTCATTAATTCATTTTAAGGGAACTAACATCCTGGAGCAGCTGTTTCATGAGAAAAGGCTATGGATCTCAGACCGGTACATCATCTCGAAACACAAGATATTGACAAAAGCCTCCGAATGGTCATCATAGACGGTGTATGTTCAGAGGTTGTTGTCTGTTTGAGCAGCGGTGTTATTTTGGTCGGAGCAGGTTTGTTGATGGGAGCAAGTAACTTTCAGCTGGGACTGTTGGCGGCCTTTCCAACCTTATGTAATCTTGCCCAGCTGTTAACCATTCTTGTCATGCAGATTTACCCGAATCGGAAAGTAATAACCGTATTCGCTGTATTTCTTGCAAAAATGCCTTTGGTCGTGGTTGGGCTTTTAATGTGGCGGGAAGTCGATTTCTCTTTTACGACCTTGCTCAGTTTTATGTTCATCCATTACCTTCTCAGCGCGATAGGTGGCGCAGGCTGGAATTCCTGGATTAAAGACCTCGTTCCTGAGGAACGTTTGGGTACTTATTTTTCCAAGCGCACGGGCATCATGCAATTGACGAATATTACAGTTAGCATCATTGTCGCAGCGTTAGTTGACTATTATACCAATCATGCCGTTATGCAACTACCAAAGCTGTACGGCATATACTTTTTAATCGCAGGGGCTATAGGAGCAGTTGGTGCCTTTTTTTTGGTACAGGCCAAAGAGCCCAAACAACAGATGTCTGGGGGACATTTGGGAAGTTTGTTGCTACAGCCGCTTAAAAATAAAAATTTTAAAAATTTATTGATCTTCAATGCGGCTTGGTTGTTGGCGATTAATTTAGCGATACCCTTTTTTACGATCTTTATGTTAAAAACATTGGGGCTTTCGATGAAAATAGTCATCCTGCTTACTGTTTTCAGTCAGATAGCTAGTGTCCTGGGCCTACGCTTATGGGGAAACCTTTCGGATCGTTATAGTAATAAAAGTATTATCTACCTCACAGCACCCATTTACATTTGTTGCATTTTATTATGGATATTTGTCGGAATCTATTCGCGTGCATTGCCCAATTTACTTTTACTCCTATTTCTGCATATCATGACGGGAATCTCCACTGGAGGCATTAATCTCGCCCTCACAAACATTGGCCTGAAACTCGCTCCCAAGACAGATGCAATTGTCTATATCACTGTAAAAAATATGGTCGCTTCGTTTTTTACAGCCTTGGGGCCTATTTTAGGAGGATTGTTAGTTGATTATTTTGCAACTCGCGAGCTTCAGATTAGCATCTCCTGGAAAAGTCCCAACCTCCAGACTATCGCCAAACTGATCTATCTGCATGAATGGAATTTTCTATTCCTTATTGCCGCACTTCTGGCATTTATATCGCTCCGTTGGCTGGGAAAGGTACAGGAAAATGGCGAAGTAAGTCCACAGCTTGTCAAACGTATTATGAAAAAACGTTTTCGTGCCGGATTGAAAGAAAGCCTACTTGTGGGGAATATTATCACGATTCATACCCAACTCAAGCAGATTGTTAAACGAAAAACCAATGCATCAGATAACGCAATTTCGGACGAGTAAAAAATAATGCTAAATATCAATGAATGCAAAGCCGGCTTCACTTCCATGCTGGGCCATTAAAACAGGCACTGCCACATTGTAAATCGGTATTCCAGAAGGGGACAGGGCCTTGAATTTTCCGGCATGCGCATGCCCGTGGAAGGCAGCACTTACTTTACGCCGTTGCAAAGGTTCCATTAAATGCGTTGACCCTAAAAAAGGATAAATTTGCTCGGGCTCACCTAAAACAGTTTCAGCAATGGGCGCGTAATGCATTAAGGCAACTTTTTTTATGTCTGCATGTTCTTGTTCGAGGCGCGCCAAAGCTCGATCTAAAAGCAACGATTCGTTTACAGCTTCCTGCACAAAACTTTTCATGGCATCTTCACCAAACATGGATAACATATAACGGTCAAAACCACCGCCAAAGCCCTTTACGCCAGCAAAACCAATATTTTCGATCACGATAGCTTCACCATCCAAAACCGTAATTTTACTGTCTGTCAAAATTTGGCGGATCTGCTTTTGTCGTCCTTTCTCATAGTCGTGATTTCCCAGTACGGCGATGACTGGAACCTTAATGGATTGGAGTTCAGCAACGAGTAATTCTGCTTCTTCTTCATCCCCCGTATCTGTTAGATCACCGCAAAGTAAAAGGACTTTAGCCTTTTCCGAAATCTCCTCAAATTTGGTTTTCCATTTTCCGTGCTGGTTTGCATTCATATGTATATCGCCCAATGCGGCTATGGTTGTCTTCTTGTTCATATTAAACAGTTTTTATTGTGTATGACTTATAATCCCATTCTTTAATATCAATTTCATATTGCGTTTGATCTATCAAGGGTCCCAGACAAACTTTCTCCAAACAAGGAGGCAATTCATATTGATCCGCTGC
Source organism: Sphingobacterium sp. UBA6317 (assembly GCF_002440385.1). NCBI lineage: Bacteria > Pseudomonadati > Bacteroidota > Sphingobacteriia > Sphingobacteriales > Sphingobacteriaceae > Sphingobacterium > Sphingobacterium sp. UBA6317. The sequence goes on along the minus strand of NZ_DJTD01000032.1, from coordinate 46,311 downwards.
GCGTTTAATGAGCTCATCAAATAAGTCTTTTGGGAGAATATCGCGATAGTCATGCGGATAAGTAAACTGAAAGATGAGCATTTGAGCCAACAAGAGGTGCCAATGTTGATCCATTCGCATTAGTAAATGGTTCCAGTCCAAACTTTTTCCATATTTTAGCCAAATATGGTTAATATCGGCGCTGTCATGCCGCTCTCTGTTTTGTACATATAGCTTACACCATACTAGCTCTTCTGCTGGTACATAACGTACATCAGCATCAAAAAGAGTACCTTCAGGTGCTCTGTCAAACCAATCCTGCTCAACAGTGCAATTGTGATTAACACTATCGAAAATAATATCAATGAAATAGGGGTCTTTGTAAATCTTGGCGAGCCATCGCACATCTGTCAATTCGGTCTCATAACCATTAGCGGCAAGGTGTTTAAGAATTTTTGGGTATTCGCTGCTTTTGCAAAAGATATCCATATCCTTAATAGGCCGTATGATCCCCGTGTAGTGAAACATGGCTAAACCACCGCCCACCATAAATTGTGCTCCGCTATCCTGGAGCAGCCGCAATGTATCCTGAAAGAAGGCGAGACAATCTTCAGGTGGATTATCTAAATGAATCATATCGTTTGCTTTTCTTAAAGACAGTCAATTAAATGCAGTAGTTTGTTGACTGTCGATGAAAACGTATTATCCGCCTGTTGAATAGGTAAAAGTACTCAATTTGAAAAATGAGGGAACAGGGAAGGCTCCTACCGATGTTCTGAGATAAAGTAGGCTATTTTGAAATAAATAAAGAGCACATTGCTTCATGATGAAGGTGGGCGTATAACAACGATCTAAACGGTATAAAAATATGGACAGTTTTTTTGGCTCTGGTGAAGACCTGACGATGATACAAATGGGGGCGCGTGCGTTTATGATGTTTATCATCGCACTTTTTTTGGTTCGATTGGGCGGAATTCGAATTCTCGGCCGAAAGTCTGGAGTAGATTTCGTCATCATTATTATGCTAGGTGCGGTATTAGCGCGGGGAATAGTTGGCGCTTCGCCGTTTCTATCAACCGTGTTTGCCGGCTTCGTGATGATTATTGTTAATAAAATCCTAGCCCAGGTATCGGCCAGGCTTCCCTATTTGGGTAATATGGTAAAAGGTAAGCCCGCTGTTTTATACAAGAACGGTAAAATCCAATGGGATCAGATGGACCGGTTGGGGGTAAGCCGTACTGATCTACTGACGAGCTTGCGGTTAGAGACAAATAGTAAGCACCTCGATGAAGTGGATATGGCTTTGATGGAGCCGAATGGGCGAATAAGTTTTATACTCAAGGAAAAGGCATGAATACTTAATCGTTAAGTTGTTATTGAAGTTATATGTACTTAATAATAAAATAAATCCTGCTATGGAAAACAAGAAAAATTATTCTTTTTTTTATCGTAATGGCCTAAGCCTGGTGTTTGCAGCGCTTTTTGTCTTTTCCCTAGGCATGCAATGTTTTACGGGTTGGAAAGTACATAATGAAGAGTTGCTGGAGGCCAATCGTGCACCACTAGACATCATTGATTATTTGGGCACAGGACATTTTACATCCGCAACTTTTGAAAATTTCGAGAGTGAATTTCTTCAGATGGCGATGTATGTGATTCTGACGGTGGGATTACGCCAATGGGGCTCTGCTGAATCAAAAAAAATAGGGGAAAAAGAAGAGGTAGACCGTGAACCGCAGCCCGGCCCGAATACCCCTTATCCTGTTAGAAAAGGTGGCTGGCTGTTGAAATTATATAGTTCATCGCTATTCATTTGCTTTGCGCTACTTTTTTTGGGGAGTTGGGTTATGCACTTTTATGGAAGCAGGAGACAGCACAACACCGAACAGCGGTTTGAAGGTTTACCGGTAGATGACGCATGGACGTACCTCATTATGCCTCAATTTTGGTTTGAAACTTTCCAGAACTGGCAAAGTGAATTTTTGTCTGTTTTGGCAATTGTTGTATTCACCATTTTCCTACGTCAAAAAGGATCACCTGAATCAAAGCCTGTTGATGCTCCACATAGCGAAACGGGGAAGGGGTAACGAATAATAATAAAAGGTAAAAACTATGATTAAATATTTGTATTTGGCCATCGCATTCGCAGCTGTGGCAGCAACATCTTGCGATAATAGAATCAAAAGTAGCGAAAAGGAACAGAAAGTAGATACAACGGTCAACCAGAATGGTCTACCATTAGACAATATTCACCGTAGCCGTGGAAAAGATACGACTAAAAATAAGGCTGGGACCGTACAGGAAGCTGTACCATTGGACAATTTGGATCGAACTAAAGCTGAGGATTGAACAGGCAGCGTTGAGTAACATGAACACCTGTTTGTAGACGTTTGACCTGTTGCGTACTTCTACGACAGGGAGATATTTTTACTTAAATGCGAACTAAAGAGAACCGTTGTTTTTTTTGCACTGTTCACTTTTCGAATAATTTCATACTTAAACTCAAAACATATGAAAAAGATTAGTTTATTGATATTGGCAATCCTTGGACTATGGGGATGCGGCAATAGCAGCAATAAAGGCAATCAGGCAAACGGCAGCTATGATTCCTCCAATACACCCGATGATGGGCAGGTTGGTGTTGGTATAAATGACTCGCTTGGCCGGGACAGCACCGATTCTTTGCAGCGGCAGCCTTCTCCGGCTAAGCCCGATTAAACATAAAGACAAATTTAAAACGTAAAAGATTATGGGCCCAATAATTTGCGCCATGCTAAGGCTAAGCTTGGTCATCCAGCTTAGCCTATTTTTTTATAAGGTGCACGCACAAAAGGAAGATTATGTTCAGCGATCGAAGGATTCGGTCAGTATTCTTGATTCGTTGCCGAGTAATCCACTGGCCTCGGCGAGAAACTTTTTGGAACAATGGCGTGCGCAGGTTGATCGTTATTATACTGGATTGGACAGTGTAAAGCGAGGAGTGGCCTGGCAGCGGCCGGATGATGGTCGGCTCGTGCCCAGTCAAGTAAAGCAGTATATCAGCCTGGTTAAACCCGCTGTGCATGATCTACAGGGAAAAGTTACGGTGTTGCGCAAGCAAACGGTGCCCCAGGACTCCACGGCCAACTCATGGCGGGCGGTGCAAGATAGTGCCGCAACACTAGAACGTGATATTGAATCGCTCCTGTTGGACATGCAAGACCTTGGCGACAAGGCCGAGCAGCAGCAGAATGTGACTCAGGCAGCGCAAGAAGGAACCTTTTGGTATCACTGGAAAAGTATAATACAAAAGAACCTGGAGCAGGATGGACTATCGCAGCGTTACTACGATAGTGCCTGGGATGGTCGTTTCCTCCTTATCCTACTGAGCCTTATTTATTTTTATTGGCTTTATCAGATGCGCAGACGTGCCATAGGGGCCGAAGAGACATTGCCCTTACATCGCAATCAACCGTGGTGGATTCCTGTCCTCAAGTTTGCGGTCTTTTTCCTTATTCTCCTGCCACTGACTTCCCTTAGAATCCCCGTGATCGTGCTCGAATTGAGCTATCTGCTTATTTTCGGCTTTCTATATCTTTTGATTCGCCCGGAGTTATCCAATCAGCATCTGAAGATGATGCAATATGTGTTTTTTTATTATCTATTGGTACTTGCCAGCAATCTAGTGCTGGATACAGGTTGGATGTCGCGAATTATTGTCATGTTGATCAATTTATCAGGTATTTGCCTGCTTTGGCACCTCAGGCGGAAGGTCGACGGAAAAATACCTTTTGATTATCTGCGCCCCTTTTCACGATGGTTACTGCTAATTATCATTATGGCAGCCATTATATTTAATCTGTTTGGTTTTCTAAATCTGGCCCGTACATGCAGTATCGCTGGAGCTGTAGGGTTATTGCAAGCATTCTCCCTGTATGCATTCCGCGACATGCTGTCTCATGATTTACTCAACTCTTATGAAAATTCGAAAGAAGACCGTTTTATAAATCGCTTTGATAAGCAGAAGATACTTGCCGCACTCCGTCGTATTATTGGCCTATTTGCGGGTATATTGGTCATTATTATCTGGGCCAACACCTTGCATATCACAAGTGAAATTCGTCGACTTGGGGATCGCTTGTTAAATAATACCCACACCATTGGTGGTGTTAATTATACGTATGGCGATGTGCTTTTAGCATTTGCAGTCATATGGACAGCAAATTGGATACAAAAAAATTTAAAAGACCTTCTTGATCAGCCCGACGCGAAAAAAAATCAGCGTCGAACAGCTTTATTACCACTCGTGCGTGTTGTCATTTTTATTGTTGGCTTCCTCATAGGAATACGTATTCTGGGGTTGGGAGTTGACAAGCTGACCGTCATTGTCGGTGCATTAAGTGTGGGGATAGGTTTAGGCCTACAGAATATTATCAACAATTTTGTTTCAGGTGTGATTTTGGTATTTGAACGTCCGTTTAAAGTGGGAGATTATGTGGAACTTGCTGATAAAAAAGGGCAGGTCATGCAGGTGGGTATCCGATCGAGCACCTTATTAACAGACCAAGGGGCCCAAGTTATTATACCAAATGGCGATCTCCTTTCCGGTCGCCTTGTCAACTGGACGTTTGAAGAATCGGATATCCGTCTGAATCTTCAGTTGACCATCGTTACGGGACGCAGCATCGAAGATTGGAAAAAGTGGTTGGAAGATACCATTACTAGCTTTAAGGAGATCGACAGAAGCCTGCCCATGAAAATTTTAACAAAGGATATTACAGCCGATGCCTATATCGTATCAATTCAGGTGGGTATACAAAACGTGCAGCACATCGAACGTTTTAGGAGTAAGTTTCTTGAGCAAGTTAAAGCCGAAGCCGCACTTCATGATTCAAAAGTGACTTCGGCCTAAACAAAATTATGTACTATCCGAACGGTAATAGATCCAGCCTTGCAATTGTTCTAATTGATTTGGTATTTTCAGATCTACGAGGGTATTCATTCCGAGTTCTTGGGATAATTTTCCGAATGTATCTAGTTCATGGACAGGGTAGAATATCGCGTGTTCATTGGGCATGTCCACATTTCCCTGTAAAAAACGGTAACCCTCGGCGTGTAGATTATCGATAAAGGTGTCGGTAACAGCAGCTAGGTAATGCATCATTTTATTAATCCAGGTAAGTTCATCTTTAACCCGCATCGGGTAGTGTTCATGCACAAAATCGAGGATCAGTTGTTCGCCCTCCATATCCCAGCCGTCGCGAATCATCGCTAACCCCATGGAGCGCACTTCTTCCTGATAAAAATCGCGACCATAGCTCATTTTTATTTCGCCTGCAATGGGGCTTTCTTCAATTTTGGCACGTAGCGCCATTTGCCTATTAAGAAGTTCGTGTATGTAGTCGAATGTTTGTTCCATGTGATGTATGAAATAGCGAAGGACAGAGCCGTAATGGCTTTGTCCTCCGGAGTGAATGATTGGAAAAAATACGTTGTTATTTTAATGTCGGTTTTGGTACCTTATTCTTTATTGCTGGGGATGGCGCATTTGGTGTAATGGGCATGTCACTTATCGAAGGATCTGAAGGTTGCCAATTTTTAAGCTGATCAAGGTGCTTTTCGAACGCCGGAATTTTATCGGTGGCAAATTTCTTCAGGTCGGCATCTGTAATTGCTGTGCCTGCGCTTGCATCTTTGAAAAGTGAAATTGCATCTTGATGGCTCTTAACCATCAGATCGGTGTAAACGCGGTCAAAATTGGCTGTGTCGGCCTTATTGAGTTGGTCGATCATGGCTTTATAATTTTGATCGTCACTCGTACGCAGCTGCCAATTTTTATTTTTTACAATGGTCGATAGTTCATTTCCTGCAGCGGTATGGTCATCAGTGATCATCTGTGCATATTGTTTGATCGTTGGGTTTTGTGATTTAGCAAGAGCAATGCTTGCCGCATGCAGTTCGAAATTGTTGCTGGCCGTGGCTTTGCTGGCAAAGTCCAGATCTCCAGACTGTGGCTGAGCGGGATTACTGTCTTGCGCCTGAACGACAATTATACAGGCGAGGGTGGCTAGTAATATTCCCAGGGTTTTTAAAATGATTTTCATGATACTATTATTTAAATGTTAACGATTTTTTCTGTTTCGCGTATTATTTCCCTTTCTTCTATAGTTGATGACGATATAGGATGCTAAGAAAATAAAGACGATGCCAATAATAATGGATGTAAACATATGTTCTTCTTTCGTTGTGTTTTCAAGTGAACAGCGGCGAGGAAGGTAGCGTTTGAAAAGAGCCTATTTTGCGTATTTAAAGCAAAAATTGTGGTGCTTACGCAAACATATCGTACTAATTCCCTCGTGGAAGAATAGCGCGATTTCAATTATTTATATGCTCTAGCAGAGACATCTCTCACGCCTTTCCAGAAAAAAGAATGCGGCGGCGGTCAAAATCTTTCCGTTGATGTTATGTATGCATTTGCCAAGAGCTATTTTTTTAAAACATTTTTGGCTTGAAAGCTGTTTCGTTCAAAAATCAATCACTAAACGAAAAAGAAAGAAAAACAGATAGCTATGACACAGTTGCTTTTGGTAGATGACCATACGTTAGTACGATCCGGTTTCCAATTAATATTAGAGGCGCAAGAAGATATAACTGTAATTGCTGGGATGGAGAATGGTCAAAAAGCCCTGGAATTTCTCAAGGGAGCCAAACCGGACATCATCCTGACTGATATCCATATGGAGGTAATGGATGGCATTCAGTTTATACAAGAAGTAAAAAAACATTATCCAGCCATAAAAATCATTGTTTTATCTATGGAAGACAATATCCAGATTGTTCAGGAGGTTTTAAATCTTGGCGCTGATGGCTATTTATCGAAAGATTCCAATGTAGAAGAGATTTTATTCGGAATTCAGCAGATAAAACGTGGGCAACAATATATCAGTGCAGCATTAAGTATTGATTTGATCCGAAACTTATCAAAGTATGCGCAGTTGGATATTGATCGTACAGCAATAATGGCACGATACGACATCTCTGAACGCGAACTGTCTGTATTGGAATTGATTGCGGAAGGACATACAAATGCGGAAATAGCTGATCAAATTTTTTTGAGCAAAAGGACCGTGGAGGGCCATCGGCAGCAATTAATTGAGAAAACCGGTTCGAAGAATACGGCGGGACTTGTCCGTTTTGGTTTTCAGAAAAAGTTATTAAGATAGGATAGGGCGCAATGAACCCCGACACTGGAAAAAGAGCGGGGTTCTTCTGTTTTTTTGTCCACGTTATAGGGTTGTTGCATCTAAATCAGAAGGTGTTGTCACCGGTTGCGTAGGCAGCCCTTCCGCATCATTAGCACCCTCGTTTTCATCTCTTTCATCTTCTTCTGGAAATTCATCTTCACCTGCTGAACCAATTTCCTCATCGAAACCGAAATCATCCTGGCGGGGTATTTCAGGTTCTTCTGCATCAACTGCGAAGTCTAATTCTTCATCCGTTTCCAAATCTTCCTGATCAATTTCGGGTTCCTGATCCGGTGTATTTTCCGGTAGTTCTTCTTCATGCTCTTCCGGAATATCGTTCGGTAGATTTTGGGGGCCTGATTGTGCTACAATCGCTAAAGCGAGGATGGCCATACCTGGACGGACATCCTGAACTGTACATTTTTTATTCATACTGCGTTTAATTTATAATCGTTTGTTGATGAACCACTGTTGTTGCCAGATCGTTAACTGTGTTAGTACGCATTGTCATATGATTTGTACGTTAATTATAGCGTTGTTGTTCGCTATCATTTAAATTTTTGAAAAACGTGTTTTTACTTATAAAATGTGGTATATGCGTGATTTGCAGGATTTACACAGTTCTGGCGAACGAAAAAAGTTTGAGAGCTGTTTATTTGACGAACCGCTCGTTTGAGCATAAAAACTTAGTATTATGGCAACAACAACAGCAACAGCAGAAAAAAGTAAAACAAACACAAAATCAGGTAACACAGCAACTTCAAACGCTAATTCAGAAGGAAAAAAAGTACCTGCCGAAGCGGGGGCAGCGAAGGATCTAGCCGAATTATTTGAGGATGGATTAAAGGATATTTATTGGGCAGAAAAAGCGCTGACGAAAGCACTTCCTAAGATGGAGAAAAATGCAAGTTCAGAACAATTAAAATCTGCTATTTCTAAACATCTGGCAGAAACGGAAACACATGTGGATCGCCTAGAGCAATGTTTTGAGCTTATCGGAGTGAAAGCAAAAGCCGAAAAATGCGAAGCTATGGCGGGGCTACTTGAAGAGGCGGAAAGCCTTATGAAAGAAACAGAAGCTGGATCTGTCCGCGATGCAGCAATTATTGCTGCCGCCCAAAAGGTAGAGCATTACGAAATTGCCACGTATGGAACATTGGCAGCTTTTGCGAAAGTGTTAACACATAAGGATGCCTTAAAATTACTACTTGAAACACTGGGTGAAGAAAAGAAATGTGATGAAGATCTTAGCGCGCTGGCCGATACAAACCTCAATTCAAAAGCTGAATAAGTGTACAATAGACCTAGCGTGAACACTATTAAAAAATCAAAAATTTAAGTTATGGCATTAAATACAGGAAACGAAGGTGAAATCACCAAAAAGATAGAAGATCAAACTTCTAAACTACCATCCACCGTATTTTTAGGCGCAGCATTGCTGGCGATGGGTGTATCTGCCGCATTAAAATGCATGTCGAACGATAAAAACGCCCTATTTGTAGGCCAATGGGCTGCACCGTTCCTTCTATTGGGCATCTATAACAAGATTGTGAAAACTGAAGGACATGATTAACGTGCATTTTTTGTAAAAACACATCTGTAGAATAAATATAAAAGGCTCAATTTCATTGGGCCTTTTCCAAAAACGAAAAAAGCTATGAAGTATTCAGATAATATGGGAAGAAGAGCTGCTATCGGTAAAATAGGTTCTGGAATCTTGGCATTGAGTATCATTGGAAGTCCCGATCGCTCAGCGGGCCAAACCCAAGACAGACCGGTCAATCCGGTTAAAGAATACCCAAAACCGCCGTTCAAGAGCCAATCTCAACCTTGGCCTGGACTCTGCAGTGAAATGGAGCCCCGGCCGGATCATGGCGAGGATAGTTATAAAGGATCAGGAAGGCTCCAAGGGCGCAAAGCATTGATCACCGGGGGCGATTCGGGAATGGGACGTGCAGCAGCTATCGCTTACGCCCGAGAAGGGGCCGATGTTGCCATCAACTATTTGCCCGAGGAGGAGAAAGATGCGAAGGAAGTCATCGCTTTGATAAAAGCGGCGGGCCGAAAGGCAGTCGCTATTCCGGGAGATCTCCGTAAAGAAGAGTTTTGTATTCGGCTGATTGAGGACGCCGTACTTCAACTCGGCGGTCTGGATATTTTGGTCAGCAACGCGGCGCGGCAGCAGACAAAACCATCGATATTAGATATTACCACTGCGGAATTTGATGCCACGATGAAAACCAATATTTATGCACCTTTCTGGCTTATTAAGGCAGCCTTGCCTCATCTTAAACCTGGAGCTGTAATTATCGGTACAACATCGGTACAGGCCGCAGACCCCTCGGAAGATTTGTATGACTACGCACAGACAAAAGCTGCGACCACCAACTATATTCGGTCATTGGCCAAACAACTTGGTCCAAAGGGCATACGGGTCAATGGCGTGGCTCCCGGTCCAATTTGGACTGCACTACAGGTGAGTGGTGGTGCTACGCAGGAAAAGCTGGTGAATTTCGGAGGTGATACCCCCATGGGACGTCCGGGGCAACCCGCCGAACTTGCTTCAATCTATGTGCAATTGGCTGCGGCAGACGCAAGTTATGCGAACGGACAAATTTATGGGGCCGCGGGCGGCGGTGGACAGCCCTAAAAATTAGCGATTACAGCATGACAAAAAAAATCCCCTTCAAGGGGATTTTTTTATCATCAATAAGCTGAATTCTAGTCCGTGATGTTCGGTCTTTTATCTGCTGAGCGGTTGTGTTTTTCTTTTTGAACCTTTACTTTATAATCATGGTTTTCCTTTGCGGCATCTATAGAGTGTGTGCAGGTGAGATCCCTTTCTTCCAGAGCGAGCTTCGCCACGTGCGCATAAAACTTAGCGAGCTGATCCAATTCCTCTTCACTTAAGTCTTCCAGATTGACCATTCGGTTGCTGGTGCCTTCATGGGACGCTATCAGTTCATTGAGTTTCAGGTGGATTGCTTTGGAATCCTTATTTTGGGATTTTTGAATGAGAAATACCATTAGAAAAGTAACAATGGTCGTACCTGTATTGATGACCAGTTGCCAGGTTTCAGAATAATTGAATATGGGGCCGCTCACGGCCCAGATAATCACCGTCGAAGTTGCGATAATAAATGCGGCTGAACTACCGGTGGCATGCGTTGCCCAGTTTGAGAATCGTTCAAACAAGTTTTTCTTTTTTCTCATGACACAAATTTTTTTAAGGACGTTCAACTAAGTGGATTTGTTTTCTTGTTGATAAAATCGCAGATGACTTATATGATTTGTCTCAAAGGTTTAACCTGTGTATGCACGATGGAAGTACGTAGTGGTTGAGATAGGATATAAGCTATGGTACGCGCGATATCTTCGGCATAGAGCATTTCTAAATGATCAATTTTTTCTTGCTGCTCGTCCGGTGAAAAAGGTTGCATATCTGTTCCAACTGATCCAGGTTCAACAAGCGACACCTGGATACCCTTGGGATTGGCTTCCTTCCGTAACGATTCTGTAAATGCTTGAATACCTCCTTTCGAGCAGACATAGACAGAACTCTGCGCTTCGCGTACATCTGCACTCATTGATCCGACATTGAGGATATGTCCTGTTCCGCGGGGTTCCATCCGTAACAACGCGGCTTGGGTACAAGCCAAATAGGCCAGCACATTCGTGCGAAGGAGGTAATCCTGATCCGAATAACTTCCGTCCTTAACCGACTGAAAGGCTATAGCCGCATTATTGATGAGAATATCCAAACGATCATATTGTTCGTCAAATGTCCTGAAGAGCATGTGTATGCCTTCTTCGGTCGCCAGATCTACTACAATCCCTTCCATCTTACCTGTGCATTCCAATTGATTAAAATCACGGAGCGTATCGTCCAACTGGTTTTGATGATGGCCGCAAATTAAAATATCGTTACCCATCGCGGCTAAAAGTAGAGCGGTCGCCCGGCCAATCCCGGTGGTGCCGCCAGTAATAATTATTTTCTTATTTTTTACCCAACACGGTAAAATGGAGTTGACGTAATCCTTCGCATTTATTTTCATAATGTATATCGTGTTAAAGGTGCAATGAAGCACTTCGTTATTTCATGAAGGAACAGCCTATTTTATACATTGGTTTGGGGGCGCAAAGGAAGACGTACTTCTTCTTTTTTTTACGTATTTAACCGCTAAAACGAAAGTGGAATAGCATGGTTCTTATCTTGGACGTGTTGTATTTGCAATAAAGCAAAGACTGATTCTTTGAATTTAATATAATGACTATGAAGCGTGACGGAACGAACAAGAGCTTTTGGCAGGATGTTGACATTGAAAATTTTTCGACTGACCCTGCCATTTTAGATTTCCATACCATTGTTGTGGGGGCGGGTATAACTGGTGTTACATTGGCCAAGGAACTTCAGAATAGAGGCATAAAATGCCTACTGTTGGACAAGGAGAATCCAGGGTTTGGCACAACCGGAGGAACCACCGCCCATATCAATAACTTTTATGACGCTTCTTACAATGAGATTATTGAAAATTTTGGAAAGGATCCCGCTCAGCTGCTTCTGAATGCGACGCTTGAGGTCTTAGATTATATAAAAGATAACATTTCCAAATATTCCATACAGTGTGCATATTCGACATGTGACTTTTTTCTCTTTAGCGCAGAATCTGGACAGAACGAGCAGCTTGAGCAAATTTACGCGGCCCATCAGCAATTGGGATTGCCTACCCATTATGTCGAAACCATACCTTTTGATATACCTTTCGAAAAAGCAATATGCATTGAGGGACAAGCACAATTTCATCCCATGAGATATATTGCGGGCATGATCGAAGCCTATTGTCGTGAGGGCGGCGAAATATTGACGGGTCGAGGAATTGAAGCCTATAGCAATGAAGATGGAAGGGTCAAATTGAAGCTGAGTGGAAAAGAGGTTTATACGGCAAAGAATATCATTTGGGCTACCCATGTGCCACCAGGCAAAAACAGATTCAATTTTTTACTGGCACCTTATCGAAGTTACGTCCTGACGTTAAAGCTTCATGGGGAACCTGAAGCATTGGGACAAGCTGCGGATCTGTATGATCCCTACCACTATTTTAGGTATCATCGATCTGATAAAGAACATTACCTTATCGTGGGTGGTTTTGATCATAAAACTGGCGACGACCAACAAACAGAGCAACATTTTGCCGACCTAAAACTTTGGGTTGATCAGCATTTCGACTATGATGAACTTACTGCAAGTTGGTCGTCGCAATATTATGATTCAGCCGATGGCTTACCCTTTATCGGCAGTATGCCAAATGAAAATAATGTGTATATAGCCACCGGTTATGGCGGTAATGGAATGACATTTGGATCAATGGCGTCACTTGTGATCCCTGACTTATTGGAAGGAAAGGAGAATCCGCTGGCTGAACTGCTGTCACCAAGCCGCATCAAACCTGTTGCGAGCGCACAGCAGGTATTATCGGAAGGTGTCAATGCTGCAAAACATTTTATCATGGACAAATTTTCGGCTGAAACGCTGAAGGAGGTCGAAAGCTTACAGCCAGCGGAAGGTAAAATTGTTCACTATAGGGACAGAAAACTGGCTATTTGTCGGGATATGGAAGGGGAGTTGCATGCTGTAAACTCAGTCTGTCCGCATATGGGGTGTACAGTAAGCTGGAACCCATCCGAAATGTCCTGGGACTGTCCTTGTCATGGTTCACGGTTCGGAATGAATGGAAAGCTTTTGAATGGTCCTGCTAGTGTAGATCTTGGTCGTGTCAATTTTGATTAGTGCAACTTTGTTTTGACGCTTTTCTAACATATCTGGGACTTATATTGGCTTGGCGTGATCCCTTTAATTGATTTGAAAATTTTATTGAAGTTTGAAAGGCTGTTGAAGCCACAGGCATAAGCAATGTGTGTGATTTGATGCTTGTTTTCGACAATCAATCTACAGGATTCACTGATGCGAACCTCATTGACAAATTGGACGAAGGTTTTCTGCGTACGGGATTTGAAATAACGGCAAAAGGAGTGTTTTGACATATTAGCGAGCTGCGCAACTTGATCCAATTGAATTTCTCCGGTATAGTTGTTAAATACGAATTTAAAGATGCTGTCAATTTTACTATTGTCAATAGGGCTATAGTTGTGGGTGTATCCAGCGCTGGAAATGTAATCAAATTCATCTGTCGATAACATCAATTCGATAATCTCTAGTAACAAAATAGTTTTTTCAAAGCCATAATCCAGCTGTACGATCTTTTTTAGCTTTACCTTCAATTGTTCCTTTGTTGCGCCACGGAATAGGAGACCGCGTTTGGAGACCGAAAAGAAGGTTTCGACTTTGTGTGTTTGAAAGAAATGCCCTAAAAGTTTAATCATTAATTTAGGTTCTATATACAAGGCTAAAGAACGGGAAGTTTTTGTCTCCGCAATAGTAGAGCCTGCGCAATTTATCGTGTTATTGTGCCAGACATGTGGCAGATCAGGTCCTACAAAAGTAAGTTCATCGGAAACAAAGTTACTCACATTGTCGCCAATAATCCGCTTTCCCTCACTTTCCACAATATAGGTCATCTGGCAGGCGCTATGAAAATGAAATTCGGTTGAGAAGAATGGGCGTTGCACATCTTTGGTCGCAAAAGTTGTGATAGCTGCACCTTCCAAAATTTTGGCGAAAACAGGTTTCATGTGTTTGGTTATTTTTAAATTAAGAACAGGCAATATAGCCTATTTTGCCTTAAAAATAAGTAAACATGTGTAAAATTGTTAATATAGTGGGAGAAATGAGCAATCTAGCAGTAGTCTCCGTCCTGCTAAGCGCGTAATTTAGTAGTACTATACAACTACGTATAATTATACAATAACGCAGAACTTATGTATCCTAAATTGTATCCTTACATCCTTGTGATCGTCTTGGTCGTACTCTGTACAACAGCCTTCCGGTCTACAGAGAGCAGTCGCTCCGTGACTCGCTATGCATCCATAACAGGATTGAAAGCCGAGAAAGTAGCGTATTATAAAAAGCTTCATGCCAAAGTTTGGCCCTCAGTACTTCGAAAGATCAAGGCATGTCATATCCGCAATTATTCTATTTTTTTGAAGGAGATAGATGGTCAATTTTTTCTTTTCAGCTATTTTGAATATGCAGGACAAAATATCAAGCTTGATATGCAAAAAATGGCTTCCGATCCAGAGACACAGCGCTGGTGGAAGGAAACGGATCCTTGTCAGCAACCCTTGTCCGATGCACAGGAGAAAGGGGAGATTTGGTCTGGTATGGCGGAAGTATTCCATACGGACTAAAGAAAGAAAATTAATAAACGCAGTAATAACCAATAGAATGTAGCCATGAGAAAAAAAATATTATTTAGTTTGGCACTCGCTGTTTTAGGTATACATGTCGGTGCTCAAACAAAGGCTATTGTACCTGTTCCATCGGTACGGCCCAATGCATATCAGCGGGCGCAGATTGACCGAAAATATGGCATGTTCGTTCATTTTGGCATGAATACATTTCATGATCAGGAGTGGACAGACGGATCTAAACCCGCCAGCACATATGCTCCATCAGCAATTGAGGTTAAACAATGGGTTTCGACAGCAAAGGAAGCCGGGATGAAGTACATGATTTTGGTAACGAAACACCACGAGGGTTTTTGTTTATGGGATAGCAAGTATACGGATTATGATGTAGCGAACTCTTCGAACGCAACAAATGTTGTACTGGAGCTGGCTAAAGAATGCGCCAAACAGGGAATGCGCCTCGGCTTGTATTATTCTTTATGGGACCGAAAGCAGAACCCCAATGTTAAAGACAGGTCTGCAGATGCAGCCTATAATCAATATATGTTGAACCAGCTCAATGAGCTGGTGGATGTGACCAAAAAGTATACGGATATCGTTGAGCTTTGGCTGGATGGAGGCTGGGAAAAAGAGAATTATCGATGGCCCACGCAGGAGATCTATAATTTAATCAAGAAAAAGGTTCCTGGATGTCAAATTGGTATAAACTGGAGCATCGGATCGCCTGAGAATACGGACAAACACATTGTTTTGCCGAAAGACCAGCAGAATTATTACCCAATACGTTATTTTCCAAGTGACTTTAGGCTAGGCGACCCTTATCTTCCGGTCGATCCTGACCCTAAGCTTTTTATGGCACAGGGGAACACTTACTATATGCCTTTTGAGACAACAGTGGTACTTGGAGAACGCTGGTTCTATAACACGACAGACAAGAAGTATAAGTCTTTGGAAGAACTTGCGGGGATTTATCAGACCGCAACTGCGCAAGACAATATCCTGATCTTAAACGTTGGTCCCAATCGAATGGGACGCATAAAGGATTCGGATGTTGACATTTTACGCAAATTAAAAGAGAAATTAAAGTTATAATTCAAAATAGATTAACCTAAATACTAAAAATAAGCACGTTAAGATTTTATGATAAAGACGTTTGATATTCAGGATCGAAGATTTCCTTTGGCTACAGGTGCAGGCAGTGATGCGATACACAAAGATCCGATCTATTCTTATGCAGTGACCCGATTGGCCGATGATAAGGGGCGCGTTGGGACAGGTCTGGCTTTTACACTGGGTGCAGGGAACGAGCTGGTCTGTCGTGCCGCAGCTTTTTATGCCGAACGACTGAAAGGGATTCCAATTGAGGATCTTATGGCAGATTTTGGTCAATTGTTTAATAGGTTGAGCAATGAACAGCAGTATCGTTGGTTGGGTCCACATAAAGGGGTTGTTCATTTGGCCTTAGCTTCGGTAACAAATGCCTGTTTTGATCTTTGGGCTAAAACGAGAGGAGTTCCACTTTGGAAATTGTTAACCGAGCTCAGCGCCGAAGAGATTGTCAATACGCTGGATCTTTCCTATTTGGAAGATGAGTTGACAAAGGCGGAGGCCATCAGCTTACTGGAGTCAAATATGGCTACAGGTCATAAAAGAATGGGGATTATTGAAAAGGGCTATGTGGGCTATGATACGTCAGTAGGCTGGTTTAACTATTCTGATGAAAAGGTACGGGAGAATTGTAAGCGTGCTTTAGAAAACGGCTTCTCCGCAATGAAGCTCAAAGTGGGCAGTGAAGATCCCTTGCGGGATATTCGTCGTGCGCATATCGTGCGTGAGGTTGCTGGTGATGAAGCTAAAGTAATGCTCGATGCGAATCAGCAATGGACGCTGCCGCAGGCGCTATCCATCTGTCAAGAGCTTAAAGAGATGAACCCGTTTTGGGTAGAGGAGCCGACACACCCGGACGACATTGTTGGTCATAAACGCTTGGCCGAACATATTGCGCCGATAAAAGTTGCCATGGGTGAGCATGTGCCGAACCGCATTTTGTTTAAAAATTATCTTCAAATGGGTGCGACGGGATTTGTACAGGTCGATGCTGTTCGCGTTGGTGGCGTAAGCGAGTTTATATCCGTGAGTCTACTTTGTCGAAAATATAATATCCCTGTTGTACCACATGTTGGGGACATGGGGCAGCTCCATCAGCACCTGGTTTTATTTAACCACATAAGCTTGGGACATGAGGCTTTGTTTTTGGAGCATATTCCGCATCTAAAGTCTCATTTTGTACACCCAGTGGCGATAGAGAGCGGCGTTTATCGTACCCCAATGGATGTGGGAAGCAGTTGTGATTTGTTATAAGTTGACATTATGTTAGGAAATTTAGATTTAGGTATCGCCATCTTTTATATACTGTTGATTTTAGTTGTCGGCGTATTGGCAGGATCGGTGCGATTTAAGAAAGTCAAGGAAACAAGTGCAGAGGGGTATTTTTTGGCTGGAAAGACACTTCGTTGGCCAGCCATTGGACTAGCGCTTTTTGCAACCAATATTTCAACAGTCCATCTGGTCAGTTTGGCACAGAGCGGATTCGATACCGGTTTGCTTAATGGTAACTTTGAATGGATGGCGGCCTTTACTTTAATCTTACTGGCGCTTTTTTTTGTGCCATTTTACCTCAAGTCGGGTGTTGCCACCTTGCCCGACTTTCTGGAACGGCGCTATGATCGTGCCAGCAGAGATTGGCTTACGTTTATCTCTATACTATCGGCAATTGTTATTCATATCGCTTTTTCGATGTTGGCCGGAGGGATTGTGCTGCGCACACTTTTTGGATTTAATATGTATTTAAGTATTACAGTAATCTGTGTGATAACTGGAATATATACGATTTTGGGCGGATTGCGTGCTGTTGTGGTGACGGAATCTATCCAGACAATTGTGTTGCTTGCGGGGGCTTTCATTATCAGTTTTGCGGCTTTTGACAAGATGGGCGGTTGGACGCCAATGAAAGCTGTACTGGAACAGGACAATGCCCTTGATCGTCTTTCCATGCTTCGTGGGAGTAACGATGGAAGTGGAATGCCTTGGTATGCCGTTTTGTTTGGCTATCCGATTTTGGGTATTTGGTACTGGTGTGCCGATCAGACCATTGTTCAGCGTGTTTTAGGGGCGAAAGATGAAAACCATGGACGTGTGGGTGCTCTTTTCTGTGGTTTTCTAAAAATCTTGCCTGTTTTTATTTTTGTGCTTCCAGGCCTATTTGCGTATACTTTGTTTAGAACAGGTCAATTGGATTTAAGCAGTCTCGGCGTGGACCATCAAGGGCAGGTCAATTCAAAAGGTATCTATACACTTATGATTACACAACTTTTGCCTTCCGGATTGATCGGTGTTTTGGTCGCAGCGCTCCTGTCGGGTTTAATGAGCCAGATATCGGGTGCGCTAAATTCGATATCGACCATGGTGAGTTACGATATCTTTAGACAGCGGAAACCTGCCGCTTCCGATGGTCAGTTGATTCGTATCGGGAAAATTGCTGCAGTTATTGCCATGGGATTTTCCTTGGCTCTTTTACCACTACTGGATCGCTATGAGAGTATTTTCTACGGCATAAATGATGTGATAGCACACATTGCGCCACCAATAACCTGCGTATTTCTTTTAGGTGTGTTTTGGAAAGGGGCATCGGCAATAGCTGCAAAACTTACCTTGTGGATAGGTTCTGTTTTGGGGGTTGCCGTATTTTTACTGAACAAGCTGCTGCCTGACTCGTGGATAGGTCAGACTCCATTTATGATGATGGCTTTTTATCTGTTTTTGATCTGTATGGTACTTCAGGTATTATTATCGTATAAGTATCCCGTGCAGCACACTGCACAAAGTCGGGATTTGTATTGGAAGAATCCCATGGACCCACTTCGGGGTAAAGCCTGGTCGGGTATCGGGAGTTACCGCATTTTGTCGACATTGCTACTCGCTATTGTCGTGATTTTATATGTAATTTTCAACTGATTTTTTAATTTGTTCCAATGCTTTGGAACTTGATGCTAAATACAAGAATAATAGAACGTGAAAATCTTAGAAGATAAAATCATATTGGTTACCGGAGGAAGTGCTGGTATCGGTTTGGAATGTGTAAAAGCCTATGTCAAAGCGGGGGCAAAGGTTGCCTTTGTTGGTCTCGATCAAGCATCTGTGGATGAAACAGCTGAACTGATCGGGGCACCACATATGGGCATCTGTGCGGATGTCACGCAGGCCAGGGAAGTTGAATCAGCTATCCAAAAGACCGTTGCTGTTTTTGGGCGGCTTGATGCAATCCATAACAATGCTGGCTTGGCAAGTCCATCAAAACCTTTGCATGAAACGACGGACGATGAATGGATAAGGTTACTGGATACCAACATGAAAAGTGTTCTTTTGACTACACGGTATGGCTACCCCCATTTAAAGGAATCTGCCGGTTGTATTCTAAATACGAGTAGCTTAGTAGGGGAAATAGGCCAGGAGAACCATGCGGCATATGCTGCCACAAAAGGGGCTATCAATGCGTTGACAAAATCGATGGCCATAGACTATGCGTCTGTCGGCATACGTGTCAATTCGGTTATGCCTGCAGCTGTTATGACCCCCATGCTCAACAAATGGACACTGGAGCAAGCGCATCCGACACAGGTTTTTGACTTTTTGAAGGATATTCATTTGCTGGGATACTGTCCTGAGGGCGATGTCATTGCCGATGCCTGTGTGTTCCTACTGTCAAACCAAGCACGCTTTATCACAGGGGTAAATCTACCTGTAAGTGGTGGTGCTGAATTGGGGTATCGCAGAAATGTATGACAGATTTTTTTATATTAGCTACAATTAGCTTGCATTTGAAATGCAATTTTTCTAAGTTTGGCGCGCAGTCATAGACTGTTTATAAATAATACATCAATCATGAGCCAGAAATTTATATATAATACACGTTATCCTTCTGTTGAAGATCTAAAGATTAAAGCGAAGAAAAGGATTCCCCGATTTGCATTTGATTATCTGACCGGAGGTGCAAATGAAGAATTGAACCTTGCCAGAAATGAGAATGATTTTGATAATATTCTGTTGAAGCCGCAATATCTGCTTGCGAGTGAAGAAATAGACTTATCTGTTGAATTATTCGGTCGTCGTTACAGTGCACCTTTTGGTGTTTCGCCTATTGGACTTCAGGGATTGATGTGGCCGAATGCGCCGGAAATTCTTGCGAAAGCGGCAGCAAAAAATGATATTCCCTATATTTTGAGTACAGTATCAACAAGTAGCATTGAACGTATTGCCGAGGTGTCTGATGGGAAAGCCTGGTTTCAGCTCTATCATCCTACGGAAAACAGGTTGCGGGATGATATTATTAAACGTCTGGAGGCTGTTGAATGCCCTGTATTGGTAGTTTTGGTGGATGTGCCTGCTTTTGGACTTCGTTATCGTGAAATAAAAAGCGGATTGTCTATGCCGCCTAAAATGAGTATCGCCAATATCTTGCAAACCTTTGCCTGTCCGACTTGGGGGATAGAAACATTAAGACATGGAATTCCTTCTTTTGCAACATTGAAGCCTTATATGGAAAAAGGTCTTGATTTAGCGCAGCTGGGACAGTTTATGAATAGAACATTTACCGGTAAGGTAGATGTTGAGAAAATTAAAGCTATTCGCGATCTTTGGAAAGGGCCTTTAGTACTTAAAGGGATTGCCACCGATGAAGATATGCAGGCTTCTATCGCGTTAGGCGTGGATGGAGTTATCGTATCCAATCACGGTGGACGACAGCTCGACGCAAGTGAATCTTCGATCAATTCATTGATCCATTTGGCGGGCAACCCAGAATACAAAAAGAAAATAAAAATCATGTTAGATGGTGGTATTCGATCGGGAGTTGACCTAGCTCGGGCACATGCCGTTGGATCAGATTTCAATTTTATGGGAAGACCATTTATGTATGGCGTTGGCGCATTGGGCAATGAAGGAGGGGAACATACAATCAATATGTTCAAGACACATTTGTATCAGGTTATGAAGCAATTGAGTCTTTCAAAGATTGAAGATTTGCCGCAACGTCTACAGGCTGTCCTGTAACCGTTGTAGCAGGTCGAGTTTTCGATCCAGCGTTGAGGTGGGAATCAGGCCTACCATAGAAAGAAGAGAATGTCTCTTATGTTTGTATGAAGCAAATGTAGGAGACATTTTTTGTTTTATAGTTTGACATAAAAGCTAGTTGGCTTTGATGTAATATGATTAAGTTTTCGATATAGCAAACGGAGATCAATCGGTGGCCAAATTCGCGATTTTAACAGTGCTTGTTCAGTGCTCGTTCAGTGCTTGTTCAGTGCTT